>CAZYDW010000021.1:0-29424 GCA_964646445.1 uncultured Bacteroides sp.
TCCCACTGAAACTCTGAGGAGCTAACGCTCCCTGCGCAGGTTGCAATCGTTCGCAGGCCCCATTTCAAGCGAGCTTGATGGAGCGCTGCTCCGATTTAAATTTTTCTTTACAATATTTCTTCAGTGTGATAAAATAACTTATCTTTTTGCAGCGCTGACTTTAAGAAGGCGGGCTGTATATTAGCCTTTCAGAGGAATATAAGGAGAAGTGGAATGACAAAAGCACAGATTTGCATTATGATTGCAATAGTCGTTTATCTTGCCGCCATGGTTTTAATCGGCGTTGCATTTTCAAAGAAGACAAAAAATGTCGGTGACTTTTATCTTGGGGGAAGAAGGCTCGGTCCCCTGGTAACTGCTATGAGCGCCGAGGCTTCCGATATGTCAAGCTATCTGCTTATGGGTTTGCCCGGTCTTGCTCTTGCTTCGGGTCTTGCCGAGGTGGGCTGGACCGTTATAGGTCTTGCTGTGGGTACATATCTCAACTGGCTTATAGTTGCCAAGAAATTGAGAAAATATTCAGCTGATATCGGTGCAATTACAATACCCGATTATTTTTCACGCAGATATAAAGATAACAGCAGATTCATTATGGCAATAGCCGCTGTTATAATTATTGTGTTCTTTGTGCCTTATACCGCATCGGGCTTTTCTGCCTGCGGTAAGCTTTTCGGTACGCTTTTCGGTATTGATTACCATATTGCAATGGTCGTATCCGCGATTATTATTGTGGGTTATACATCACTCGGCGGATTTAACGCCGCGTCAACAACAGACTTTATTCAGTCAATCATCATGACAGCGGCGCTGATTATAGTTCTCGTTTTCGGCATTAATCAGGCAGGCGGAATGGGTAATGTTATTGCTAATGCAAAAAATCTTGACGGTTATCTCGATATGTTTAAGGGCTATAACGCAGAAACAAATTCCGCCGGCTCTTTCCCTGCGCTTTCCGTTATTTCAACTCTTGCATGGGGGCTTGGCTATTTCGGTATGCCGCATATTCTTTTAAGATTTATGGCTATTGAAAATCCGGAAAAAATTAAGCTTTCACGCCGTGTCGCGTCTGTATGGGTTGTTATTTCTATGGCAATCGCGGTTCTTATCGGTCTTGTAGGTATGTCAATGCTTAAATCAGGCACACTTGCCGCGTTTGACGACAGCGAAACGATTATTATTCAGATTGCAACCCTGCTTTCAAAAAGCGGTGTTGTTCCGGCGCTTACGGCAGGCGTTATACTTGCGGGTATTCTCGCGTCAACAATGTCAACTGCCGACAGTCAGCTTCTTGCCGCGTCATCGTCAGCAAGCGAAAATATTATCGGCGGTTTGTTTAAAATTAATTTAAACGAAACTGCTAAAATGATGGTCGCAAGAATTACGCTTATTGTTATTTCGGTAATCGGTGTTATTATTGCATGGGATAAAAATTCATCAGTTTTCAGAATTGTGTCATTTGCCTGGGCGGGTTTTGGCGCAACCTTCGGTCCTGTTGTTTTGCTTTCGCTTTTCTGGAAGCGTTCAAACAAATACGGTGCGGCTGCCGGTATGCTTGCGGGCGGAGTTATGGTATTTTTATGGAAATTTGTTATCGCGAAGCTCGGCGGTGTATTTTCCATATATGAGCTTCTGCCGGCGTTTATTATAGGCCTTGCGGTTGATATTGTTGTATCTCTTGTAACACCGAAGCCGCAGCAGGATATCATTGACGAGTTCAATGCCGTTACCAATAAATAAAATATACATAAAAAATCCCTGTCATATGGCAGGGATTTTTCAGGTTATGCTTTAGCAGGAAAGCAGTCACCCTGCAAAGCTTTTATACCTTATTTAAAATAAATGTTTTTATAATTAAGCAGTTCGTCTTCTGTCAAATAACCGCTTAGCGCGCCAAGCTGTGTAACAGCCTTTCCGCCTGTAATATTCCCGAATTCAATACAGTCCTTCAGCTTATAATCATAAAACAGTCCGTACATAAAGCCTGCAAGAAATGCGTCGCCTGCGCCTGTTGAATCAATATTTTTAAATTCGTTTACACTTTTAACAAAAAAATAATCATTATTTTCAATTCCTATGCAGCCGTCAGAGTCAAGCTTAACGACCACCTTGTCAAAATATTTTTTTAACGCATATGCCGCGGCGCTTTCATCGCTTTCACCGGTTATTTTGATAGCTTCCTTTCTGTTCGGGGTGTAGTAATCTGCAAGCTGAAGAAAATCATCGTATTTTTCAAAACTCATGTCATCATCCCAGCCTGTATCAAGCACAAGTATTGTGCCCTCGCTTTTAAGCTTCTTGTATACAGGCAAAAATCCACCGAGCTGCATCATACATATTTTGCTGCCGCTTGCAAGCCTGTAAAATTTTTCAAGCGAATTGTCGTCAGGCTCAATCGTTGACTTACCGTATGAGTAAAAGGTCCTGTCATTCGGCAAAATTATTGCCGAGGTAATATTAAGCGGTATGTCATTTCCGCTGTACAAATTCAGCGGCTGAGTATTGTTTTCAATGAATTTCTCTTTTGCAAAGCTTGAAAAAATATCACTGCCAAGCTCAGTGGCGATTTTTGTTTTAATTCCGAGTCTTCCGAGATTTATCAGCGTTGCAGGAAGTCCCCCGCCGAGCTGTAGTGAAAAGTCCTTGCAGTAAAGCTCCTCACCGATATCGGCAAGCCTGTCAAAGCCCTGAAAAAGCAGGTCAATATTTGTCGCGCCGGCGCCTGCAATAAAATCCATTATCTCCACTCTCCCGTGTATTTTTTGTTAAGCTTTATATATTTGTCCGCGAGCTCATTTGCAAGCGAATAGCTGTTTACAAGCGGATGCAAGGTCAAGGCTTCAACAGCGTATTTCTTTGATTTTTCTCTTATAGCCCTGCTTGCAAGGCGTTCATATATTTTAACACGCCTTATAAGCTCAAGGTTTTGCTCGTCAACCTGACCGAAATAATGGGGGAGTGCCTCACCGTTTACAATGTCGCAGGTTATTTCGACAACATCATTTTCCTCAAGTCCGCTTATTGAATTGCCGTTTGGCACGCAAAGTATCATTGAGCCGTTTTCTTTTTTGCCTGCAAGCTCAATAAATTTTAAAGCAACTCCCGCATATCCGCCGCTGTCCTTTCGGTAAATATCAAAATGCCACGGTTCTTTCCTTTTTATACCTGTTTCGCTTGCCATATAGCTGTTTTCCCTGATTCCGTACCAGTGTTCAAAAACAGAAAAAGCTTTTTCAAAATTATTTTCAATATCAATTTTTTTCAGCTCTTTTGTCATTTCACTGTTTATCTCACAAATCTGTTCGCCGCGTGTTTTATCGGCTTTGAGAATATTTTCAACTGCCTTTTCACGATAGTAAAAATAATACAGATATTCGTTCAGTACGGCGCCTCTTTCAAGCAGCAGCTTTTTTTCAAAATATCGCATATCGGTTTCTGTGTATGCTCTGTCGTTATTGATAAGGTCATACATAATATCTTTGCCGTTTATGGTTATTGATTTGAAATACGACAGGTGATTAAGCCCGTAAACCTCGCCGACGGCACTGCTTTCTTCTGCATTACAGAGCTTTTCAAATGAACGCAGCATACCCGACGGGGCATCACATATTCCGTATGTAAAATCATAGCCCATATCACGAAGCGTTTGACTCACCACACCGGCAGGATTTGTAAAATTGAAAACCTTGCAGCCCGGCGCTGCATATTTCTTGATTAGTTCACAGTAGTCGGCAAGCGCACCTACACTGCGCATAGCAAATGACAATCCCGCGGCGCCTGTTGTTTCCTGACCTAACAGACCAAGGTCAAGCGCGATTCTTTCATCCCTTACACGCATTTTATCCTCGCCTACTCGAATTGTCGTTATAACATAATCTGCGTTTTTGATTGCCGACTTTGCGTCGGAAGTAAGGGTAAATTTAAGCTCGCTGCATAAAAGCTCTGCCACTTTTTTTGCCATTTTGCCGTATATGTTAAGCTTTTCTTCATTGTTATCCATAAAAACAAGCTCATCTATTTTAAGCTCGCCTGCCCTTTGAGCAATACTTTTCGCAAGAAACATTGAGCGTACACCGCCGCCGCCGATAACCGTAAGCTTCAAATTAAACACCGCCTAAATCAGAAAAATCAAAAATATTATATTATAAAAAAATTATGAAGTAAATAGATTTATTTTATATTTTTGTGTTGACTTATAATGCCGTTGTATATTATAATTATTTAAGTATGTAGGGAAGGAATATCTGTAATGACTTTGCTTATAAAAAATGCATTAGCATATATCGACAAAAAATTTAAAAGGTCAGATGTTCTTATTGTGAACGGCAAAATTCACAGCCTTGGTATTTCTGTTCCCTGTAATAAAGCTGACCGTGTTATTGACGCACAGGATAAGTATTTTTTAATTCCGGGTTTCGTTGATGTTCATACACATCTTCGTGAGCCCGGTTTTTCTTATAAAGAAACTATCAGGACAGGCTCGCTTGCGGGCGCCCGTGCAGGCTATACAGCACTTTGCACCATGCCTAATCTTAATCCGCCGCCCGACTGCACCGAAAACCTGATGCTTCAAACCGATATAATAAAGCGTGACGCTGTTATTGATGTTTTCCCGTTCGGCACAATAACCAGGGGCAGGCAGGGTGTTGGCGAGACTGTGGATTTCAGTGAGCTTGCCGACAGTGTAATCGGCTTCAGTGACGACGGAACTGGAGTGCAGAGTGAAGAGCTTATGGAAAAGGCAATGGTTGAATGTGCCGCTCTTGACAAAATAATATCGGCTCACTGTGAGGTTAATGAGCTTTTACACGGCGGATATATTCACGACGGCAAATACGCAAGGCAGCATAACCATAAAGGGATTTGTTCTCAATCCGAGTGGGAACAGGTTGAGCGTGACTGCCGTCTTTCGGAAAAAACAGGCTGTCGTTATCATGTTTGCCACATATCAACAAAAGAAAGCGTTGATATTATACGAAAAGCAAAAGCAAGAGGCGTCAGAGTTACCTGCGAAACAGGACCTCACTACCTCACATTGTGTGACAGCGATTTGAAGGAGGACGGCTTTTTTAAAATGAATCCTCCGCTTCGCTCAAAAGACGATATGTATGCTCTTATTGAAGGCTTGCTTGACGGCACAATTGATGTGATTGCAACAGACCACGCGCCACATTCCCTTGAGGAAAAATCAAAGGGGCTTGAAAAATCGGCTATGGGTATTGTAGGGCTTGAAACAGCGTTTGCCGTGCTTAATACAAGGCTTGTTAAAACAGGTGTTATAACTCTTGAAAAGCTGATTGAATTAATGAGCGTTCGTCCAAGGGAAATTTTTGGTATTGAAGGCGGTAAGATAGCTGAGGGCGCACCTGCCGACCTTGCACTTATTGATGCAGATAAAGCCTGGTGTGTTGACCCGGATAAGTTTGTCACAATGGGGCGTGCAACGCCGTTTAAAGGCCGGCGGGTTCAGGGCGATAATCTTTTAACTCTGATGAGAGGAGAAATTGTTTATGAAGGCTTATGATAAAAAAATCGTTCTTCAAAACGGTAAGGAATTTTACGGCTTCGGCTTCGGTGCAGACAGGGAAGCTGTTAATGAAATAGTATTCAACACATCAATGGTCGGTTATCAGGAAATTATTTCTGACCCGAGCTATACCGATCAGATGGTTTGTATGACATATCCGCTTATCGGCAACTACGGTATAACAGACGAGGACTTTGAAACCAAAATTCCTACCATGGGCGGTCTTATTGTGCGTGAATATAATGATATGCCGTCTAATTTCAGGTACACGAAAACCCTGTCCGAAGCGCTTGACGAATATAATATTCCGGGTATCAGCGGTATCGACACACGAATGATTACAAGAATTATCCGCGATGAAGGCTCGCAGAAGGTTATTATTTGTGACGCCGATGTGCCCTATGACCAGGCTCTTGCAAAGGTAAGAGAGTATGTTATACCGACAGATATGGTTTCAAGAGTGAGCTGTAAAAAGCGTTGGTACTCAAGAACCCCCAACCACAGGTTTGATGTTGTTGCGATTGACTGCGGCATAAAGCTCAACATTATAAGAAAGCTTAATGAAAAGGGCTGTAATGTAACTGTTGTTCCGTATAACACAACTGCCGAAGAAATACTTAAAATGCGCCCCGACGGTTTGTTCCTTTCAAACGGACCCGGCAATCCCGAGGATGTTCAGGAGGTTATAAATGTTGTTAAAAAGCTCAAGGGTACGCTGCCGATATTCGGTATTTGTCTTGGTCATCAAATGATTTCTCTTGCACTCGGTGCCAAAACATTTAAAATGAAATTCGGTCACAGGGGCGGTAATCATCCCGTTATGAATCTTCAGACAGGTAAAATAGAAATCACCTCGCAGAATCATTCGTATGCGGTCGATGTAAAATCACTTGAAAATACAGAGCTTACATTGACGCATTCAAATCTTCTTGATGATACGGCAGAGGGTGTTAAGTCGGAAAAGAACAAATTGTTTTCGGTTCAGTACCATCCCGAAAGCGCTCCGGGTCCGCAGGACAGCGCATATTTGTTTGATGAATTTATCAGATTAATGGAAAAGGAGGAGCGCGGCGATGCCTAAAAGAACAGATATTCATAAAATACTTGTAATAGGCTCCGGTCCTATTGTTATAGGTCAGGCTGCCGAATTTGACTATTCGGGAACACAGGCATGCCTTGCGCTTCGCGAGGAGGGTTATGAGGTTGTGCTCATCAACTCAAATCCCGCAACGATTATGACTGATACCGATATTGCCGATAAGGTTTATATGGAGCCGCTTAATCTTGAATATGTCGCCCGCATCATACGCCATGAAAGACCTGACGCCATATTGCCGTCGCTCGGCGGTCAGACGGGTCTTAACCTTGCAGTTCAGCTTGCAAAGAAAGGTGTTTTGCGGGAATGTGACGTTGAGATACTCGGTACAAAATTTGAGGCGATTGAGCGTGCCGAGGACAGGGAAATGTTCAAGGAGCTTTGCGAAAGCCTCGGCGAGCCCGTTCTCCCGTCAAAAATTGCCGAAAGTCTTGAAGACGGACTTAAGGCAGCAAGTGAAATCGGTTATCCTGTCGTTCTGCGCCCTGCATTTACTCTCGGCGGTACGGGCGGCGGATTTGCCGATGATGAGGAAGAATTTGTTTTAATGATGAAAAACGCCCTTGCTCTTTCTCCTGTTCATCAGGTGCTTGTTGAAAAGAGTATAAAGGGATATAAGGAAATCGAATATGAGGTAATGCGTGACGCAAACGATACTGCAATTACCATATGCAATATGGAAAATATTGACCCCGTAGGTGTTCATACGGGCGACTCTGTGGTTGTTGCACCGTCGCAAACGCTTACAAATAAGGAATATCATATGCTGCGTGATTCAGCGCTTAAAATTATTCGTGAGCTTAAAATCGAAGGCGGCTGCAATGTTCAGTTTGCTCTTGACCCTCATTCCTTTCAGTATTACCTTATTGAGGTTAATCCGAGAGTTTCTCGTTCATCTGCTCTTGCTTCAAAGGCATCGGGCTATCCTATCGCAAGAGTCTCGGCTAAAATCTCAGTCGGAATGTATCTTAACGAAATCCCGATTGCGAATACTCCGGCGTCATTTGAACCGACACTTGATTATGTTGTAACAAAAATAGCTCGTTTCCCGTTTGATAAATTTGCAGATGCAAACAATACTCTCAATACACAGATGAAGGCAACCGGCGAGGTAATGGCAATCGGCAGAACTATGGAGGAAAGCCTGCTTAAAGCCGTGCGTTCACTTGAAACAGGCGTATGCCATTTATATGACAAAAAGTTTGATGCCTATACCGAAGAAAAACTGCTTGAATATATCAAAAACGGCACTGACGACAGAATGTTCGCAATAGCTCAGCTTATAAGGCTCGGCGTTGATTTGATAAGAATTTACAATGCAACGAAAATTGATATGTTTTTCCTTGAAAAATTTAAGAATATTGTAGATTTTGAAAATGTGCTCAAGGGCAGCCGTTTAAATATTGAGGTTCTGAAAGATGCAAAAAAGATGGGCATTTCCGACGAATACATCGGCAAAATGTGGGGTATATCACAGACTGATGTCTTTAATTTCAGAAAAGAAAATAATATAATGCCCGTATATAAAATGATTGATACCTGTGCGTCGGAGTTTGATTCATATGTCGCGTATTTTTATTCAACATATGAATGTGAAAATGAGTCGGTAGTTTCCGATAAAAAGAAGATAATTGTATTAGGCTCGGGTCCCATACGCATAGGTCAGGGGGTTGAATTTGACTATTCGACGGTTCATGCAGTCTGGTCAATCCGTAATGCGGGCTATGAAGCAATTATTATAAACAACAATCCCGAAACCGTTTCAACTGACTACACAACCTCCGATAAGCTTTATTTTGAACCGCTTACGGTTGAGGATGTAATGAATATAATAACTCTTGAAAAACCGCTTGGTATTGTTGTTTCGCTCGGCGGTCAGACTGCGATTAACCTTGCACCGCCGCTTGATGCGCTCGGTGTTGCGATTATAGGCACTGATGTTACCGCGATTGACAGGGCGGAAAACCGTGACAGCTTTGAAAAAATTATGGATAAGCTTGGTATTCCCCAGCCAAAGGGTCTTGCAGTTACTGATATTGATGAAGGAGTAAGAGTTGCAGCTGAAATAGGTTATCCCGTACTTGTTCGCCCATCCTTCGTTTTAGGTGGAAGAGCAATGCAGATTGTTGCAAACGAGCATTCGCTTCGCCATTATCTCCAGACTGCTGTTGAAATAAATACCGAGCAGCCCGTGCTTGTCGATAAATATATTATGGGCAGGGAGCTTGAGGTTGACGCCGTTTGCGACGGCAGCGATGTATTCATCCCCGGTATTATGGAGCATGTCGAAAAAACGGGCGTTCATTCGGGCGACTCCATTTCGGTTTATCCCACATTTTCGGTTTCGCAGGCGGTAAAGGATAAAATCATTGATTATACTGTCCGTCTCGGTAGGGCAATCGGTATTGTAGGCTTATATAATATTCAGTTTATTGCAGACGATAAGGACGATGTTTATGTAATTGAGGTTAATCCCCGTTCTTCAAGGACAGTGCCGTTTCTTTCAAAAGCAACATCGGTTCCCATGGCTGATATTGCAACTCGGGTAATACTCGGTCATTCGCTTAAAGAGCAGGGTATAACCGCGGTTTATCCTCCTGAAAAGAAACGCTGGTATGTTAAAGCGCCCGCTTTCTCATTTTCAAAGCTTAAAGGTATGGATACGTATTTATCCCCGGAGATGAAATCAACGGGTGAAGCTATCGGCTATGATACTTCGCTTACAAGAGCACTTTATAAAGCAATACAGGCGTCGGGACTTAATGTTGCCAACTACGGCACGGTTCTTGTTACAATAGCCGACCAGGATAAGCCAACTGCTTTGCCGCTTATAAAAAGGTTTTATGAGCTCGGCTTTAATATTGAGGCAACAGAGGGTACTGCAAAATATCTCAAGGCGCATGGCATTCGCACAAGGGTAAGGCATAAGCTTACTCTTGATGATAGCGACGAAATACTTATGGCGCTGCGTCAGGGGCATATTGCATATGTCATAAATACAATTGACATAAATGCAGGCGATTCGCATTCAGACGGCTCTGAAATCAGACGAGCCGCCGTTGAAAATAATGTTACCATGTTTACATCTCTTGATACAGTTAAGGTTCTTCTTGATGTGCTTGAAGAAATTACGCTCGGTGTGTCAACTATTGATGCACAGTAAGGATATATTATGTATAAGAAGAATATTTACAAAATCCTGTCAAATGATTTGATTGCAAAATCGGTTTATAAAATGATGCTTGAAGGCGATACCGGCTATATTACAGCACCGGGTCAGTTTATCAATATTAAGCTTGACGGTAAATTTCTGCGCCGTCCGATATCTGTTTGCGATTACGATGACAGTACGATAACAATTATATATAAGGTTGTCGGCAGTGCAACGCAGGCAATGTCGCTTCTTTCAGCCGGCTGCACGCTTGATATTTTAACCGGGCTTGGTAACGGCTACACAATCAAAGATGCCGAAATGCCGCTCCTTATCGGGGGAGGCGTTGGGATTCCGCCACTGTATAATCTTTGCAAAACGCTTATAAAGAATGGTCAGAACCCCCGTGTTATACTTGGCTTTAACACCGGTGATGAAGTTTTTTATGAGGATGAGTTTAAATCGCTCGGTGCCGATGTAACCGTTACAACAGCAGACGGCACATACGGCGTAAAAGGCTTTGTTACAGATGCATTTCCGGCACAGTATGATTATTTCTATACCTGTGGCCCTATGCCGATGTTTAAAGCGATTGAAGCAAAGGCGCAGACCTCGGGTCAGTTTTCCTTTGAGGAGCGTATGGGCTGCGGCTTTGGCGCCTGTATGGGCTGTTCCTGCAAAACAAAATACGCAAGCAAGCGTATATGCAAGGACGGTCCCGTGCTTGAAAGAGAGGAAATCATATGGTAGATTTATCAGTTAATCTTGCCGGTCTTGAAATGGATAATCCGGTTGTTCCGGCTTCAGGCACATTCGGCTACGGCAATGAATTTAAGGATTTTTATGATATAAATATTCTCGGCTCGTTCTCTTTTAAGGGCACAACCAAAGATGCGCGTTTCGGAAATCCCACTCCGAGAATTGCCGAATGTGAAGCGGGCATGATAAATGCCGTAGGATTACAGAATCCCGGCGTTCATCATGTGATTGAGCACGAGCTGCCTGAAATGAAAAAATATTTTAATAAGCCGGTTATCGCAAATGTTTCAGGCTTCAGCGTTGATGATTACGCATACACCTGCGCTCTTCTTGATAAACAGGAGCAGGTCGGTATATTGGAGGTTAATATTTCCTGCCCGAATGTCCACGGCGGAGGTATGAGCTTCGGTACCTCCTGTGAATGTGCGGCAGAGGTCACAAGGGCGGTAAAAGCCGTTTCAAGAAAGCCGGTATTTGTGAAGCTTTCACCGAATGTTACGGATATCGTTTCAATCGCCAAAGCCTGCGAGGAGGCAGGCGCCGACGGTATTTGCCTTATCAACACAATGCTTGGTATGCGTATTGATTTGAAAAAAAGGCAGCCGATTATTGCGAATAAAATGGGAGGCTTCAGCGGACCTGCGATTTTTCCGGTTGCCGTAAGAATGGTATATCAGGTTTCAAAGTCCTGTAATATTCCTGTTATGGGCTGCGGCGGTGTGTCAACAGCACAGGATGTTATTGAAATGATGATGGCAGGTGCGACTGCTGTCCAGGTCGGCGCCGCAAATCTTGTAAACCCGTATGCCTGCAAGGATATTATCGAGGCTTTGACAACTGAATGTGAAAGGCTCGGTATAGATAAAATAAGTGATATAATAGGAGTGATTGACTAATGGGTAAGGATGTAATTGTAGCCTGTGATTTTTCATCGGCGCGGGCAGCCTTTGATTTCCTTGATAATTTTACCGAGGAAAAGCCTTTTGTAAAAATCGGTATGGAGCTTTATTATGCAGAGGGACCCTCAATAGTTAGGGAGCTTAAAAGCAGAGGTCATAAGATATTTCTTGATTTAAAGCTTCACGATATCCCGAACACGGTTAAAAAGTCAATGGCGGTTCTTTCAAGGCTTAATGTAGATATGACTAATCTCCACGCTGCCGGAACAATAGATATGATGAAAGCCGCTGTCGAAGGGCTTACAAGAGATGACGGCACAAGACCTATCCTGATTGCGGTCACACAGCTTACCTCAACAAGTGAGGACAGAATGAAAAACGAGCTTCTTATAAATGCGTCTATTAACGATACCATTGTTAAATATGCCGAAAATGCCAAGGCGGCAGGTCTTGACGGAGTAGTATGCTCTCCGCTTGAGGCAGGTATGGTGAAAGAAAGCTGCGGCAATGCCTTTATGACAGTTACTCCGGGAGTACGCTTTGCAGACGGCGATATCGGTGATCAGGTCAGAGTAACTACTCCTGCTAAGGCTAAAGAAATCGGCTCGGATTATATTGTAGTGGGCAGACCGATTACAGCTTGCGAAAATCCTGTGGAAGCTTACAGAAGATGCTGCAGGGAATTTATTGGATAAGGAGAAAACTTATGGATGGCTATAAAAGAGAATTTATAAAATTTTTAGAGGAAGCAGGCGTTTTGAAATTCGGTGACTTTACAGCTAAAAGCGGAAGGAAGATACCGTATTTCATTAATGCAGGCGAAATAAAAACGGGAAAACAGATTCAAAAGCTCGGTGAGTTTTATGCAAAGGCTTATTTTGAAAAGATAGGCAATAAAAGAACTGTTCTTTTCGGTCCCGCATATAAGGGAATACCTATCGCTGTTTCGGTTGCAGTCGCTCTTTCAAAGCAGGGACTTGATGTGCCGTTTTTCTTTAACAGGAAAGAGAAAAAAGATCACGGTGAAGGCGGTGTCTTTGTCGGCTATACTCCCAAAAGCGGTGATGAAATAGTTATTGTCGAGGATGTTATAACCGCCGGCACTGCAATAAGAGAGAGTATGTCAATGCTTTCAAAGCTTCAAGGCACGAGGGTTGCGGCAGCGTTTGTTATGGTTGACCGCAGGGAAAAGGGATTAACCGATAAATCCGCAATGGCGGAGGTCGGGGAAGAATTCGGCTTTCCGGTATATTCGGTTGTTGATGTTTATGATATTATTGAATATCTTGAAGATGATGAAAAAAACCGTGAAAATGTTGAACGTATAAAAAAGTATCTTGAGTTAAACGGTGCAAATCAATAAAAGGAAAGGGTAATAAAATGCGTCACTTACTTGATACAACAGATTTATCATTGCAGGAAATTGATGATATGATTGCTCTTGCAATGGATATCATATCCAATAAAGAAAAGTATTCACATATCTGCTTTGGTAAAAAGCTTGCCACTCTTTTCTTTGAGCCTTCAACCAGAACACGCCTTTCATTTGAGGCTGCAATGATGGAGCTTGGCGGCAATGTCCTCGGCTTTTCAGAGGCTGCGTCTTCATCCGCTTCAAAGGGCGAAAGTGTTGAAGATACCGTAAGAATGGTATCCTGCTATGCCGATATTATTGCTATGCGCCATCCGCTTGAGGGTGCCCCCCGTGTTGCAAGTATGAAAAGCTCGGTGCCGATTATTAACGCAGGCGACGGCGGCCATTCACATCCGACGCAGACTCTGACCGACCTTTTGACAATTTATCGTGAAAAAGGAACCTTTGATAATCTTACAGTCGGTCTTTGCGGCGATTTAAAATTCGGAAGAACGGTTCATTCGCTCATTAAGGCAATGTGTCGCTATAAAAATGTAAAATTCATATTGATTTCACCTAAGGAGCTTTGCGTGCCGGATTACATCAAAAGCGATGTGCTTGAAAAAAGCGGCAGTGAGTATATTGAGGTTGAAGCAATGGAGGAGATAATGAATAAGCCGGATATTCTTTATATGACGCGTATTCAGCGTGAACGTTTCTTCTCGGAGGATGAGTATTTAAAACACAAGGATGCATTTATCCTCGACCTTAAAAAGCTTGAAAATGCCAAGAAAAATCTTACAATAATGCACCCGCTGCCGAGAGTTAATGAAATAGCAACGGAGGTTGACAATGATGCAAGAGCAAAATATTTTGTTCAGGCACTCAACGGTAAATATATCAGAATGGCACTTATAAAAACCTTACTTGAATGGGGAGGTGCTCTTTAATGAATATTGATTCTATTGAAAACGGCTATGTGATTGACCATATTCCTGCCGGATGTGCAATGAGGGTTTACGAAAATCTGAATTTATCAGAGCTTTCCTGCCAGGTTGCAGTTATTACAAATGCCAAGTCAAAGAAGAAAAAACTCAAAGACATTATTAAAATTAACGACCTTATCGACCTTAATCTTGATATTATCGCATATACGGCGCCTGACGCGACAGTCAATATTATTAAGGACAGTAAGCGCATTGAAAAGAAAAAGCTCACTATGCCAAGTGAGCTGAAAAATATAATTAAATGCCCTAATCCCAAATGCATATGTAATAACGAATATATAGACCATATATTCAAGCTTACCGATAATCAGGGCACATATCGCTGCTTATACTGTGAAACAAAAGCAAAATAAATAAAGAGGCTGTCTCAGGGGAGTGAGGCAGCCTCAATGCGTGTTGTCAAGCTTTGTGTATTGCATTGTCAATTTGTTTTTTTGTGGCTTTCCTTAATGATTTCGTATCCTTGATTAGGGTCTTTTCATAGCAAAAGCTGATTGCCTGCGTAAGCCCGAGAAGGATAAACATTATGATGATTTGCTTGGGAGAATTGAAAATATAATCGGTTAAACCGAATAACAGATACATAAGCATTGATGTAAAAATACAAAATACGAGTGTAAACTTTTTACCGTTATTTGCATTGATTTCAAGCAGCTTGCCGAAAGCACAGACTATAATCGCAAACAAAAGCACAACGCCTATAATGCCAAGTTCAACCCATGTTTCAAGCACAAAATTATGGGCATGCGGCTTGTCAAGACCGTAAATGTTTAACAGTATATGACCGGTTTGTTCACAGCCGTAGCCTGTTCCGATAAAAAATTCTCTAATATTGTTTGTAAGATAATTTATAAGACTTTCCCATATCTGAAAATGAGTTATTGATGATTTCCTTGCTTCCGTGCTTCCGCTTCCGCCGCCGCTGACCTTGCCGACGGTTTTGAAAATAAGACCGTAGCGTGTAAGCATTGAAGGTATTATTACGCATATCGTAGGAACAAAAATCAAAAGCATCTGCTTCCAATGCCTTTTTGCAAGAATGATAAACATAAATATCCATCCGGCTATTGCAATAAAGCAGCCCGCCCTTGTCATACTTGAGCTTAATCCTGCGCCGATTATCAAATTTATGCAAAATAAAATTATTTTGTTCTTTTTTGTTTTAGCATTAAGAAAGAGATAAATTGATATGGGATAAACAACAATCATATATGTGGCAAGCAGATTAGGATTTGAGAAAAAACCGCTCGCCCTTGTGGACCATAACGATGTGCTTATTTCAAACGGTAAAACAGAATAAACCATCATATCAAGATTCCTGTAAAAAGGAGTGACCAGTACGGCTGATTTGCTTATTATACCGAATTTGTAAAGAATATAACTACAGATCTGTACAGTGCCGACAATACCATTTAACGCACCTGAATAAACCATCGCGGTAAGTATTTTGTCAATTTTCCGCCTCGTTCTTGCAAGGTTATAAATCATAACCTCAACAAGAAACATTCCCCACCAGAGCATAGCCGTTGCAAATGTTGAAAACTTTGTTTCGGACCACAGTGTGCTGATAACGGCAATAGCCATGAATGCTATCATAAGCTTGCCGATGGTGCCGACTTTTGCTTTTCGTCCCTCACGGCTCCATTGCCGTTTAAAAACAATAAAGCCTGCAAACAGAATAAACGGACTTATATATTCCGGCAGTATGGGGAATAGAAATATTACTGCCAAAAGCCAGTACCAACCGGGATTTTCACGGTACTTCAGCTTCAAGGCAATCAAACTATTCTTCATATGTAAACCTCAATAAATTTTATTATCGCCGATATACTAAACTCATAATACTACAAGTATCATCATTTTTCAAGCATAATGATTTTAATACAAGCTTTTTTTATAACATAAAATTTAAAATATTTTAACAGTTTTTTTAATTTAACAACAATAAATTTGTTGCAAAGAATTGTATATTATAGTATAATTAGATAGCGTTTATTAAACATAAGAGGTGCAATCATGGAAGATAAAGAAAAAGATTTAGAGCTTAATGAGCGTAAACCTGAAGCCCCGGACAGCGGCAATACTGCGCCGGAAGCTTCGGATAACGCGGAATATAAGGTTACTCTTGAGGAAAATGACAACTGGGACTTTGACGCAAAAGCTCCGATGATTGATGACAATCTGTTTCTTGAAAATGAGAACTTTGTTATTGATAAGGAAGAATTTGAAAAGCAGGCAAATCCCGTAAAGCCCGAAAGGGAAAAAATCATTAAAAACAATTCTGAACAAATTGTCATTAATAAGAAATCTCTTAAATTTATTCCCCTCATTATTATTACATTGCTTGTTGTTGCCGCATTGATTGTGCTTGGCGTTCGTTATTTTACCGTACCAAACGGGAAGGAAGGCAGGCTTATGAATCCTGCTTCTGTTGCCGTTACCGTTGATGATTCAAAAATCAGCGTAGGTATGTATAATTATTATTATTCAAGCTTGGTCAGCTATTATGAGCAGTATGCCGCATACGGCTATTTTGACCTTGATACGACCCAAAGCTATGATAATCAGTTTACTACAGATGATAACGGCGAGTCAATAAGCTGGGCTGATTTCTTTAAGGAGGAAACGCTTGAAGAAATAAAACAGGTTGTGGTTTATTATAACAAAGCTGTTGATGAGGGGATGACTCTTACCGACAGTCAGTCGGAAGCAATAGAAACTCAAATCGAAAGCTTAAAGGCTTCCGCGTCGGAGGAGGGTATTTCTCTTAACGATTATATTGAAAACAATTTCGGCGATTACTGTACCGAAGATACCATAAGGCTTATGCTTGAACAGTATTATGTTACCATTAACTACCGCGGCAGGTTTGATGTTGAATATAAGCCTACAGACGCTGAAATTGAAAGCTATTATAATGATAACAAGTCTGATTATTATCAAATTAATTTCAGCTATCTCGCAACTGTTTATGATACTTCAAGCGATGAAACAATTTCCGATTCGATGGATACCGTTGAAGAATATATGGATAAAATTACCGACAGAGCATCAATAGTCGCACTTATTCCCGAGGTTTATTCCGCTTATATTGAGCAGGATATAACAAGCTATATGGAGTCTGACAGCACTCTTACGCAGGAAGATGCCCGTGAGCAGGCGATTGCAACATATGAGCAGAATGTTGACGGAACGATAAACGGCAAGGACTCTCCGTTCGGCGATGAAATAAACGAATGGCTTTTCAGCGATGAAACACCTATCGGCTCTAAAAACTATTATATTGATGAAGCAAACGGTTATGCCTATATTATTCTTAAAACAGAAAATGCCACAAGAAATGAAGATGAGGTATATTCCGTAAGGCATATTCTTATCATGCCTGAAAGTGATGACGCTTCAAGCGACGATACAACCGAATCAACAACCTATACCGATGAGCAGTGGGCAGCCGCGGAAGAAAAGGCACAGTCAATTCTCGATGAGTTCAACAGCGGCGACAAAAGCGAATATTCATTTGCTCTGCTTGCTGAAGAAAATACAGACGACACTGCTTCCACATCATCAGGCTCAAACGGTTTGTTCGGAGGCTTATATGAGGGCGTTGAGCAGGGAGAAATGGTCTCGGAATTTGAAAACTGGGCTCTTGATGATTCCCGTCAATACGGAGATACCGATATTGTAAAATCAGACTACGGATATCATATTATGTATTTTATAAATAAAGCTGCAAGCTATAAGATAGATATTATTCAGGATTTAAGAAGTGAAAAGCTAAACGAGCTTATTGAGGACGCAGATGTTGATGTTCACGACTCTGTTGTCAACAGGGCGATTGATAAATATAATGAATCAAAATCAGAAGACGCCTCAACAACAGCTTCTTCAGCCGCATCTTATTAAAATTTTCTCTTGTAATATTTTGATTAATAGTGTAAAATACTTTTGATATTACTACTCAATGAATAAAAAGGATGAACAAATATGGCAAAAAAACAATTAGATGATGATTTGCTCACAGGCGGCAGCATTTCGGAAAAAGACAAAGCAGCAAAAAAAGCTGAAAAGCTCGCCCTGAAAAATAAAAAAGCAAAGGAAAAGACAGATGCAAAAAAAGCCTCGTTAAAAGAGGAACTTGATAAACTCAAGGAGAAGAAGGCTGCTGCGGCTGACGAGTCGGAAATCAAAAAGCTTGATGAAAAAATCAAAAAGCTTTCTGACAAATATTCTTCAACAGGCGCGTCGTCCAATGGTATTGCCCCGAGAACAAGGAAGATTATCAAATCAACTGTATGCATAGTTGTTGTAGTTGCTCTTCTTGCTGCATATGTTGCAACAGGCACAGTCAGAAAGGGCTTTATTTCGTCATTAAGCCTGCCTGCTCAAACGCTTACCGCCGCAACAATTTCCAACGGCACACAAAAGGCAAAGGTTAAGGTAAGCACATATAATTTTTATTATGCTTCAACCTACAACAGCCTTCAATCACAGCAGTCGTCATATGAAGAGTACGGAATTGATTTGGAGCAGGTTGGCCTTGATGTTGATTTTGACCAGCCGCTTTCAAAGCAAAAATATACCGATTCAACCACAAATGAAACTATGACCTGGTCTGAACATATGGAGCAGCTTGTTCTTGATTCGATTGAATCGACATATACTTATTATCTTGCAGCAGTTGCCGCAAACGGCGGCGAGGAGCCCGAAATTACCGAGGATCAGCAGTCAGAGCTAAACGAAACACTTTCAAGCTACAGAGAAACCGCAAACGGTTACGGCTATACATTAAGCGGTTATCTCGTTCAGGCAATGGGTCTCGGTGTTACGGAAAAGGTTTTCATAACTGAAGCTACACGCCAGTATATTGCAGAAAATTATCAAAGTGACTTGAGCACCGAAAGCGACAGCATAAGCGTTACAGAGGATGAGGTTACTGCTTATAAGGATGAGCATATTGAAGATTATCAGACTGTAGATATCAGGCTTTTTGAATGTTCATCAGAGGATGATGCAAAGGCATTTGCAGATGCCCTTGAATCCGATGGCTCAAATTTCACTGACCTCTGTGTTGAATATGCTTCAAGTGATTTTTATAAAACAGCATATGCTGAGGATACTTATTCAACCATTACCGGTGCAACGCGCAGTACTCTGATTAACAGGGGATTTGCGATCGCAACAGCCGATGAACATACTCATGAGGACGGCGAGGAGCACAGCGATGACGAAGAAACAACCTATTCGGGTCTTGACTGGCTCTTCAGCTCTGACAGAAAAGCAGGCGATTCATATCAGTACAGCACTACTGTGGTATATGTAATTTCCCCGGCATCAATTACAGACAGGAAAACAATTAATGTGCGCCACATACTTATTGCTCCCGAAACCGATGACGAGGACGCGTCGGCAACAGATGCTTCGACCGAACAGTGGGATGAAGCATATCTAAATGCCGTCGATATTCTTAATGAGTGGAAAAACGGCGATGCAACAGAGGATTCTTTTGCAGACCTTGTTGCAGATAATTCCGCAGATACAGGTTCGACTGAAACAGGCGGTCTGTATGAGGATGTTGCAACGGGCGATATGGTTGACGGATTTTCAAACTGGTGCTTTGACAGCAGCAGGAAATCAGGCGACACAGCTATTGTAAAATCAGATTACGGTTATCATATTATGTATTTTGTAGGTACAAACGATGAAACAGTTTGGTATCACAGTGCGGAGTCTGATCTTATTTCGGAAAAGAGCACATCTGAGGTTGATGCTCTTGAAGAGGAATATACAATTAAAGTTCACTGGTTTGCATCTCGTTATTTTGAAAAAGATGTTGATATTGACAGTTAATTCAAGCATTACATAATAAAAATTGCTTGATTGGGAGAGGTTGAGCAGTTTTCTGTGCAGCCTCTTTTTTACTTGAAAAAAAAGGGAAAGTAAAATGACAAAGAAAACCGATGTTAAAGCACTTACTGACGAAATTTCTCGTCTTATGGCTGCTCTTGAGGATGTTAATTTTGAGTGCCAAAGGCTTGAAATCGTCAACGCAAATCTTGATTTTCAGCTTAAAAGCATCAGCCGTGAGCTTAAACAAAATATCGCCATGCTTGAAACACTTGAGGAGGAAAATAAAAAGCTGCGCGATAAATTAGGGAAAAATTAATGAAATACATATTAAATACAAATCAACTTCGCGAATATGCACCGATACTTAAAAAAGGTGACAGAGTAGTTTTGTCAGGTACGGTTTATACCTCCCGAGATGCAGCACACAAGCGCATTGTTGCCGCAATGGATAATAATGAACCGCTCCCTTATGATTTAAAGGATGCAGTTATATATTATGCCGGACCTACACCTGCGCCTGACGGTCTTGCTGTCGGCTCGTGCGGACCCACAACATCAAGCAGAATGGATATTTTTACGCCTCGTCTTCTTGATAACGGACTCGTTGCAATGGTTGGTAAAGGCGAGCGCAGCCGTGAGGTCTGCGATGCTGTTGTCAGAAATAAGGCCGTTTATCTTTGCGCAATCGGCGGAGCAGGAGCTCTTGCATCAAAGTGCATTAAAAAATGTAAGGTGATTGCTTATGAGGACCTGGGCTGTGAATCAGTCAAAAAGCTCGAATTTTGTAATTTCCCGCTGACGGTTGCTGTTGATTGCACCGGGGGAAATATTTTTGAAAGGTAGAAATTTCTATGAAATATGAAATAAAAGGCGGTAATTTCCCTGTACTTGTATGTACGCTTGAACCTAATGAAACAATGATTACAGAGGGCGGAGCTATGAGCTGGATGAGTCCGAATATGAAAATGGAAACCACCTCAAACGGCGGCATCGGCAAAATGTTCGGCAGGATGTTTTCCGGTGAAAAGCTGTTTCAAAACAAATATACAGCACTCGGCAGCACTGCAACTATTGCATTTGCAAGCAGCTTTCCCGGTGATATTGTTGCACTTGATTTAAGCGGCGGCAGAGAATATATTTGTCAGAAAAGTGCGTTTCTTGCATCTACCTTTGGTGTGGAGCTTTCTGTTTATTTTCAAAAGAAGCTCGGCACAGGTCTGTTCGGCGGTGAGGGATTTATTATGCAGAAAATTTCAGGAAACGGTATTGCGTTTATTGAGATTGACGGTTCCGCGGTGAAGTACCGACTTGAGCCGGGCCAGAAAATGATTATTGATACAGGGCATTTGGTTATGATGGACGCAAGCTGCAAAATGGAGGTTCAGACAGTCAAGGGCGCAAAAAATATTTTGTTCGGCGGCGAAGGACTGTTCAATACCGTTATAACAGGTCCCGGTGAAATTGTTTTGCAGTCAATGCCGATTATAAAGCTTGCTCAGGATTTGATACCTTATATTCCTACATCATCAGGAAATTAAATTGAATTATAAAGGCACTGATGTACAATCGGGGACTGTCCCTGATTGTACATCAGTGTAATATGGGATAATACAAATAGTATATTTACTCAATTATATTTTACAAAAAAGCTTTTGTGCCTTACTTTGGCATTACACAAAATTTGAAAAGGTCTGTAAATGCCCTTATGTTATTGAGCAGCCTTTTTTATGTCACTCAAAACCTTCTTTTCAATTCGTGAAACATAGCTTCTGCTTATATTCAGCCTTTGCGCAACCTCGCGTTGTGTCAAAGGTTTTTTATTGTTAAGGCCGTATCTTAATATAATTATTTCTTTTTCCCTTTCATCGGTTATTTGAGAAATTATTTTTGATACCTTTTCCCATCTGATTTTTGTTTCAAGGTCATCCGCTAAATCATTTGTACTGCTGATTGTGTCCTCAATGGTAAGTGGATTGCCGTCCTTGTCAACCTCAAGCGCATCTCCCAAATAAACATCGTTAGCCTGTTTTTTTGCACTTCTGAAATGCATAAGTATTTCATTTTCTATACATCTGCTTGCATATGTTGCAAGCTTTGTTCCTTTTTCCGTGTTAAAACTGTCAATCGCCTTTATCAGTCCGATTGTTCCTATGCTTATCAGATCGTCAGTATCATTTGTTTTTGAATAATATTTTTTTACAATATGGCTTACAAGTCTTAAATTTCTTTCAATGAGTATGGCTCTTGCCTGCTTATCTCCCTGAACCATTCTGTCAAGCATTTCCTTTTCTTCCTTTGGAGGGAGGGGCTTGGGGAAGCTTGATGTGTTTTGAATGTGCAAAACAAAATAAATAAGATGTGCGCCTATTGCCGATAATATTGCACTTAACATTTTCATCACCTAAAAAATTCTATTCATAAGCTTAAAAATTTATTCAATGTCCGTGCCTGTTTTTGTAAAAAAGAACAAATGTTCAGTTTAGCACTTGAATTTATTATTAATGTGTCATATAATAATATGAATACGAAAAAATCGTAAAACAGCTTTGGGTGCATAGTATGGATAAATTTAAATTAGTCAGCAAATTTCAGCCGACAGGTGATCAGCCGCAGGCAATAGAAGCTCTTGTAAAAGGAGTTTTAAACGGTGACCGCGAGCAAACCCTTATGGGTGTAACCGGCTCGGGAAAAACATTTACAATGGCAAATATCATTGAAAAGGTCAATCGCCCCACGCTTGTTCTTGCGCACAACAAAACTCTTGCCGCGCAGCTTTGCAGTGAATTCAGGGAATTTTTCCCCGAAAATGCTGTTGAATATTTTGTATCATATTATGATTATTATCAGCCTGAAGCATATGTGCCGACAACCGATACCTATATTGAAAAGGATTCATCAATAAATGATGAAATTGACAAGCTGCGCCATTCCGCAACAGCGGCGCTTTTTGAAAGGCGCGATGTCATAATTGTAGCGTCTGTATCATGCATATATTCTATAGGCGACCCTATTGACTATCAGAGCATGGTTATTTCTTTAAGAACAGGTATGGAATTTGGCAGGGACAAGCTTATTGAAAAGCTCGTTTCAATACAGTATGAAAGAAATGATATTAATTTTGTCCGCAATAAATTCAGAGTCAGGGGAGATACTCTTGAGGTTTTCCCGGCAGGCTCATCTGGTACTGCAATAAGGATTGAATTTTTTGGAGATGAAATCGACCGAATATGTGAAATACAGCCGCTTACGGGAAAGGTTGAGGGCATACTTTCACATACCTGTCTTTATCCTGCGTCACATTATGTTGTCGGTGCTGAAAAAATGAACAAGGCAGTTGAGCAGATTTATGAGGAAATGGTTGAAAGAGTTGCCTATTTCGAGGAAAAAGGCAAGCTCCTTGAGGCGCAGAGAATAAAAGAACGCACAATGAATGATATTGAAATGCTGCGTGAAACGGGCTTTTGCAAAGGTATTGAAAACTATTCGGCGGTTATGAGCGGCAGAAAGCCGGGTGAGGCGCCGTTCACTCTTATTGATTATTTACCGGATGACTTTTTGCTTTTTTGTGACGAAAGTCATGTTATGCTGCCGCAGATTAGAGGTATGTATGCGGGTGACAGGGCAAGGAAGGAGAGCCTTGTTGAATATGGATTCAGGCTTCCGAGTGCACTTGATAACAGACCTTTACAGTTTGATGAGTTTTATAAAAAGGTAAATCAGGTAATATTTACATCTGCAACTCCGAATGATTTTGAAAAACAGCACAGCACACAAATTGTTGAACAGCTTATCAGACCTACCGGCTTGCTTGACCCTGTTATAACCGTTAAGCCTACAGAGGACCAAATGGATGATTTGCTCAGCGAGATAAATATAAGAGCCGAGCGCGGCGAGCGCGTTCTTGTGACTACGCTTACAAAGGCAATGGCAGAGGATTTAACAAAATACCTTGAAGGCTTTGATGTCAGAGTGCGCTATATGCACCACGACATTGATACCATTGAGCGAATGGAAATTATCCGTGACCTTCGCCTCGGAGAGTTTGATGTTCTCGTCGGAATAAATTTGTTAAGAGAAGGTCTTGATATTCCCGAGGTTTCACTTGTTGCAATACTTGACGCAGACAAGGAAGGCTTTCTGCGCTCGGAAACATCTCTTGTTCAAACAATCGGCAGAGCTGCGAGAAATGAAAACGGTGAAGTAATTATGTATGCAGACAGCGTTACTCCGTCAATGGAGCGTGCAATTACTGAAACCGTACGCCGCAGAGAAATTCAGCAAAAATATAACGAGCAGCACGCAATTACACCCCGAACAATTAAAAAGGATGTTCGTCAGATTATTGAGATAACATCTAAAGAAAAGCTTGAGGGTAAGCATAAGCATCTTACTAAAAAGGAAAAGAAGCTGCTTATTGATAAGCTGAAAAAAGAGATGAGAGAGGCAGCTCGGCTGCTGGAATTTGAGCATGCTGCATTTTTACGCGATCAGATTGCAGAGCTTGAAAAATAATAAAAAACCGTTAGTGATAAGGGCTTTTGGCCTACTGCGCTAAAGCTTGCTTTTGCTGCTGCAATACAGAATTGCCGGCAAGTTACATTTTTTAAAATCGGCTCGTGCCTGTTACTGATTAGGCAATAGCTGTACTTAAGCGCTTTATGGGGGATTTGAATAATGAATAAAAATATAGTTATTAAAGGTGCAAGAGAGCATAATCTTAAAAATATTGATATAGAAATACCAAGGGATAAGCTTGTCGTTTTTACGGGCCTTTCCGGCTCCGGCAAATCAAGTCTTGCTTTTGATACAATTTACGCTGAAGGTCAGCGCAGATATGTTGAGAGTCTTTCATCCTACGCACGGCAGTTTCTCGGTCAGATGGAAAAACCTGATGTTGATTATATCGACGGTCTTTCGCCTGCTATATCTATAGATCAGAAAACAACAAGCCGAAACCCTCGTTCAACTGTCGGCACCGTTACGGAAATCTATGACTATCTGCGCCTGCTTTATGCCCGTATAGGAATACCTCACTGTACAAAATGCGGCAGGGAAATAACACAGCAGACGGTTGACCAGATAGTTGATGCCGTTATGAGCCTTGATGACAAAACCAAAATTCAGGTTATGTCGCCTATAGTAAGGGGCAGAAAGGGCGAGTATGTTAAGGAGCTTGATAACATCAGAAAATCAGGCTTTGTTCGTGTTCGTGTTGACGGTTCGGTTTTTGATTTGTCAGAAGAAATCAAAATGGATAAAAACAAAAAGCACAATATTGAGGTGATTGTTGACAGACTTATAATTAAGTCTGATATAAAATCAAGATTAACCGACTCAATAGAAACGGCGACCCGTCTTTCCGACGGTGTTGTAATTATTGATATTGCAGGGGAAAGGGAGGAGCTTTATTCGCTTAATTACGCCTGCCCCGAGCATGGTGCGGTCATTGAAGAAATGAGCCCGAGAATGTTTTCATTCAATAACCCCTTCGGCGCCTGTAAAAAATGCGGAGGTATAGGCTCTTATAAAGAGATTGATACCGAGCTTATTATTCCGAATAAAAAGCTGTCGATTAATCAGGGCGCGATAAAAGCTTCCGGCTGGAATATAAATGACGGTTCAATAGCGAAAATGTATTTTGAAGGTCTTGCAAAGGAATACGGCTTTTCACTTGATGTTCCGATTGAGATGATTAATGAAGAAGGACTTAATGCAATTTTATACGGCACAAACGGTAAAAAACTGACTATGAAGCGCATTACCTCATACGGTACGGGCAATTATAAAAGTGAGTTTGAGGGCATCGTTTCAAATCTTAAGCGCAGGTATGACGAAACTACCTCGGAATTTGCAAAAACAGACATTGAGTCAGTTATGACAACCTGCGTCTGCCCCGACTGTAAAGGCTCACGCCTGACGCCTGAAATATTGAGTGTAACCGTCGGAGGGAAAAACATATATGAATTTTGCAGTATGTCAATAGGCGAGGAGCTTGATTTTATCAGCAGGCTTCAGCTTACGGAAAGAGAAAAGCTTATAGGAACTCTCGTTATAAACGAAATAAAAGAAAGGCTTGAATTTCTTAATTCGGTCGGTCTTGAATATCTTTCGCTTTCCCGTGAGGCTGCAACGCTTTCCGGCGGTGAGGCACAGCGCATAAGACTTGCCACCCAGATAGGTTCATCGCTTATGGGTGTTTTGTATATTCTTGATGAGCCGTCAATAGGTCTTCATCAGCGTGATAACGATAAGCTGCTCGGCACATTAAAGCATCTGCGTGATTTGGGTAATACACTTATTGTTGTTGAGCACGATGAGGATACTATGAGAAACGCCGATTATATTGTTGATATAGGTCCGGGTGCCGGTATTCACGGCGGCGAGCTGATTGCTGCCGGAACTATTGATGATATAATTAATAACAAAAATTCAATAACGGGTATGTATTTAAGCGGCAAGCGTTCAATACCTGTTCCCGAAAAAAGGCGTGAGGGCAGCGGCAAAAAGCTGACAATTTTCAAGGCTAATGAAAATAATCTTAAAAATATTGATGTTGAAATACCGCTTGGCAAATTTGTTGCGGTTACGGGAGTTTCGGGCTCCGGCAAATCAAGCCTTGTAAATGAAATACTCAATAAACATTTGTCATCTGTTTTAAACGGCGCAAAAAGGCGTGCCGGAAAATTTGAAAGGATAACCGGCGTCGATAATCTTGATAAGGTGATAAATATTGACCAGTCGCCCATAGGCAGAACACCCCGTTCAAACCCGGCAACATATACGGGTGTTTTCAATGATATCAGGGATTTGTATGCTCAGACACCCGATGCCAAACAGCGGGGATATAAGGCAAACCGCTTTTCGTTCAATGTCAAAGGGGGAAGATGTGAGGCTTGTCAGGGAGACGGAATTGTGAAGATTGAAATGCATTTTCTTGCGGACATATATGTTCCCTGCGAGGTTTGCGGCGGCAAACGCTATAACCGTGAAACTCTTGAGGTTAAGTTCAAGGGCAAGTCAATATTTGATGTGCTTGAAATGACGGTTGATGAGGGTACCGAATTTTTTGCACAGCAGCCGAAAATTTACAGTAAGCTTAAAACCTTGTCCGATGTAGGGCTCGGATATATTAAAATAGGTCAAAGCGCAACAACGCTTTCCGGCGGTGAGGCACAGCGTGTTAAGCTTGCAGCCGAGCTTTCAAGACGAAGCACCGGAAAGACAATCTATATACTTGATGAGCCGACAACGGGACTTCATACAGCGGATGTTCACAAGCTTATAAATGTGCTTAATATGCTTGTTGATTCAGGCAACACGGTTGTAATTATTGAGCATAATCTTGATGTAATCAAAACAGCGGATTATATCATAGACCTTGGGCCGGAGGGCGGAAACGGCGGCGGCAGAATAGTTGCCGCCGGCACTCCCGAAGAGGTTTCAAAATGCGAAAAATCCTACACCGGTCAATATCTTAAAAAATATTTAAAGAATTAACGGGGATTATTTCCCTGTTAATTTTTTATTACATTGTTGTAACAATTATTGTGAATATTTTGTATATATGATATTATTTTAAAGATAAAATTGTTGAAGGAGATAGCCATATGGAAAGAAAAGTCGTTATTTTTGATCATCCTCTTATTCAGCATAAGCTGAGTAAACTGCGCAATGAAAAAACCAGTACAAAGGATTTTCGCCAGCTTATCAATGAAATCTCAATGCTTATGACATTTGAAGCAACAAGGGATTTGCCGACTGAGGAGGTTGAAGTCAAAACACCTTGCGGTGTTGCAAAATGCCGTCAGATTGCAGGAAGAAAGCTTGCATTTGTGCCGATTCTTCGTGCAGGTCTCGGTATGGTTGACGGCTGTCTTGAGCTTGTTCCGTCTGCCCGCGTAGGTCACATCGGTCTTTACCGCGACGAGAAAACGCACACACCTGTGGAATATTACTGCAAGCTTCCCAAAGATATTGAGGAGCGTGATGTTTTTGTTGTTGATCCTATGCTCGCTACCGGCGGTTCTGCCGTTGATGCAATCGCTCAGATTAAATTGCGAAAACCGCGTAAAATTATTTTTATGTGCACCATTGCCGCGCCTGAGGGTCTTGAGGTACTTAAAAAAGCACACCCGGATGTTGATATTTATTGTGCCGCACTTGATGAAAAGCTTAATGATGATTGCTATATAATTCCGGGTCTCGGAGATGCGGGCGACAGAATTTTCGGTACAAAATAATTTATTTTAATGATAAAGGAAAGAGGTTAAAAAATGGCTAAAACTAAATTAAAGGTCGGCAAGGACGGTATTTACGATGCCCGTCAGCTCGGCTCGGGAAAAATGGTTGTGCTCGGCTTTCAGCATATGTTTGCTATGTTCGGTGCCACTGTAACGGTTCCGCTTCTTACAGGCTTGAGTATTTCAACAACTCTTCTTTTTGCAGGGCTTGGCACATTATTGTTCCATTGTCTTACAAAATTCAAGGTTCCGGCCTTCCTCGGCTCGTCATTTGCTTTTCTCGGCGGTTATGCCGCAATAGCGCCTATGGCTGCCGACGGCTCCGCGAATAAGGAAATGCTGCCTTATGCGTGCCTTGGCGTTGCGTGTGCGGGCCTTCTCTATCTTGTTGTTTCCGCACTCATTAAAATCATCGGTGTAAATAAGGTAATGAAGCTTTTTCCGCCGGTTGTTACAGGTCCCATTATAATTGCAATCGGTCTCGGCCTTGCACCGTCAGCAGTCAGCAACTGTTCATCTAACTGGTGGCTTGCAATTATTGCGCTTGCGCTTGTTATACTGTTTAACATATTCGGCAGGGGAATGGTTAAGATTATACCTATTCTTCTTGGTATAATCGGTGCATACATCGTTGCGGTTCTTGTAGGGAATGTCGGCGGCGTTGAAAGCTTTGCGATTGATTTTACCGGCGTTAAGGAAGCAAATTGGATAGGTTTTCCGATTGAATGGTCATCAACAGTATTCGGCGGAGTAAGCGATAGCTCAAAGGCAATTTCCGCAATTATTGCAATTATGCCTATTGCCATTGCCACAATGATGGAGCATATCGGCGATATTTCCGCGATTTCCGCAACCTGCGGCAAAAACTATATTTCAGATCCCGGTCTTCACAGGACTCTCCTCGGTGACGGACTTGCGACAACTCTTGCATCACTTTTCGGCGGTCCGGCAAACACAACATACGGCGAGAATACAGGCGTTCTTGCTCTTTCAAAGGTTTACGATCCGAGAGTAGTCCGCATTGCTGCTTATTTTGCAATGCTATTCTCATTCTGTCCTAAATTTGCGGCTGTTATCGAGTCTATTCCCGGCTCGGTGGTAGGCGGTATATCCTTTGTGCTTTACGGTATGATTTCGGCAATCGGTGTAAGAAATGTTGTTGAGGCAAAGGTTGATTTTTCAAAAGCAAGAAATACAATCATTGCTGCTGTAATCCTTGTTGTTGCGCTTGGATTGACTAACGGTATTACATTTACTGTTAAGGGTAATGCAATTACGCTTACAGCTCTTGCCTGCGCATCAATTGCAGGTATTGTGCTTAACCTTATTTTCCCTGAAAAGGATTTTGACCCTGAAAAGGCATTTCAGGCTGATTCAAAAACCGCACAGATAAATATTGAAAAAGAATAAAAATGAATAAGGCGAGGTTTTTTACCTTGCCTTTTTTATTGCACATTTTTATGATATATGTTAATATTGAATATATAACCTGTTCGCCGATGTCCCCCGCCTCTTAGGCGGCGGGGTCCATTTCAGAATTTCAGTGG
>CAZYDW010000022.1:0-28130 GCA_964646445.1 uncultured Bacteroides sp.
AATAGCGCTCATCCTTAAAAGCGCCGTTTACGCAGTAGGTATCAAGCGAAAATGCCTTTAACGGCGCGAATATATAAACAGCAAGCACGGCGCATAAAATTATTTTGATAAATTTAATTCTGCCCGCGCTGTGCATAATGATAACCTCGCAAGAATAATTTTATCATTATTATAGCCCTTATGCCGTGAATTTACAATATTATTGCTGTATTTTGTCGAAATTAATCTCTATTTTTTTACAGATTAGGCAAGTGTAAGGAGGAAAATTCAATTTTAATCATTATGCATTGATTTTGGTAATCCATTAGTACGATATAATAACATCGTAAAATGTGCTAAATATCAAGATGCTTATAGTATATATTATTTACAATTTAAAGAGAAAACGCAGGCTACGTTACCTGCGTTCTTATTTATTGTTTATTGATTTAATCATTTTAATTAAGGATTCTTTTTGCTGAAGTGTTAAGTTTGACCACTCAAAAAACAGTTCCTTTAACTCTGGTGTCATTTCTACCATTTCACCTTCGGCAAAAAATATATGTTATGCGTGCTTTCAAAATATAGACAATGGAAACAAATGTCTCAAATGTGGGCTTGAAAACATTGAAGAAAACAATGATATTTATTTGCTGCAAGGCAGTATTCTTAATAAACGCTATACAGTGCTTCAATAAATATTGACAAATTGCATAACCGATATTATAATATATACAACTTAATAAGTCAGGGGTGCTGCGTCTGCGGCTGAGATTATACCCTTCGAGCCGAGCATTAGTATGGACGGCAAGACGAGATATGATATTCAACACTCTGTCGGGCAGACCTCATCAGGCAATTATTTTTTTAATGAGGGCGTACTTTCGGGTGTTTTTTCTTTTGACTTATTTTGAATAAGAAGAAAGGAGAAGGCTTATGTCAGAGCAATCATCAATTAAAACAACAAGGCGATTGACCGAAACAGCCATTATGCTCGCGCTTGCGGTGGGACTTTCGTATGTAACGATTTTCAATCTGCCTATGGGCGGTTCAATTACATTGTTCAGTCAGGTCCCGATTGTAATCATCGGTTATCGCTACGGTGCAAAATGGGGTATAGGAACGGGCGTTATTTACGGTATTCTTGAAATGCTTTTGCAGGGGCTCGGCAATTTTGCTTATGTAAAGGGCATCGCGGCATATCTTATTTTAATACTTGCAGATTATGTTGTTGCGTTTATGGCCCTCGGTCTCGGCGGCGGAATGTTTAAAGGTCTTATTAAAAACCAGACCGCAGCACTTGCGCTCGGCGCTTTTTCAGGTTCGTTTATCCGCTTTGTCTGCCATTTTATTTCAGGTGTAACAATCTGGGGCGAATATGCAAACGGCTGGAAATCTGTTTGGATTTACAGTGCAGCATACAACGGTTCTTATATGGCGGCAGAAACCGTGATTACCGTAATCGGCGTTGTTGTTTTGAGCCTTGTGCTTGATTTTAACAGAGTTGATTTGAAAAAAATTAAAGCATAAAGCTTTAAATAATAAAAAGCAAATAATCCGCTGTGGTTTTAAAAATCACGGCGGATTATTTATTGTGGTTTTATGTCAGGCAGATGCGAGCGGCGAACCTTTGCCAAAGCGAAAAAAGGAACGCTTTTACGCTTCACATGGGATTTGTTGCTTTAAATCAGCAGCAGTCTGGCATATGCGCTTTCAATACTCGAATTAAATATTATATTTTCAAAGCCCTCGGCGCTTTTATAATCAGCGCTGTTTTCTTTTGTAACAAAATAAAAGGGTATTCCCCTTTCCCTGCACAAAGCCGTAAATTCATTAACATTTTCGGGCGCTGTTGCAGAGTGGTACATACCGTGCAGGACAGCGTCAACATTATCAAGATTATAGTTTTTGTAATTTATTGCAGCGTACGGCGAAATAACAAGAATATTCTTTTTATTAAAAATGGGATTTTCAACGGGCGGTTTATCCTCGACACGATAAATTTTATCGTAGCTTATATAAACCCTGTCAATACCGCTGATAATATATTTGCAGGCAAGCCTGAAATTCTCAATCGCATTTGATGTCTTGTCCTCAACAGGTTTGTTTGCCGCGACAAATACAATCGGCTTGTCATAAAACAAATTTGCAATCAGCGAGCCTGTGTATCCGAGAGTATCGCTGCCGTGCAGAATTATAACGCCCTTGTATTTTTTAAAATCAACACAAGCAATACATTCAATAAGCTTTTCCCAGCAGGAGAAATCAACATTTTCAGAAAGGATTGCATACGGCGATATGCAATCAAATTCGGCATTTTCTATTTTCACACAGTCAAGGATTTTAAAGGCATTGTCAAGGTGAATGCTGTCATCCTTAACACAGGCTATTGTGCCGCCTGTTCCTATGATTAATATTTTATTTGTCATTTTGTAAAGAACACCTTAAATGCTTTATATGCCATATAGGTATCTATTTTTGAAACAATCTCATAAGGCGAATGCATTGAAAGCACGGGCACACCCACATCTATTACATCAACATTGAGGTTTGCAATATACATAGCAACCGTTCCGCCGCCGCCCGCATCTACCTTGCCAAGCTCACCGCTTTGCCACAAAACTCCGTTATTTTCAAGAAGCGCCCTGACAAAGCTTACATATTCTGCCGAAGCGTCGCTTGTTCCGCTTTTACCCCGTGCTCCGGTGAACTTTGTAACAACAACACCCTCATTGATAAGCGATGAATTGTTTTTCTCAAAGGGACCGGGCCATGTCGGGTCAAACGCTGCATTTACATCAGCAGAAAGGCATTTAGAATTTGAAAGTACATCCCTGCCCTCGCAGCCCTCAAGCCTTGCAAGGTCCTCAATAAAATATTTAAGATAGCTTGAGTTAAGGCCCGTATTGCCGTCAGAGCCTGTTTCCTCCTTATCGGTTAAAACGGTAAGAGCCGTATATTCAGGCGCTTTATCAATATCCAATATTGCTTTCATTGCCGGATAAGAGCAGACCCTGTCGTCATGACCGTAGCCGCCTATAAGGCTTCTGTCAAATCCGAGATCATCAACCGTGAACGCAGGCACAAGCTCAAGCTCAGCCGATAAGAAATCACGCTCGACAATGCCGTATTTTTCATACAGAATATTAAGCAGGTTGAGCTTTATCCTTTCACTTTCCTTATCGTCCTTAAAAGGTCTTGAGCCTATGACAACATTAAGCTCCTCGCCTTTAACTATTTCATTTGCCTTGCGTGCCATCTGCTCTGCGCCGAGATGAGGCAAAATATCGGTTATACAAAACTTGGGGTCAGACGCATCCTCGCCTACCTTAACATCAACATATGTTCCGTCATTTTTGCATACTCTTCCGTGCAGCGAAAGCGGAATGGCAGTCCACTGATATTTTTTAATGCCGCCGTAATAATGAGTTTTAAAAAAGCCGAGAGAGCCGTCCTCATAAACAGGGCATTGCTTTAAATCAATGCGCGGGGAATCAATATGCGCCGCGCTTATCCTTACGCCGTCTTTAACAGGCCTTTTACCTTTAACGCAGAGTATGATTGCTTTTTCACGGTTAAGGTAATACACCTTATCGCCCGCATTAAGCTTTTTGCCGAATTTATCAAATTCCTCAAAGCCGTTTTCTTTTGCAAGCGAAAGGGCGCTTTTTGCAAATTCTCTTTCTGTTTTGTTTTCATAAAGAAATTGCTTATAGCCCTCGCAAAAATCGTCACATATTTTAAGCTCATCCCCGCTCATAAAATCGACGCCGTTTTGTTTTTCATTGAATAAAAGCTCTTTAAGCTTTTGTGCCTGTGTTTTTTCGCTCATAGTATTTCCTCCAAAATATTATCAATTTGCTTTTTTATATTGCCGCCGTTGTTATAGACAACATAATCGGCGTTATTAATATAGTATTCGTCCGAAAGCTGTGAATTAACCCTGCTTTCAGCTTGCAAAGCAGTTATATTGTCACGGCTGATAATACGCTTTTTTCTTATGCTTTTATCTGCTGTAACAGTTATTATTTTATAGCATTTATCCTGTGCTCCCGCCTCAAAAAGCTGCGGCGCGTCAAGCACTGACGGTTTGACTGCAAGACGCTCACATTCGCTTATTACCGCAGGATGAACTATTGAATTGAGCGTTTCGAGCTTTTGCTTGTTGTTAAACACAATACTGCCGAGCTTCTTTCGGTCAATGGCGCCGTTCGTTATTATGTCGCTGCCAAAGGCTGATTTTATTTTGTTTATTATTTCGCCGCTGCTTATATATATGTCTTTTACAACCTTGTCGCTGTCAATTATGTTAAAGCCGAGTGATTGCAGATATCTGCATATATATCCTTTCCCTGCGCCCGTCGGACCCGTAAGCCCTATTGTAAACGGCTTTTTTAAGTCGATTATGTCAAAGGCGGCGGCACGGATAAGGCGGTTATATACCGCCATACCTACGCCGTCAATATCCGGCATTCTTGCATAAACCTTTTTTGCACCGAGCTCATCAAGCCTGCGAAGCGCGCCAAAAAGCTCCTTAGCCTGCGAAGGAGCATCGTTTTCCTTACCGAAAGTGACCTTGGGTATATTTATATTATCCCCCTCAAAGCAAAGCGCAAAAGCATTTTCCCTGCTGTTTACGAAATTTTCATATGCTTTCTTGTCTGCATTCACCATAAATACCTTTGCCCTCGGCGAGTAGTGCTTATATTTCATACCCGGAGATGGCGCAAGCTCATCATTTTTCATACCTTCGGTGACTGCTCTCGCAACCTCAACTGTGCCTATTACCTTTTCAAGCATTTCCCTTGTTACTGCGCCGGGGCGCAGGATAACAGGTGTTTCGCCCGCGAAGGTAACAACTGTTGACTCAACTCCGAACTCACAGCTGCCGCCGTCGATGATTGCGTCAATTTTACCCATCATATCATTGATAACATATTTTGCGCATGTCGGAGAGGGAAGCCCCGATGTGTTGGCACTCGGTGCAGCGATGGGACAGCCGCTTGCCTTGATAATCTTTTGCGCGATTTCGTTTTGCGGCATACGCACAGCCACAGTGTCAAGTCCGCCCGAAACAACATTTCCTATTCTTTTGCTTTTTGGCAGAATTACGGTCAGCGGCGCAGGGAAAAACTCATCTATAACCGCCTGCGCCTTAGGCGTTATTTCTTTAACCAGCGGCGCAATATCGTTTTTATCCGATATATGAACAATCAAAGGATTGTCACTTGGTCTGCCCTTTGCTTCGTATATTTTTTTGACTGCGTTTTCATCAAGTGCATTCGCGCCCAAACCATATACTGTTTCAGTCGGGAAGGCAACAAGCCCTCCGCCTGCAAGTATTTTACCTGCAAGCGCAATGTCGTATTCACTTGTAGATAAAATTTTCGTTTCCATATTTTCACCTTATGTGCCTCCCTTGTTAAAGGGAAACTTTATTATTCTTCACCCTGTGCTTTGAGCTTTTCTGCGGTGTCCGCCGTAATCAGAGCATCTATCATTTCATCCAAATCGCCGTTTAAAAACTGCTCAAGCCTGTAAATTGTCAGCCCTATTCTGTGGTCGGATACTCTGCCTTGAGGATAGTTGTATGTTCTTATCCTTTCGCTCCTGTCACCTGTGCCGACCTGTGATTTGCGCTCTCCCGCAATCTCGGCGTCGTGCTTTGCTTTTTCCGCGTCATAAAGTCTTGAACGAAGCACCTTCAGCGCCTTTTCCTTATTTTTATGCTGTGAGCGCTCGTCCTGACATTCAACAACCGTGCCTGTCGGTATATGTGTTATTCTTATTGCCGAGGAGGTTTTGTTTATATGCTGACCGCCTGCGCCGCTTGAACGAAAGGTGTCTATCTGCAAGTCCTTGGGATTGATGTCAAAGTCAACCTCCTCAGCCTCGGGCAAAACGGCAACGGTAGTGGTGGAGGTGTGAATTCTGCCCTGACTTTCCGTTTCGGGCACACGCTGAACACGGTGTACGCCGCTTTCAAATTTGAACCTTGAATAAGCGCCGTCACCCTCGACTGAAAAGCTTATTTCCTTGTAACCGCCCAGACCGGTTTCGTTTGCGCTTAAAACCTCTGTTTTGTAGCCCTTTGATTCGGCATACATTGTGTACATACGAAAAAGAACACCTGCAAAAAGCGCGGATTCCTCGCCGCCCGCGCCGCCCCTTATTTCAATAATAACATTCTTGTCATCATTGGGGTCTCTCGGCAGAAGCAGAATCTTCAGTTCTTCGCTTATTCTGTCCATATCCTCACGGCTCTGCTCGAATTCCTCTTTGACCATCCGGGCAAAATCGGCGTCCATTGCGCCCTCATCAAGCATCATTTTGCTTTCTTCAAAGGTCTCCTGCGCATGTTTATATTCCCTGAATTTTTCAACAACAGGCGTCAGGTGTTTAAGCTCTCGCATAAGCTTTGTGTATTTTTCACGGTCAGCTGCTATATCGGGACTGCAAACAAGCCCGTTTATCTCATCAAATCTTTTTTCAACCTCATTAAGCTTATCAATCATAATTAATCCTCTTTAACATTTTTTATATTTTTCAGCGCTTTTATTCTCGGTATCATAACCTCTCTGCCGCAGCCGCGGCATTTAAGCTTGTAGTCAACGCCGAGCCTTGTAATTTCAAATTCTTTTGAACCGCAGGGATGCGGCTTTTTCATAATGACAATATCTCCGATGCTAAAATCCATAATTAACCTCATTCATATTATATTATACACAAATTCAATAAGGTGCATTGCACCGTAATTCAACGCTTCGGCGGCAGATTGTACTCCCGCCGAAAAACGCAAGCATAACATGCCGCCTATAGAGGCGGGGATATCTTCCGTTTAGTTATAATTTTAACTATTATAGCACCTCGGCCAAGAATTTACAACCTTATCATATATGTTCATTTTGCAACATATATTTAAAGTACAAAAATAAAAAAGAGTGATGCTATGAAATTTTATCCGGAGGGGAGCTGCGCCGAGCTTTCAAAGCAGTTTGAAAGCATTGACGAGCTGAAAGCAGCCATGATTGATGACAGAATTATTGAATCAAAGGTTCTGCTTTGTGACAGGGAACATAATTTGCATGTTGATTTGGGAATAATCCGCGGAATTATACCGAGGACGCAGGGTGCTGTAGGTATTGACGACGGCAGCGTGCGGGATATCGCCCTTATATCCAAGGTCAACAAAAATGTGTGCTTCAGTGTTCTCGGGCTTCAGCGTGATATCTATAATAACAGCCTTGCAATTCTTTCAAGAAAGGCAGTTCAAATAAAGTGCGCCGATGAATACCTTAACAAGCTTAATGTCGGCGATATTATCGACGCCCGTGTTACTCATCTTGAAAGGTTCGGTGCATTCATTGACATAGGCGCAGGTATTAATGCGCTTATACCTATTGATATGCTGTCGGTGTCGCGTATAAGCCATCCGTCGCAGCGCCTTGCAGAGGGGCAGGACATAAAGGTTATACTGCGAAAAAAAGAGCCTGAAAAAATGACCTTTTCCCTTAAAGAGCTTTTGGGCAGCTGGCAGGAAAACGCAAATGATTTTTCAGCCGGAGAAACGGTAACGGGTGTTGTAAGGAGCATAGAAAGCTACGGCGTTTTCATTGAGCTTGCGCCTAATCTTGCCGGTCTTGCCGAACCGCAGATAGATTTGTTTGTGGGTCAGGAGGTTGCCGTTTACATAAAATCAGTTATACCTGAAAAAATGAAAATCAAGCTTGTAATTGTTGAAAGGTTTGGAGAAATGAGCAAACCGCCCAAGCTGAAATATTTTGCCGACAGCGGTCATATGAGCTTTTGGCAGTATTCTCCCGCAGACAGCACAAAGGATATATATACAGATTTCAGCGAATAATAAACCGGCTGTAAAAAACGAAAGTTTTTTTACAGCCTATTTTATTGGGAGTTCGTCCGGAGTACAATCTCTCACTGAATACCTGTCGTCTGATACAGACAATATTTTAGAGCATTTAAACGGAAAATTCCATAAACCGTACTTTACGATTCAAATTGCAGCCTGCGGGCACATCTGCGATTTTTTGGTGAATTTTGTACTTTTTTTATATTTTGTTGCCAATAGACTGAAAAAATGTTACTATATTAGAGAAGCAAAAGAGAAATCAGGTGTCTGTATGGAATGGGAGTTTATGCTGCCTGTCAAAATTGTGTTCGGCAGCGGAAAAAGAAAAAACATTAAAAAATATATTGAGGAAATCGGCGGGTCAAGGGGTGTACTTGTTTGTTCACGCAGCTTTGCCGAAAACGGACTCAGTGATGAATTTATTAAACTGAGCGATGGTTTGATTCAGGGTGTGTTCAGCGATGTCCGCCCAAACCCGACAACAGATAATGTTGATGACTGCGTAAAACTTATGAGAGAGTTTGGTGCTGATTTCGCCGTTGCGCTCGGCGGCGGTTCACCTATGGATTGCTGCAAGGCTGCCTGCGCAATTACAAAGGGCAGCGATGTTATCCGCTCTTATCATTCGGGCTCAAAGGCAATAAATCCCGACGAGGTTATACCTATGATTGCAGTTACAACAACGTCAGGTACAGCGTCGGAGGTGACGAATATTTCTGTTTTAACAGACCTTGACCTGAATCTTAAAAATCCGATGAACGACCGGGCGATGTACCCGAAGATTGCGGTTGTTGACCCTGAGCTTACACTTACAGTCCCGCCGCAGATTACTGCCTCAACGGGTCTTGATGTTCTGGCGCATGCGGTTGAAAGCTACTGGGCAACGATTCATCAGCCGATATGCTCTGCCTGCTCCGTTCACAGCGCAAGGCTCGTTTTTGAATGGCTTGAAAAAGCATATAATAATCCCGATGATATGCAGGCAAGGGAAAAAATGGCAGAGGCGTCAATCGTGGCAGGCGTTGCTTTCAGTCACCCAAGGACAACAGGCTCGCATGCCTGCTCGTTCCCTTTGACTAATATTTACGGCGTACCTCACGGCGAAGCGTGTGCGTTTACACTTGATTATTTTATAAAATTCAATGCTGACAATGCAGATGCCGACGGCAGAATAACCTCGTTTGCAAGGGACTGCGGATTTGAAAGCCCGTATGCAATGGCTGATGAAATTACGGCTATGAAAAAGCGTATGGGTATGAGGACGGCACTAAGTGAGATAGGCTGCACCACGGATGAGCAGATAAAAGAGCTTACCGAAAAAAGTATGTCAATGCTGATGACACATAACCCGATTGCTCTAACCAAAGAAGATATTTTTATAATGTATAATAAATTAAAATAGAGGATAAGCAATGAAGGATTTTTGGAAGAAATATAAAGAAATCATAACATATATCATTTTCGGCGTTCTTACCACGGTTGTAAGCTGGGGCAGCTATATCATATTTGTTGAAAAGCTGTTAATGAGCGTTGCAGTCGGTAATTTTTTAAGCTGGGTATGTGCAGTTATATTTGCATATATCACAAATAAAATATGGGTTTTTGAATCTAAAAGCTGGAGGGCAGGCGTTATTTTTAAGGAAATAGTCAGCTTTGTTGCCTCAAGGGGCATAACCGGAGTTATTGAAATCGTGTGCGTGCCTCTTCTTGCGAAAACGGGATTTGATAATATTTTTTATAACATAGCCGAAAAAACGGGGCTTGAAATGAAAATACTTTATACCGACGGCATATATTCAAAGGTTGCTCTTGCGGTAATAGTGGTAATAGTCAATTATTTTTTGAGCAAGTTCATCATCTTCAAAAACAGAAAAAAGGGCGGGGAATAATTTATGGCAATAGGCGCGTTATTTATTTTATATGTGGTAATAGCTTTTTCTTTTGCGGTTACAAGTATTTTTATGTTTATACCGAGAGGAAACGAAACTGTACATAATATATTCTTTTGTCTTGCAATTGCTTTGGGTATTCTTGTAACGATTATCGACGCTACATCACTTCCGAGCAATTATACCGCTCAAATAGTTATCGCGTGGTTTGGCTTGCTGCCTGCCGCAATAGGCATTATAATCGCGGCAGCAAGCGCAAAGGTTAATGCGCCGGCTAAAATTTTTGTTATGCTTACATCGGTTTACGGCGCGCTTGGTTACTTCCTTTTCTTATAATTTCTTGGCAACAGACAACAGCGGTCCTCTTCGTTTCTTTTCTTACAGCCTGATTATACGATATCCGGCCGGCTGTTTCTGTATTTTACGGTGACAAATTGGATTTTTCCTGCCCTGAAAGCCTTTATGTTTATGCGCCGTTCGGCGTTTTGTTCAGGGACAGGCCGTTATGTTTTAAGGAGTGATTGGCTATAAAAAAATACAGTGTACCTCTTATTGCGGCTCACAGAGGCAGCTGCGCAGGAAATATTCCGTGCAACAGTGAATCCGCGTTTAAAGCAGCATTAAATCAAGGAGCTGACATTATAGAACTTGATGTTTCGGTTTCAATGGACAGAAAGCTTTTTGTTTTCCATCCGGGAAAGGAATTTGCATATTTAAGAAATCCAATGTTTTTGGGGCTTGTTCCGTCATCTCAAATTTTAAAAAAGCGGCTTTTGAATATGGATAAGACCAAAACGCAGGAGAGAATACTTACACTTGACAATGCGCTTGAACTGCTTAAAAACAAATGTATTGTCAATATTGACAAATTCTGGACTGCTCCCGATAAAATTACCGATTGTGTTAAAAAGCACAATATGCAGGAACAGGTTATAATTAAAACATCAATGAAGAAGAAATATATTGATGCGTGCAGTGAAATTGCACCCGATTTGCCGTTTATGCCTATTATATCAAAGCGAGAGAATTTTGATGAGCTTTTTAAAAGTAAACGGCTGAATTTAGTCGGTGCTGAAATTTTATTTACTGATGATAATGACGAGCTTGTAAGCGACGGGTTTATGGACTTTTTACATAAAAATAATTTAAAAGCATGGGGAAATGCAATCGTTTACAATTATAAAGACATTCTTTCAGGCGGTCACACCGATGATGCTGCGGTAACGGGAGATGTGGATTACGGCTGGGGCTGGTTTGCTGAAAAAGGATTTGATATTGTTCAGACTGATTGGGTGTTTCAAATGAAGGAATACTTTAGAACCCGGAGGTAAAATTTATGGATAAAATAAAAAGCTTTTTATCAAATTTAAAGCATAATTGGAATACTCCGCCTGAAGGCAGATACATAAATTATAAAGAGATATTTTCTCTTTCGCTTGGCGGCTTTGGTGTAAAGCTCGTTTATTGGTGCGTTAATCAGATGATTATTGCTGTCGGCAACACGCTTATAGGCAATACCATAGGAATTAATCCGTCGGCACTTTATGTTATTTATTTATTGAGCATAGCGTCATCAATTCCGCTTACTGCACTGCGTGCAAAGATGATTGACAATTCACGCAGTATGAAAGGGAAATACAGGCCATATATTCTTTCAATGGGTATTCCGACCGCTGTACTCGGTATAGGCTTTGTGTTAATGCCGTATGAAAGTATGGATTTATTCTGGAAATGCTTTACCGTTTTGATGTTCAATATAGGCTTCCAGTTTTTTTATAATTTCTACTATGACGCATATCAAAGCATTATTAATGTTCTTTCACCGAATACAATAGAGCGTTCCGATGTTCAGTCTATCCGATCGATTGTAGAAAATTTTGCTCCGTCGGTAGCGAATGTTTTTATGCCTCTCATTGCTAAGGCAATAACGGGTAAAAACACACTTTATGATTTAAGAGTTTTCAAGGTACTGTTTCCCATAATGCTTATTTCGGGCGTGGCAATATCAATTCTCATATATGTAAATAATGAAGAAAAAATCGTTCAGGCAAAAACTCATATTATTCAGGTTAAATTTTTAGATGCGTTGAGATCCGTTGCAAAAAATAAGTACTTCTGGATCGTATCGCTTGCAGGCTGGCTCGGCTTTCTTGAATCAGCTATGGCTTCAATTCTCGGCTGGATGTATAACTATCAGCAAGTCTGCTCGCCTGCGCAGTATTCCATTATTGTTGCAATAACAGGCAATGCATCATTCTGGTCAATGCTTTTTGCGCCGATTTTCATAAGAAAATTCGGGAAAAGAAAGACGCTTGTTGCGTCAAACCTGCTTAATGTTTTGTTTATTTTTCTGATGCTTCCTATTATAAAGCAAACAGGTAAGGCAGGTATTATATGGCTTTTTGTATTTGTTGTATTCATTAATCAGCTTTTTACAACTATCGGCAACCTCCTAATCGTCGGCATCAATGCGGATATTCGTGATTACCAGCAGTATATCACAGGCGAGAGGATTGACGGAATGTTTGCAACCGTAGCTCTTATCGGCACTGTAATCACACTTGCTTCAAACTCTGTTTTACCTGCAATTTATGAAAACGCAGGATTGAATAAAACAGTTGCATTATCACTCGGATATGACGGAAGCAATGTTTATGATGTGCTTTACAATCAGGAGTATTTTATACATATCAGCTATGTACTTATCATTGCATCAGTAGTAGGTGCTTTGCTCAACGCAATTCCGTTTTTCTTCTATGACCTTACTGAAACAAAGCAAAAAGCAATGGTAAATGTTCTTAAAATAAGGGCAATGTTTGAGGATTACGGCAACAATATTGTTGATAACAATAAGCTTAAAGAGGCTATTGAAATAATAAAAGAGGCTCAGGAATATGAGACAACAGAGCCGAAAAATATAAACAATGCCGATTTTTATAATCTTAAAAGAAAAGAAGCAAAGGCACTGAGAAAAAAGATAATTGACGATAACGAAAAAGCAGAAATTTCAAAGGTTGTTATGGAGGAGCTCAGACGATTTGAAAGTGAAACCGGACTTGCGGAAATAAGTAATGCCGAAAGGATTGTCAATGCAGGGCTTAACGGTTTTCTTAACATTGACCTGCCTTCAAAAAAGGAAATAAAAGTATTACCGAAAAACAGTCAGCTTGAAATTAATTATCGCCGAAATATGTCAATGCTTATCAGCAAGATGAAAACAGCTAAAAAGACATATGAAAAGCATTTTCCAAACGGTATTGAAGAATTTGACAATTCAATTTTTGAGGAGCTTTTCAAGGCAGAGGATGATATTGAAAACAAGCGTCATGCAATTCTGAAAGAAATTAAGCTTTCAAAGGAAAATAGAGATAAAGGTAAAGTATCGCTCTTAAAAAATGACATCAAAAAGCTTAATTCTCAAAAGAAAGAAATTGAAAATTCCATTAAGGAGGCAACAAATAAAAACACCATTTATTATCGTGCTGCCAGACCTTATCTTGATGCGAAAAGAACGCTTATTCAAAAAGAAAATTACAGTCATTTGAATGAATTGTTTGAGTTTTATGATAATATAGCGGTACCAAATTCAAATTATGCGCAGCAATAATTTATCCGCTTACCATGCAAAAGCGCTTTATTCTAACTTTCAGTCTGCAATTTTTGTACCCGCAACGCCGTTGCAGTGTATTGCGTTCGTAAATATAACCTATTCGCCGATGTCCCCCGCCTCTTAGGCGGCGGGGTCCATTTCAGAATTTCAGTGGGAGTGATAATCTCCCACTGAAACCCTGAGGAGCTAACGCTCCCTGCGCACTTTGCAATCGTTCGCAGGCCCCATTTCAAGCGAGCTTGCCGGAGCGCTGCTCCGATTTAAAAATAATATTTGTATAATAAATATATAGTGGGCGGATGATTTCATCCGCCCGAATTTTTTTATCGGTGCCCGGTCAGCTGACATTTGCGTCTCCCTTATACAAGAAGCGTAAAAATCAACTTGATTTTCGGTTCCCCGACATTTATCACATAACTTTTTATGTGCAGAAACGGTGGTCTCCGATTACCTTTACAATCGGTCTTGAATGCATAAAGCTGTCGTTGGTTTTGCTTGCGTTATAATAATAAATTGCTCCGCCCGACGGGTCCCAGCCGTTTATTGCATCTGTTGCCGCGCGCTTTGCCGAATCGGAAACATCTGCATACCAGTTTGAATCGTAAACACAGGAAAAAGCTCCGTTTTGATAAATGACGCCGCTTATTGAATCGGGAAACGAAGGGTGCTTAACACGGTTAAGAATTACCGCGCCGACCGCAACCTGCCCTTCATAGCTTTCTCCTCTTGCCTCGGCGCTTATAACCTTTGCAAGCAGTTCAACATCCGCATTGGAATAGGATGTATTGTTTGACGATGAGCTGCCGCCGAGCCCGAGATATAAAAGAGTTTGCGAGCCGCATATGCCGTCGGCGGTTATACCGCAGTTTCGCTGAAATGAGGTAACGGCGGTTTTTGTTGCCTGGCCGTATATGCCGTCAACTGAGCCGCTGTAATAGCCAAGCGAGCTTAATTTGCGCTGAATTGATTTTACCTCGTCTCCGCTTGAGCCGAGCTTTGATACCGCATATGTGCTGTCCTGTTTGTCATCCAGAACCCTGTAGCAAACATAGCCTGCTGCCGATGCGGCGGCAATTATGGCAAGCGAAAGCAAAACCGCAAAAAAATTTCTGAAAGCTTTATATACTGTCATATTGAAAACTCCTTATATAAATGTATTAATTAAAAAGGAAAGGGCAAAGCCTGCAAGCGTGAAAAGCGCAGAGCTTATGATTATGCGTGTTACCTGTTTTGCGCTGATTCTTGTTCTGGGCGGTTTTTGCGCAGCCGCGGCAACCGCCTCCGCCTCCTTTTGTAATTTTTTCCTGTCTTCGTTTTTATATTCCGATTTAACAAAAAAAATTATTCTTTCAAAATAAGGATTTTCTGTGTTTGTCACTTCTAAAATCTGTTTATTAACACCCTTGATCATTTTTTGAAAAATTCCTTTCATTTTTATACAATTAGTGTAGGAATTTTCATTGATAAATATACCTGATATTTGATGTCGATTTTTGTTAATTTTTTCAAAAAATTTTTCTTGACATAAAAATTATTTAACAAAAAGTATATACACTCCGCAGCTTGTCATTGTGGAAAACTCTGTGGAAAATGTTGAAAACTATGCTGTTTTTTCCTTTAAATCGGTATAATTTAATTGTTAAAAACTCAAATTTATAAAAATCACTTTTAGTTTTTAAAGATTTACACATAGTTTTTAACATTTTTAAATGTAACCGTTTTGAAATAATTTTTTGTGTAAATTGCTGTTTTTAACTTTCACTCTTGACAAAAAAATGTTATACTCTCTGTAAGGTGAAAAGTGAGGGATATTACTGTTATGAATATTAAGTATGCCGATAATGACATAGTGCTTGAGGGTGTTGAGTGCCTGAACCTTGACCTGACGCTTGACTGCGGTCAGTCATTCAGATGGGAGAAGCAGCCGGACTCAAGCTGGAGCGGTGTTGTAAAGGGCGTGTTTTTAAATATTTCAAAGCACGGCGATACCGTAATACTTAAAAACACATCGAAGGATGATTTTGAAAACATATGGCGTAATTACTTTGATTTCGACAAGGATTATGCAAAGATATGCGAAAGGCTGAAAAAGGATAGTCTTATTGCGCCGACGGTCGATGAATATTACGGTATTCGTATTTTAAATCAGGACAGCTGGGAGGCGCTGTGCTCATTTGTGATAAGTCAGCAGAATAATATTAAAAGAATTAAAGGTATTATCAAAAGGCTTTGCAGCGAATACGGCAACAGGGTATGTGACGGATGGTATTCATTTCCCACGCCGCAGCGCTTGAGCAAGCTTTCGGCTGAAGATTTTGAAAAGCTTGGAGCGGGCTACAGGGCAAAATATCTTGAGCGCCTTTCAAAAGCTGTTTGCAGCGGTGAAATTGATATAAAAAAAATAAAAGCAATGCCGCTTGAGCAGGCAAGAAAAGAGCTGTTGAAAATATACGGCGTCGGCATAAAGGTCGCCAACTGCGCTCTGCTTTTCGGCTTCGGCTTTTATGATGCCTTTCCGGTTGATGTGTGGATGAAAAGAGTTATGGAATATTATCCCGACGGTTTGCCGTCATGCTTTGACGGTATCGGCGGCATAGCCCAGCAGTATCTTTTTCACTGGGCGCGAAATAATCTTTAATAAGGATAAAGCTTATGCAGAAATTATTTGTTGATTTTGTGCCGAAAGGCAAAATAAAGCTGGATGATGAGCAGTCACGGCATATTGCAAAATCGCTTCGTATGCGCCGTGGCGATATGCTCTGTTTGTGCTGCGGTGACGGCAATAATTATGGCTGTATTATTGACAGCACGGATAACGCTCAGGTACAGCTTTCGGTATGCTACTGTCAGCCTGACAGCAGTGAGCCCGATATTAAGGTTCATTTGTATCAGGGTGTGCCGAAGGGCGACAAGCTTGAGGATATAATACAAAAATGCACCGAGCTCGGCGCAAGCAGTGTTACACCTGTTCTAACTAATCGCAGTGTCTGCAGGCCCGATGAAAAATCCGCCGAAAAGAAAAATAAGCGATACCGCAAAATAGCGCTTGAGGCTGCACAGCAAAGCGGCAGAGGTATAATACCCGAAATTAATTTTATGACAAATCTTAAATCGGCAGCCGACAATGATGACAGTGAGCTGAAAATTTTATTTTACGAGGGCGGAGGCAAGCCTCTTAAAGAAATTGCAGATAAAAATGTTAAATCTATTTCCGTTTATATAGGCCCTGAAGGCGGGTTTGAGGAAAGCGAGGTTGATTATCTGAAAGAAAAGGGAGCTGTAATCGCAAGTCTCGGCAAAAGAATACTTCGCACACAGACGGCGCCTGTCGCAGCCGTTTCGGCGATAATGCTGTTGACAGGCAATCTTGAATAAAAAAAGCAACTGCTTCAGGCTTGAACCTTAAAGCAGCTGCTTTTTTGCAATATGTTCAATATGCTTATCATCAAAAATATTCGATATACCCTGCCAGGTAAGCTGCCTTCTTTCAAACCACAGGCTTTGAAAAAATCCTTTTACCCTGCTCGGATTTGCCGTTTTTAACGGGGCGTATGAAATACGGCATTTATCAAGAAACGAATAATAAAAATCAAGCCTTTGCTCAAAGGAGCTGTATGATGAAACGCCGCTCCAGGCTGTGCTGCATATTGCGCCGAGGCGCGGATATGTCATAAAATCAGCCCTTGCCATATCGGGCACATATTCGCTCCACAGTGTTGCCTCAACGCCAAGGCAGTTTCCGTTATATACCTTGTGGTCGGCTGAAGCTTTAAGGCTCACATTACCATAGGGCAAATCAATATAATATGCACTTGACGAGGTGTCAATAAAAGGTCTGCCGCTTGTATCAATGCTGCTGCCGCAGCATTTGGTAAAGCCGAGAGAGCTGTCAAGGATATCCTGATTTTTAATATCCCAGCACCACATAAACGCCTGCCTGCCGTTTTGTGTGCAGTATGAGTTTATTTCATTCATAAACCACGCCTGCAGTTCGTCACTGTCATTAAGCTTTAATTCTTTTATTTTTGACTGACAGTGAGGGCACAGGTTCCACCTGTGTTTAGGTACCTCATCTCCGCCTATGTGAATGTACTTATCGGGGAACATTTCAAAAAATTCATTAAGCACATTTTTAACAAAAATCATAGTGCTTTCTTTACCTGCGCAAAGAACATCGTGTTTTACTCCCCAGTGGTCTGCCACAGGCAGGTTCCTTTCAAAGCAGGCAAGCTCACGGTAACAGGCTATAGCCGCCCTTGAATGACCGGGAATATCAAATTCGGGCATTACTTTTACAGAGAATGCGTGGGCATAATCCACAAGCTCTTTAATTTCAGCTTTAGTATAAAAGCCGCCGTGCGCCTTGAAGTTATAGTTTGTCCGTTTGCGCATTGAGCCTTTTTCGGTCAAAAGAGGATAAGCACTTATTTCCACTCTCCAGCCCTGATCCTCGGTTAAGTGCAAATGCAAAAGATTCAGCTTGTGCAGCGCCATCCTTTTTATAATCAGCTTTACATCACTGACGCTGAAAAAATACCTGCCTACATCAAGCATAAATCCTCTTATTTTATATTCCGGTTTATCCTTTATATGCAGGTGCGGAACCGTGAAATTTGTCTGAAAAAATATCTGCTTGAGAGTTTGAAGCGCATAAAGCTGCCCCGGCGCACCTCCTGCGGATATGAGTATTTTATCTGAAACGAATATTTCATATTCTTCATCTCCCATATTGCCGCAGGCACGAAATAAAATATTTTCGTCTCCGCCGGGCATATTGCAAAAGCCGAGAAAGTCATTTTTTGCCTGTTCGCTTAAAAGACTTTCTCCAAGCTGTATGTGATTAGGCGAAAAAGAGCCGTCGGATATTTCAATGAATTTTACATCAGGTACCAGATTGAGCACGGTTATTACCCCCTTTCCTTAAATTTACCATAATAAGCGGCAATAATCAAGGGCGCTTGATTTGAAAGGTGTATTATGCTATAATTTCAAATGAGCAGGGGGAAAAGTATGAAAAAAATAAAATCGCTTTTTGCAGCTTTGTTTTGCATATGTATTATTGTTTCGGGCTTTTCAGGCTGTTCGCCGATTTCGCTTGAAGGCAAATGGAGAGCCACTGTCAGTCTGACACAAATGATTAATTCGCAGCTTAATAGTTCTGATAACGAGGATGTCGGAGAATATGCAGGAGAATTTTCGCAGGAGCTTACCATTGATTTAATTTATTCTTTTGATGAAAATAACAGCTATACAATTTCAGTTGATGAAGAAAAATTCAAATCGGATTGTGATGTTTATATTGAAAGCTATATTGATTATCTGGTTGAGGTGATATACAAATATTCACAGGCAAGCGATATTTCAAAGGATAATCTTGATAAATATTATCAGGACGAAATAGGTGCATCCTTAAAAGAGAGCCTTAAGGATGAGCTGGCGCTTGATAAGCTGTGTGATGAGATAGCTGCCGATTTTACACGGGATACCCGGCAGCCTGCAAGCGTCAGGAGCGGCAAGCTTTATATTACCGATGATAACGGAGACAGGCAAAGCTACGAGGCATTTACCGCCGATGGTGATACAATTACAATAACAGGGCATTATGATATGCTTGATAACGAGCTTGAGGATGAGGATAATATTTATCCGATTGTTTTAACAAAAGAGTCTTCAGCCTGATATTATTGACAATAATAAATAACAAGGTGATTAAATTATGAACTTTCGCTTCAGTGCCGAATATGTGACCGGCGGCAGCTTAAAAAAAACAGACAGCTTTGAAAATGATGATTTTTCTTTATCGGTAAAAACCGACAACGAAATAACCTCGTTTGCCTTGAAAATTAAAAATCCCGTCAGCTTCAAAAGCTTTTTAATTGAAGCTGATTATGAGTTTTTGCCCGGCTGCCGTATTTTCACAAACGGTTATCAAAGCTGGACAATAAGCCGCGAGTATGAAAAAAACGGCAGAATGAATGAATTTAATCCCAAATTTTTAGGCGTTGAAAAAAAGCGCTTTAATCCGCTTGGCATATGGGGTGCCGGCGATTTAACCTTTCATAAATACCCGCAGGAAAACGGCATATTTTACGGCTATTCCTACGGCTATGTCAGAAACGGCGGCAGCATAAGGCTTTTAGGCTCTTTGAGTGAAAGGTCGGGCTATACTGTTATCACATATAATACCAATACATCAAGCGTTAAAATCGAAAAGGATTTAGAAGGTGTGGTAATAAGTAATGATATTACCGTTGTTGAGCTTGCCCAAATAAACGGCAGCTATGACGATGCGTTTGACAGATATTTTGAGCTTATGGAAATACCAAAGCCGAGGGAAAGCAGAAAATGCGGTTATACAACCTGGTACAATTATTATACGAATGTCACTGAAGAAATCGTCAGCCGTGACCTTGAGGCAATATCACGGCTTGATATTGATATAGATATTTTTCAGATTGATGACGGCTATGAGCGAACAGTCGGTGACTGGCTGATAACCGATGAAAAAAAATTCCCGGGCGGAATGAAACAGGTATGTGACGATATTCACAAAAACAATATGCTGGCAGGCTTATGGCTTGCACCCTTTGCCGTTACGCCAAAATCATATATTTACAAAAGCCATAAAGATTGGCTTGTTACCGACAGCAAAGGCAAGGCTCATTACGCGTCACATAATTGGGGCGGCTTTTATGCTCTGGATATTTATAACGACGAGGTGCGCGCTCATTTAAAAAGTGTTTTCAATACCGTTCTTAATGAATGGGGATATGATATGGTAAAGCTTGATTTTCTTTATGCCTGTTCGATTATACCCATTCATAACAAGTCAAGGGGCGAAATAATGTGCGATGCTATGGATTTTCTTCGAGAATGCTGCGGCGAAAAAATAATACTCGGCTGCGGTGTGCCTCTTGCTCCGGCATTCGGCAAGGTTGACTTTTGCAGAATAGGCTGTGATGTTGCGCTTGACTGGAACAAAAATCCTTTTTCAAGGGAGGATGTTTCAACAAAAAGCACCCTTACAAGCACAATATTCCGCCGTCATCTTGACGGCAGAGCGTGGCTTAACGACCCCGATGTTATTCTGCTTCGCGACAATAATATCAAAATGCCCCTTTCACAAAGAAAAATTATTGCAACCGTCAACAGGCTTCTCGGCAATCTGCTTTTTGTAAGCGATGATGTTTCAACCTACACAGCGCAGCAGAGGGAAATTCTGACCGATACATTTAAAAGCGGCAAAGCAAATATAAGTATGGCGGAATATATCGGAGATACTGCTGTCAGAATTGATTATACCGAAAACGGCAAGAGCAAAAGCTATTCGTTCGATATTGAAAGCGGCGAAGTCCTGAGGCAGGATTGATAAGAAGTAAAATCCGTGCCGCAGCAAGGCAGAATGTTGCTTTAATTTAAAATGAATATTTCGACGGTATTACCCTTGAGAAGATAATCTGCAATAAAATACCTTGACAATATTATCAGCCTGTGTTTAAATATTTTAATAAGACAAGTGAGGATTTATTATGAAAAGAATTTTAACATACGGTACATTTGATTTGCTTCATTACGGTCATATCAGGCTTCTTCAAAGAGCGAAGGCTATGGGCGATTATCTTGTTGTCGCGCTTTCGACAGATGAATTTAATGCAGGCAAGGGCAAAAAGGCATATCACACATATGAAACGAGGAAAAAGATGCTTGAAGCAATAAGATATGTTGACCTTGTTATCCCCGAAAATTCATGGGAGCAGAAGCTTAATGATGTTAAGGAATATCACATTGATACGGTTGTTATGGGCGGCGACTGGGCAGGAAGCGACAAGTTCGATTATCTTAAAGATTACTGTGAGCTTGTGTTCCTTGAAAGGACACCCGGTGTTTCAACATCTATGATTAAAAAAGATCTTGGGCTTAAAGATGCCGTAAACGGCATTGACCAGCTGCCTGACAAGGAATAATAAATAGCTAAAAGGGACTGTAGAAAACGGGAATTTTACAGTCCCTTTTGTTAATTCCTATTAAATTTGTAGTAATATATTGATTTTTGCAAATTGTTTTTGTATAATGCTTAAATGGCAATAATAAATGGTACAATGTAATAAAAAATATAAGGAGAGAATACGGATGCTTGAGCTTAAAAACATTACCTTCAGTGTTCGTGAAAATAATAAGGAAAAGGTAATTATTGACAATTTAAGCTATTGCTTTAACGAAAACAAGCTGACAGTTATAACAGGTCCGAACGGAGGCGGCAAATCGACGCTTGCAAAGCTTATTGCGGGCATTGAAAAACCGACCTCGGGCAAGATACTTTATAACGGCAGCGATATTACCGATATGTCAATTACCGACAGAGCAAAGCTCGGAATAAGCTATGCGTTTCAGCAGCCCGTTCGCTTTAAGGGCATAAAGGTTATTGATTTAATGAGACTTGCAGCAGGCGAAGAGCTGGCGGTGGCGGGTGCGTGCGAATATCTTTCGGAGGTCGGACTCTGCGCGAGGGATTATATTAACCGTGATATTGACGGCAGCCTTTCGGGCGGCGAGCTTAAAAGAATCGAAATAGCCGGCATTATCGCAAGGAATACGGCGTTTTCTGTTTTTGATGAGCCGGAAGCAGGCATTGATTTGTGGAGCTTTCACAACCTGATTAAGGTGTTTGAGAAAATGCAGTCAAAAAAAGAAAATACAATAGTTATAATTTCACATCAGGAAAGAATACTTAAAATCGCGGATGATATTATTCTTCTTGCAAACGGAACCGTTCAGCAAAGCGGAAGCAGCAGTGAAATGCTGTCAGAGGTTATCGGCAGAAGCACCGAGGGATGCAGATTTTATTCAGATAATAATTAAGAGGGCGGCAGCATGATAGATCAGATACAAAAAAATTTACTTGAACAGATTGCGGATTTGCACGGCGTGCCGAGCGGCGCATACAATATTCGTGCAAACGGTGCGGCAGCAGGCAGAAATACCACTGCAAACATAGACATTATCACAAAAGAGGATAAACAGGGCATTGATATAATAATTAAGCCAAACACAAAAAACGAGAGCGTTCATATACCTGTTGTTATAAGCGAAAGCGGTCTTGAGGAGGTTGTTTACAACGATTTCTATATCGGCGAAAATTCCGATGTTGTCATTGTTGCGGGCTGCGGTATTCACAATGCCGGTGATAAGCGCTCAAAGCACGACGGAGTCCATACCTTTTATGTAGGCAAAAATGCAAGGGTAAAGTATGTTGAAAAGCATTACGGCAGCGGCGACGGAAACGGCGAAAGAGTTATGAACCCGGAAACTGTTGCCGAAATTGAGGAGGGCGGTTTTCTTGAAATGGAAACCGTACAAATCAAAGGCATCGACAGCACTAACCGCATAACAAGGGCAAAGCTCGGCAAGGACGCTAAAATTGTTATTACCGAAAAGCTTATGACCCACGGCAGTCAGATTGCCTCCACCTGCTTTGAGGTTGATTTGAACGGCGAAAATTCAAGCGCAAATGTTATATCACGCTCGGTTGCAAAGGATGACTCAAAGCAGACATTTTTATCAAAAATAAACGGCAACAGCAAATGCTCCGGCCACAGCGAATGTGACGCAATAATTATGGGGAATGCCGTTATCAGCGCAATACCCGAAATTACCGCGAACGACCTTGACGCAACGCTTATTCACGAGGCGGCTATAGGCAAAATCGCGGGCGAGCAGATAACAAAGCTTATGACGCTCGGGCTTACTGCCGAGGAGGCAGAGGAGCAGATTGTAAACGGCTTTCTTAAATAACAAAACCCTCCTGATGTATATACTTCATCAAGAGGGCTCTTTTTATGTTGTTCACTTTTATGGGGCGACCCGTTTAACTGCATTGCAGTGGAATTTTATGTATTAACTTATATCAGCCGGATTTTTTGGTAGTCGCAGCGGTTGTTGCTTTTGCCTTGCTGTATTTGCTGTAGGTAGTATAATTTACGGTGCCGTTGACGCTTCTTTTGAGAACATAACTGTCACCGTCCTTTGAAACATCTATCTTGACATTGCCCACATCAATATCGTCCTTTGCATATACCGAACAGGTCAGTGTTCCTTCAAATGCCGATATACGCAGCCTTATGTCGCTGCCGGAATTATTTTCAAACTGAAAATCCTGTGTGTTCCACTGAACGGTCGCATCCGCTCCGAGCGGAACATAGCTTATTTCAAGCGAATGGCAGGCACGAACCTTAATATCAAGGTCGGCTCTCAACACAGCCTGAAAAACAGTTGAGCTTACCTGGCATATTCCGCCGCCGAGTCCGTCAACAAATTCGTCACCCTGAACAATCTTTGCCTCCTCATATCCGGCAAGTACAGTTCGTTTGCCAACCGTCTGGTTAAATGAAAATACCCCGCCGTCGGGAACAACAATGTAATCAAGCTTTTTAACGGCATTATTTATGTTTGTTGTTCGTGTAGAATTTGTAACATCATAATATGTTGTGTATGAAGCAAGCTTGTATGAGTAGTCTGAGCTGCTGTCTTTTGCAAGAGCTGCGTAAACCTCAGCGGTTGCGGCTTCTTTAAATGTGGTATTGATATCCTCTGTTGTTCTTGCAGTGGTTGATGTTGTTTCGGTTGTGCTTTCAACTGTTGCACCAACGCTTTCGGTATCACTGCAGGCTGAGAACAAAGCGCATAATATGACGGCAGCAAAAAATATTGCCAATAGCTTTTTCAATTATTTTTTCTCCTTATAAGGCTTTTTAATATCAACCCAGCCTTCTTTTATAACCTGCCTTGCACGGGCTATTGAAAGCGCTCTTTCCGGTATGCTGTCGGTTATAGTGGAGCCTGCGGCAATATATGCCTTATCACCTACCTTAACAGGGGCAATCAGGTTTGTGTTGCAGCCTATAAATGCGCCGTCGCCTATTACACAGCGCGATTTGGTTTTGCCGTCATAGTTGCAGGTAACGGTTCCGCAGCCGAAATTAACATCGCCGCCGACATCGCTGTCACCGATATAAGTAAGATGAGCGCTCTTGGTCCCCTCTCCGAGAGTGGAATTTTTAACCTCAACAAAGTTACCGATGTGAACGCCTTTTTTTAGGGTGGAATTTGCCCTGACTTTGACAAAGGGACCTGCGTCAACATTGCTTTCAACCGTACTGTCAAGAATTTTGCAGTTATCAAGAATAACCTCGTTGCCGATTTTTGAATTATCAATATATGTGTTCGGCCCTATAACACAGTTTTCGCCTATAACCGTGTCGCCGAGGATAATTGTGTTTGGCAGGATTTCGGTTGAGCTGCCTATTTTAACATCCTTGCCAATCATTACGCCGTCTGTGCAGGGTATGTCAACACCGTCAAGCATAAGCCTTGTGTTTATGTTCCTGCGCATAATTGTGTTAAGGTCATTAAGCTGCTTTCTGTCGTTTGCGCCAAGCACGACCTCGCTGTTTTCAACAACATAAGCACCGGCATTTTTACCGGCGGCTATAAGTATTTCAAGACTGTCTGTAAGATAATATTCTTTTTGAACATTATTATTTGTAATATTTGAAAGGGCATAAAGCAAATCGCTGCCTTTAAACCAATAGCAGCCTGAATTTGATTCTTTGATTTGCTTTTCCTCCTCGTCAGCGTCCTTGTGCTCGACAATTCTTAAAAGAGTACCGTTTTCATCGCGCTTAATGTGACCTATTCCTGCGGTATCCTCAACAATTGCGCTGATAAGAGTAATTGCATTATTGCTTTTGGTGTGATAGGCATATGCCTTATTGATAGTCTGTGCATCCATAAGAGGACCGTCACCGTTTAAAATAAGTATATCATCACAAGAGTGCGACTTAATAAAATCCATCGCCTGCATAACAGCATGGCCTGTCCCGAGCTGCGGCTCCTGTAAAGCTGTTATAATACTGCTGTCAAGATAAGCCTCGACCTCCTCGTGCTTATAGCCGGTAACAACACAAATATCCTCCGCTCCCGCCTCTCTTACAGCGTCAATAACATATTTAATCATAGGCTCAAAAAGAACCTTGCACATAACCTTCGGGCAGCTTGCTTTCATCCGTGTTCCCTTGCCGCCTGCAAGAATAACTGCACATTTCATATAAATATCCTCCCCGGACTGTTGTCATATATTGATACAATTATGCACCAAAATGCTGAAATTTTCAAGACAAATAACAATTAAAGTTAAAAATTAATAAAAAACATTTGTAATTTATGAGGCAGTATGCTATAATTTTATAGCATTATACTGCAATGGTATAAATTTCCGAAACAGTAAATTTTTTAGGAGGTATTCCCCAATGGCAAAAAAATATTGCTACCTCTTTTCTGAGGGTAATGCAAACATGAGAGAGCTTCTTGGCGGTAAAGGTGCTAACCTTGCAGAAATGACCAATATCGGTCTTCCCGTACCACAGGGCTTTACAATTTCAACAGAGGCTTGTACTCAGTATTATGAGGACGGCCGTGAAATCAACGATGATATTATGGCTGAAATTAATGAATACATCGTTAAAATGGAAGAAATTACAGGCAAGAAATTCGGTGATAAAGAAAATCCGCTTCTTGTTTCGGTTCGTTCAGGCGCAAGAGCATCTATGCCCGGCATGATGGACACAATCCTCAACCTCGGCTTAAACGAAGATGTTGTTAATGCAATCGCCGAAAAGTCCGGCAACCCGAGATGGGCCTGGGACTGCTACAGAAGATTCATTCAGATGTATTCGGATGTAGTTATGGAAGTCGGCAAGAAATACTTTGAAGAGCTTATTGATAAAATGAAGGACAAGAAAGGCGTTACTCAGGATGTTGAGCTTGATGCCGATGACCTTAAAGAACTCGCTTCACAATTTAAGGCCGAATATAAAGAAAAAATCGGCGACGATTTCCCAACCGATCCCAAGGAGCAGTTAATGGGTGCGGTTAAGGCTGTATTTCGTTCATGGGACAACCCTCGCGCAAATGTATATCGCCGTGATAACGATATCCCTTATTCATGGGGTACTGCCGTTAATGTTCAGTCAATGGCATTCGGCAATATGGGCGATGACTGCGGCACAGGCGTTGCCTTTACTCGTGACCCTGCAACAGGTCAAAAGGGATTATTCGGCGAATTTCTTACAAATGCACAGGGTGAGGATGTAGTTGCCGGTGTTCGCACACCTATGCACATTTCGGAAATGGAACAGAAATTCCCTGAAGCATTTGCTGAATTTACAAAGGTTTGCTCAACTCTTGAAAACCATTACAGAGATATGCAGGATATGGAGTTCACTGTTGAACACGGCAAGCTCTTTATGCTCCAAACAAGAAACGGTAAAAGAACGGCACAGGCCGCTTTGAAGATTGCCTGTGATCTTGTTGATGAGGGTATGAGAACTCCCGAAGAGGCAGTTGAAATGATTGATCCCCGTAACCTCGACACATTGCTTCATCCGCAGTTTGATGCCGCTGCTCTTAAATCAGCAACACCTGCCGGAAAGGGCCTCGGCGCATCTCCCGGTGCTGCTTGCGGTAAGATTGTATTTTCTGCTGACGATGCTGCTGAGTGGAAAGCAAGGGGCGAGAAGGTTGTTCTTGTTCGCCTTGAAACATCTCCCGAAGATATTACCGGAATGAAGGCTTCACAGGGTATTCTTACAGTTCGCGGCGGTATGACATCACACGCTGCCGTTGTTGCGCGCGGAATGGGCACATGCTGTGTATCAGGCTGCGGTGACATCAATATGGATGAAGAAAACAAGAAATTCACACTCGCAGGCAAGGAATACCACGAGGGAGATTATATTTCAATCGACGGTTCAACGGGCAATATTTATGACGGTATTATACCGACAGTTGACGCTACCATTGCAGGCACATTCGGCAGAATTATGGGCTGGGCTGACGAATTTAGAACTCTCAAGGTTCGCACAAACGCAGATACTCCCGCCGACGCAAAGAAGGCTCGCGAGCTTGGTGCCGAGGGTATCGGTCTTTGCCGCACGGAGCATATGTTCTTTGAGGAGGACAGAATTGCTGCCTTCCGTGAAATGATTTGTGCAGATACCGTTGAGGAGAGAGAGGCTGCTCTTGACAAGATTCTTCCTTATCAGCAGGGTGACTTCGAGGCTCTCTATGAGGCTCTCGAGGGATGTCCTGTAACAATTCGTTTCCTTGACCCGCCGCTTCATGAGTTCGTTCCTACCGAGGAAGATGATATTAAAAAGCTTGCTGACGCACAGGGCAAGAGTGTTGATGAAATCAAAGCCATTATTGCTTCTCTTCATGAGTTCAACCCGATGATGGGCCATCGCGGTCTTCGTCTTGCGGTTACCTATCCTGAAATTGCAAAGATGCAGACAAAGGCTGTTATCCGTGCAGCTATCAATGTTCAGAAAGCACATGCTGACTGGGCAGTTGAGCCGGAGATCATGATTCCGTTAGTTGGCGATATCAAAGAGCTGAAATATGTAAAGAAAGTTGTTGTTGAGACCGCAGACGCTGAGATCGCAGCAGCAGGTATCGATCTGAAATACGAAGTAGGTACAATGATCGAGATCCCGCGTGCAGCTCTGACTGCTGATGAGATCGCAACAGAAGCTGATTTCTTCTGCTTCGGTACAAATGACTTAACACAGATGACATTCGGATTCTCCCGTGATGACGCTGGAAAATTCCTGGATGCATACTATGATACAAAGATCTTTGAGAACGACCCGTTTGCAAAACTTGACCAGACAGGTGTTGGTAAACTCATGGATACAGCTATCAAATTAGGTAAGCCGGTTAATCCGAA
>CAZYDW010000023.1:0-27765 GCA_964646445.1 uncultured Bacteroides sp.
CGTTTTCATCCTGATAATCCATTGGTGCAAAATCAGTGATGCCGACAACAAGAGTACCCTTTTCCTTTACAAATTCAAGGTCGGAATCGGTACTGCTGTCCTTTGAGCAGGCAGCAAATATCGTAATAACGGATACACTCATTACCGCTGCAAGAATAAGCGACAAAATTTTTTTCATAATTATATTCCTCTCTGTATGTATTTTTCAGTGCGGCAGCATATTAGCACTTTACCACGCTGAATTTAAGGTGATATAATTATATCATAAAGAATATAAAAAAGCAAGGCTTATCAATAAAACCTTGCTTTGATGACAGCTTTTTATCCTGTAAAAAAGAAATAAACCCGTATCAAAACCTTGAGTCACGAGCAAAAGGCGCATCGCTATCAGATTTTTTCAACGAGAGTATTTCCCATAATGATTGGTTTAATGATGATAAAAAAGATCGCTCATAAAGAGCTTAATGTCAGCGTAACACTGACCACAAATGTTATCCTGTATCGGATAACATCTATATTATATAACACAAGCAAAAAACAGTCAAGTACTTTTTTAAAATTTTTTATTCTTCGCCGTTCCAGCAGTATGTGCAAAGCTTGTCGGCGCCTATTCCCACGGCGTCAATCATATCATCAAGTCTGTGATAACGAAGCGATGTAAAATGCAGCTTTTCGCAAATCACATCAACCATCATCTTATATTTATCGCTGTCGGGATTTGTATATTCCCGCAGAGCTTTTTCGTCAGGCTCTCCTCCCTCAAGCTCGTTTATAACACGGCGGGCAATAAGCTCCATTTCAGATGTTGAGCGTGAGAAATTAAGATACTTGCAGCCATAAACGAGCGGCGGACATGCCGGTCTTATATGAACCTCCTTCGCACCGCTTGCATAAAGAAATTCCGTGGTTTCACGAAGCTGGGTGCCGCGGACTATGCTGTCGTCAATTAAAAGAAGGCTCTTGCCGTCAATAAGGTCGTGAATAGGAATAAGCTTCATTTTTGCTATCAGATTGCGCTTGCTCTGATGAGTCGGCATAAATGAACGCGGCCAGGTGGGAGTGTATTTTACAAAGGGTCTTGAAAAGGGAATACCCGATTCATTTGAATAACCTATGGCGTGAGCAGTGCCTGAATCGGGGACGCCTGCAACAATATCGGGCTTAACATTATCCCTTTTTGCAAGGGCCCTGCCGCAGTTATAACGCATTTTCTCAACGCTTATTCCCTCATAAGATGATGACGGATAGCCGTAATAAATCCACAGGAATGTGCATATCTTCATTTTTTCACTCGGCGCCACAAGTGTTTTCACACCCTCGCTTGTCATAACAACGACCTCGCCTGCACCAAGCTCTTTGTAATCGGAATAACCGAGATTTAAATATGCAAAGCTTTCAAAGCTTGCACAAAATCCATTATCTTTTTTCCCTAAAACAATAGGCGTTCTGCCCATTTTATCTCTTGCGCAGTAAATGCCCTTAGGTGTAAGAATAAGCATACTTAACGAGCCGTCAATGATTTCCTGCGCGTAACGGATACCCTCGATAAAATTATCCTTCTGATTGATGATGGCAGCAACTAATTCAGTCGGATTGATGTCGCCGTTTTGCATTTCAAAAAAGTGGGTATTGGATTTTATTATGCCGTCAACTATTTCATCTGCATTGTTGATTTTACCTATTGTTGTAATGGCAAAAGTGCCGTGATGTGAACGCACAAGAATCGGCTGTGCTTCAAAATCCGAAATACAGCCAATGCCGAGATTGCCGTGCATTTCGTTTGATTCTTTCATAAACTTTGTTCTGAAAGGCGCGTTTTCAATATTGTGAATAGCCTTGTCAAAACCGTATTCGCTGCTGTAAACAGCCATACCCGCACGGCGTGTTCCGAGATGCGAGTGATAGTCAACACCGAAGAACAGGTCAAATACGCAATCCTCCTTTGAGGCTGCTGCAAAAAATCCTCCCATAAATAATCACCATAGCCTTTCAGGCTACAAACAGTTTATTAAAATCATTAACGCCTTACTGTAGCCTGATAAGACGCTAACGGTGATAACAGCCATCTCAAAATTATGCAATAGGTAAATTTTGAGGCAATATAACCTATTATAACAGATAACAGCAAAAAGGCAATTATAAATTGCAAAAAAGTGTTAAATGTAATGCAGCAATTCGTTATACCCTTTGTCTGTCTGCCGGGGGTTCACATCAAACGGCGGACTTTTTTCTTTTCAAGGATGTTTCATAAAATACAATGTATCCCGCAAATCCGGCAAAGCCGAGGGCGGAAAGGCATATACCCGCCTTAAGATAAGGCGTATGGTAAACAAGCTCTATGTTATGCTCGCCCTCATCAAGCACAAGAGCCATATACATAGTATCAGCCTTCAGGATTTGCGTTTCCTCGCCGTCAACATAGGCGCTCCAGCCTTTGCTGTAAGGCACGGAAAGGCAGAGTATTTTGCTTTTCTCAAGCGAAATTGTGCCTGTAATTGTATTATCAGCCGCGCAAACATTTTCAAGCGTATCTGCTTTAAGCTCATTTATCTGCGCGCTGAAATTATCCATCGGCTGGCAGATAACGGATATTTCGGGAATGTAATAAACGCCTGCGGTATTTACCTTAACGGTAATTGATTTTTTAGCCTCCTCGCTGTAGCCTGTATTGAACAAAAGCTGATTTCTGTTGTCATGGCGAATGGAGTATTTTGAATTAAAGGTATATGTGTTTTCGGCGCATACAGTATCATCGGTCGCGCCGACTGCCGAAAACTTCAATGTGCCTGCTTTTTCTTTTGAATCAAAATCATTAAGCTCAAGGCTTATATATGTTTCGCTGTTTTCAATTCCGTCAAAATAAAGAGTTATCTCGGCATTCTTTTTATTTACTGTCAAAATGCCGTTTTCATATGTGCAGTTATCATCGGTAACAAGCGTATAATCAACGCTTTGCTGCGTGAAAACAGGCTCTGCCTTTTCAAGCTGCGGCTGTTCCTCCTCGAGCAAAACGCCCTGAAGCAATGCCTGCTGCTTCTCAACGGCGGTAAGACCGTCATACATATCACGGGTAATATAAGCGCTGTAAGTATAACCTATCGGCAGACAGTTTGCATTTTCGTATATATCCTCTTTAATCTCGTCAAAGCCGTACGGCTTATTATAAATGCTGCCGCTTTCGTAATATTTAACCGCTGCAAGAGCGTTGAGCGCGGCACGGTTGTCAAGATTATAGTATTGATAAAGATAACGATAGGGCAAGTCCATCTCATCAATAAACTGCGCAATATTGCTGTTTTGAAGACTCCAGTAAAACGATGTGCCCTTTGTTGAGTTCACCAAATCCGAATTAACAACAAGCCTGCTGCCGGAATAGCGGTAAAAGCTGTCATCATCAACGGCTTTCTCAACCTTTGTCGCAGGATTATCAATAAGCTCGTTTGTAATGCGTATATATCCGTAATAATTATTTTTATCAACATTGCCGCCGCTGCTGTTGAAATATGAATTTGCCGAAAGCGAGATTATAATAAGTATAATAAGCAAACCGCCCGAAAGCTTTTTGAGCTTAAGTCTTGATGCCGAAAGCATTGCGATTATTGCAGCAGTGCCGACAGCAACGCTGACAGCGAGATTTTTATCAAATTCTTTAATGCAGATAAAGGCGCATACCGAGTAAACGCACAGCATACCAAGCAGTGCTATGCCTTGATTCAGATTAATGCTTATAAGGTCTTCCCACATAACAACAAGAATATATGCGACAAGCATTATATATGCCCATACCCAGCGATTTGCTATATATGAAAATCCGTTCATAATATAGCCGACTGCCGGCAAAAGAAGCAGTAAGGTTGAAACCGCAAAAAGAATTTTCAGCTCCTTATTTTTGCCTTTTTTAATGAACATCAGAAATACGGCTGTCAGCGCGACGCAGGATATTCCAAAGCTCGTCATACTGCCCATATTTGCATTTGATGTAGTGTAAGCGGCAAGAAAATTTTTATAGTATGAAAAAGGGTAAAGCAGGTTAACCTCGATAGCGTCGCCCGTTCGGCTGTCCCCCATAAAAGCAAGCGTTACCGGAATAAATACTGCGCAGCTCATTAATACACCGACAGCAGAGCTTATGCCGATTTTGAATACGCTGCCGACAGCCCTTTTTAACTCGCCTTTTTTGTAAATAAAAAACAGTCTGAAAAGCACATAGAAAACCGTAACCAGCACCAGCATATAGAAAAAATAAAAGTTGCTGACCGCGCTTATAAATACCATTACGGTCAAAAGGTAAGGGCGTTTAGCGTCAAATATTTTTTCAACCCCCAAAAGAATAAGCGGAAGATATATGACCGGATTCATAAAAAACGGATGCACAAATGCAAAGAAAAGGCTGTAGGTTGTAAAGCTGTAAACCAAACCGCCTGCCGCACAGGCTGTGATTCCCGCGGCATTTCTGTATCTGCAATATATGCTGAAGCTAAGCCCCGAAAGATAAAAGCGAAATATCATAAGAAGCGTATATGCAAATATCGAATACTTTACGGGTACAATAACCGATATCAAATCAAGAGGATCGCCTATTACATAATAGTGAAGGGTCGTAAGTATATCTCCGCCGTAGCCTATGCTGTAGCTCCACTGCGGTATAACAAGGCTGTGCTCATTAATAAGCGTTCTGATAATTTCCCTTATGTACCGGCCGAAATAAACGAATGCCTTAAAATGCTGTTTAAAGCCGTCGCCGGGTGTAATAAAGGTTTTTTTGAGAACAAAAAAATAACCAAGAACCGCAAGAGCGGTAACGGCAAATGCGGCACTGTAAAGTATAAAGAATTTTCTGTTTTCAAGCTTTTTTCTGTAAACCGGATTTAAACTGTCCCTGTATTTCATAACATTCTAAAGGCGTTTAAGCCTTTCATACTCCTCATTTGTTATTTTAATAACCCTGCCGTGCTTGAAGCCGTAGGGAAATGAAAATTTATCCCTGCAAAGTCTGAAATCGCTGCTGCCGGGTGAATCGCTTACAAATGCCGCATATCCCATTTTATCCTTTTCACAGCCGAAAAAATCAAGCATAAGGCACCATCTGCCGTCGCAAAGCTCATATGTTGCAGGTGCTTCGTATGAGCCCGGGCGGTAAATTGTCGACATATAGTTTTCAAAGCTTTTATCATCGGTATATTCGCCGAAAAGCTGATTGGATACGGCGTGCATATTCATAAGAGGGTTTGCCGAATTTTTATAAAAAAGATGATATGCATCATTAATTTTCACAAGATGACTGTCAAGTACTTCATTATTCTTTTCAAAGAACAGCTTTGGATATGAAAAGCTTTTAAAATCCTTGGTTTTTGTAAAATAGATTGCCATATGACTGTAATTATCACTGCTCAGCGTTGCGCTGAAATGAATAATATATTCGCCGCTTTCACTGTCAAAAAACACCTCAGGCGCCCACAGACAACCAAAATCATTCCTTCCGAAATATAAAAGCTCCTGCCGTGAAAAGTGAATTAAATCATCGCTTCTCCACATAGATATATTTTTACTGCCGTGACTGCTGATTTTTTTCCAGTCAACATTAAAGCTTTCATCCATATGCTTGACAATGCATAAGTCCGTCGCAAGTATAACAAAGCTGTTATCAGGCAGGCGTACGATTTCAATATCACGGCAGCCGCCTTCACCCTTTGTGCATTCAATAACAGGTTTGCCGCCGTTGACACTTTCCCACTTGTATCCGTCAAGGCTGACCGCAAAATGAACCTGCTCGCCGTCAGGCGTTATTTTTTCCCTGAAATGTGCAAACAAATAAGGCATAGGCTTTCTCCTTGACAAATTTATTGCGCCGAAGCTTCGCTGCTTTTGTTTTCGATAACCCCATCATAAAATTCAAGCGCGTCATCAATAGTGCTTGAGCCTATTTCATCAAACGGGAATAAAACGCTGAAAACATGGGGCAGGCTTTCGCCGTTGAATTTTTCATAATCCTTTAATGTTGCCGAAACGCCCTTGCTCAGTAAAAGCTCAAATGCCTTAACAGTCTGATCGTGCGCAAGCGAGTCACCGCTGCTTGTTATCAGATATGTAGGCGGCATATCGGCGTAATCAACAATCTCATCAAAATTCATATAGCTGTATGTGGGCTTATCCTTGTAGTCGCTGCCCCATAAAAGCTTTGTATAAAGGCTTAACATACCGTCCTTCATATATGCAACGGGGGAGGTGAGAACAAGTGCGTCAATATGCATTTCGGCATCACACACGCCAAACACATCACGAAGCTCCTCGCTTTGAAGAAGAACTGTCGCATAAGCCGATAACATTCCGCCTGCCGAATCACCTGTAAGCATAATGCTTTCGGTATCACAGGGATAGCTGTTCATATTTTCGCCAATCCATTCAAGTGCCCGCATAACATCCTGAAGCTGTTCATTTACGGTAACATCGGGAACAAGGCGATAGCTTATGCTGAACACGGTATATCCTCTGTCTGCGATTGCACGGCAGTAATATTCGTTAAGGTCCTTTGTGGCATACATCCAGCCGCCGCCGTGTATATCAATAACCACAGGCAGTGCATCATCGGGCGAAGTGCCTGTCGGATAATAAACATCAAGCAGGTGATAAAGGTTGCCGTCGTCAATGTATGCGACATTCTTAATCATTTCAACATCGGGCGGCGTTTGCTTTGCGTGCTTGCTTTCATCGCCGAAGGAGCAGAAATACCACACCATTTCCATAAGCTTCATAACGGGGTTGTTCTTTATATCTTCGGCAGATTCGCTTTGGTACTCAACGGTGTCTGATTTCAGCATACCGCCGACATAAACAATATTTTCATCAGTATCATTCTGCTTTCTCGTAACAACGGCAATAAAAATCGTTGCGGCAACGGCTATCATCAGTATGACTGCAATTATAATCACAACTATTTTACCTGCCTTGTTTTTTGTTTTATGCTTTTTAAGCTTCTGCGGCATAACGCACCTCCGGAAAAATATATTAAAAGTATAACAAATCGCTTTTTATTTTACAAGGATAAATAACTTAAAAAAGAGTTGTATGTGCCTGTATGGGCGGTGACATACGCGAACAGGTTATATTTTGCAGGGCATCAGGGCAATACCTGATTTTTCAATATCAACAAGTGCATACTCACCCCTGCATACTGCACCGGGATTAAGAATATAAAGCCCGTTATCATAGCTGCTAAACTGTGTGTGCGTATGACCGAAAAGGCACAAATCAACATTTAATTTTTTGGAATATTCAATAATTTCATTATAGCCGTGCTTCACATAATGTGTATGGCCGTGACAGATAAGTACGCGCCTGCCGTTTAAATCAAGCACTTTTTCGTAAGGATGAACCGAACTGCGGTCATTATTGCCGACAACCCTTTCATATTTTATATTGGGATAAAGCATTATCAGTTTATCAAAATCACTGTCAACATCACCGAGGAATATAAATAAATCGGCAGTATTCATATGAAGCTCGGCAATCTTGTAAAGATAACGCACAGCCCGGTGCGAGTCTGAAACAACTACAATTCTCATTCATAAAACACCTGCCCTTTTCATAGATTATACTATAAAGAAAAAGTGATTTCAACAAAGAGGAGATGAATTAATTGAACAATAACGAAATCAACAGGCTTATGAAAGACGCCCGGCAGAAATCCGGCATTGATGTGCAGAAAATGAAGCAGGCTGCCGATAAAGGCGAGCTCGACGATTTCATCAACAAAAATCTTTCAAAAAACGCTGCACGGCAGCTTAAGGATGTTTTGTCAAACAAGGAGGCGGCAGAAAAGCTTTTATCAACGCCGCAGGCAAAGGAGCTTATGAAAAAGCTTATGGGGGACAAGGGAGATAAATAATAAATATGGAAAATATAAACGATATTATTTCAAACCTGAGCGAAGATGATATAAATATGCTGAAGGGTGTTGCCTCCTCAATTCTCGGAGAGGAGGCGCAAAAAAACGCACCTGCCCCCGCCGCGCCCGCGCCGCCGGCAGTTCAAAACACGCCTGCCTCGCTCGGCCTTGACAATATTGACTTTAATATGATAATGAAAGCCAAAAATATTTTTGATAAAATGAACAGCACAAAAAATAAAAATGTAGATTTAATAATGGCACTCAAGCCTCATCTTAACCCTGAAACGCAAAACAAAGCGGATCAGGCATTACGAATACTTAAGCTGTTTGAGGTGCTGCCCTTGCTCAAGGAGTTGTTTTGATGGCGCAGTTTTCCGACAATGATATAAACGAAGCCAAAAGGCGCGTTATGGATATGAAAAACAAAGCAAACAGATATGCGCCGCCGAATATCAATACGCCGCCGAGCGACAATGCATTTAATTTTAAAGAAAAAGAGAGTCAGGCAAAGAGCGAAGCTTCCGATAACACTGACGACAGGGACAATTCATTTTTCATAATACTTGCACTGATAATGATTTTATCCCGCGAGGGCGCCGACAACAAGCTTATACTTGCGCTTCTTTATCTGCTGCTGTAAATAAGTGTGGAAATTTTGGCAATAATATGTTATATTATCTATTGTTAATATTTTCGGAGGATAATTAAATTGGATTTTAACAAAAGAGAAATTGCAAACGGTATTACACTTATAGGTGTAAGCACAAACCGTTTTAAAACAAATGAAATTGCAATAACACTTGCACTGCCGCTGAAGAAGGAAACAGCAAGCGTTAATGCGCTTTTGATTCATCTGCTTTCAAGAAAGTGCAGGCAGTACGATACAATGTCAAAGCTTAACAAAAGGCTTGCATATCTATATGGAGCAACGCTTACGGCACATGTTACAAAGCTCGGCGAATGTCAGCAGCTCAGGCTCGGAATTACCTGCCTTGACGATCGTTTTTCACTTAACGGTGAAAGTATATCATTTGAGTGTGTCAAGCTGCTCACAGCTCTTATATACAACCCAAGGCTTGATGACAGCGGAATGTTTTTTGAGGCTGACATTGACGCCGAAAAAAGAATACTGACAGAAAAAATCGAGGCGGAAAACAACGAAAAAAGAACATATGTTTTAAGACAGACCGAAGCCCTTATGTTTGAGGACGAGCCATACGGCATTAACCGCTACGGCACCATTGAGGATATAGAGGCTATAACCCCTAAAGACTGCATTGATGCATATAACAATATGGTTAATACCGCCAAAATAATGATTACCATAGTAGGCAACACAAGCATTGACGCCGCTAAGCAGTATATATCGTCAAGCATACCGCTTAAAAAAAGAAATTACAAACCTGTTGAAAAGGCTGTGTTCGTACCTAAAAGCACCGGTATTAAGCAAAGGCTTGAGCGCCTTGATGTTAAGCAGGGCAAGCTTGTTATGGGGTATCGTGTTAATCTTGACCCGTCGGACAAGCTGACCGCCGCAATGAGAAGCTTTTGTGATATTTTCGGCGGCGGACCGTATTCAAAGCTTTTTGCAAATGTTCGCGAAAAATTAAGCCTGTGCTACTACTGCTGTGCAAAATACACAAGGCTTAAAAGCTGTATTATGATACAAAGCGGCTGCAATGAAGAAAATATGGACAAGGCAATAGCTGAAATTAAAAATCAGCTTGAGGCGATACAAAAAGGAGATTTTGATGACGAGCTCGCCGCTTCAAAGGCCGCGGTTCGTGATGCGATATTATCCGTCAACGATACTCCCGAGCTTATTGAGGTATGGTACACCAATCAGATAATTGATGATGAAATAAAAACGCCCGAGCAATCGGCTGAGGAAAATGACCGTGTTACCGGGGAGGACATCATAAAATGCTCAAAGCTTTTAAGCCTTGACACCGTATACAAGCTTTCCGATTTAAAGGAGGATAAGCAATGAAAAAAATAGAATCACAAATCCTCGCGGAAAAATATTATGAGATTGACCACAAATCAGGTCTTAAAATATTTGTTATGCCAAAAGAAAATTATTCTTCGGCATATGCCGTATTCGGCACAAAATACGGCTCTATCGACACCGAATTCAAGCGATCCGACAAAAACGAATGGACGCAGGTGCCGGAGGGTATTGCTCATTTTCTTGAGCATAAGCTTTTTGAAAGCGAGGATTTGGACGCCTTTGCAAGATATGCAAAAACAGGAGCAAGCGCAAATGCATATACCTCATTTGATAAAACCTGTTATCTTTTTCAGTGCAGTGATAATTTTGAAGAATCGCTTGAAATACTGCTTGATTTTGTAACTCATCCTTATTTCACAAAGGAAACCGTTGAAAAGGAACAGGGGATAATAGGTCAGGAAATAACAATGTATTATGATGTTGCCGGCTGGATGAGTACATTTAATCTTTTAAAATGCCTTTACAAAAATCACCCTGTAAGGATTGATATTGCAGGCACAGTCGATTCAATTTCCAAAATTACCGACAAGCTGTTATATGAGTGCTACGATACCTTCTATAATCTTAACAATATGTGCCTTGCAGTTGTAGGGAATGCAGATGTGCAGCAGGTTCTTGCTGTATGTGACAGAATGCTTGAAGCGTCACGGAAGCTTAATATCGAACGCTCATTTGAAAATGAACCGAGAGATATTGTCAAGCCTTATGAGGAATATAACCTTGCAATGAGTATGCCGGTGTTTTCATTCGGATATAAGGAGGAATGTAAAAAGCCAAATCAGGATTTGAAAACAGCCGTTGAAACCAATATTCTGCTTGAAATACTTGCGGGCGACACCTCCGACCTATACAGAGAGCTGTTTGACGAGGGACTCATAAATACAACCTTTTCAAAGGAGTATTTTATCGGCTGCGGATATGAGGCAATAATATTTGAAGGCGAGAGCGAAAACCCGAAAGCTGTCAGTGAAAGAATAAAAGCCGCGGTAGCGCAGCTTAAAGAAAAAGGTATCGACGAAGAAAAATTTGAAACCGCGCGCCGCTCCCTTTACGGCAGGGAAATTATGGAGTATAATGACATTGACGGTATTGCAAACAGCATTATCTCGTCATATTTTTCAGGCTGGGGTTCGGTGTTTAACTCGCTTGAAATATATAAATCCGTTACCAAGGACGATATAGAAAAGCGTTTGGCTGCTGTAATGGATGGAAAATACAGCGCGCTTTCGGTTGTAAAGCAGGCAAAGTAACAGGAGCACATAAAATATGAGTAACTATACAAGGGTTTATTTTGAGGGACTCGGCATCGACTTTGACATACCCTCAGTTGCATTTACAATATTCGGTCACGAAATCCGCTGGTACGGCATAATAATTGCATTAGGTTTTGTGCTTGCGGTATTATACGGCGGAAGAATGGCTTATAAATGGAAAATGAGTCTTGACGGTATGACTGATGTTTTAATATGGGGAACGATTTTCGGAATTATCTGTGCAAGAGCATACTATGTTATTTTTGAATGGTCTTATTATAAAGACAATTTGTCCGAAATACCTATGATATGGCACGGCGGTCTTGCCATTTACGGCGGTATTATAGGAGCGCTCATAGGCGCTGCCATAGGCTGTAAAACAGGTAAAATTAATTTCCCGAATCTTCTTGACCTGGGCGCGCTCGGCCTTTTGATAGGACAAGGCATAGGCAGATGGGGCAACTTTTTCAATCAGGAAGCATTCGGAATTAATACCACCACATCACCCTTCAGAATGTGGAGCTACAAAATAAAGGAAACACTTGAAGCAAGTGCGGATACACTCGCCTCCAAGGGAATTGAGGTTGATCCCGATTTGCCTGTTCATCCCACTTTTCTATATGAAAGCGTGTGGTGCATTCTCGGATTTTTCTTATTAAATTATATAGTTCGTCATAAAAGGAAATTTAAGGGCGAGGTGTTTATGCTTTACGGAATATTGTACGGCGCCGAGAGAGCGGTCGTTGAGGGACTTCGCACGGACAGCCTTTATATCGGCAATACCGATTTGAGGGTAAGTCAGCTTCTTTCAATAATAATTGCCGCGGTATTTGCATTTGCACTTATAATATGCTTTGTCAAATATAAAAAAGGTACATTGTGGAAAGCTCTTGCGCTTGATGCGGATGTGCCGGAAAACGAAGAAACCTTAAATGTAAAAAAGGAGGCTGAAAATGGCACAGATAATTGACGGCAGGCTTGTTTCAAAGCAGGTTAAGGAAAGAGTTGCCGCTCAAGCAGAGGAGCTGAAGAAAAAAGGTATTGTACCGGGACTTGCCGTAATTATAGTAGGCGATGACCCCGCGTCACAGGTGTATGTAAGAAATAAGGAAAAAGCCTGTAAAGAGGTCGGCTTTTACAGCGAAAAATATGCTCTGCCCGAAACCACAACACAGCAGCAGCTAAACGAGCTTGTAAGAAAGCTCAACGCGAGAAAGGATATTAACGGTATTCTCTGCCAGCTTCCTCTCCCGGCACATCTTAATGATAAAGAGGTAATAAATCTTATTGACCCTATAAAAGATGTTGATGCTTTTCATCCGATAAATGTCGGCGCGATAATGATAGGCGACTACAGCTTTTTGCCATGCACACCTGCCGGAGTTATGGAGCTTATACATTCGACAGGTATTGCGACTGCCGGCAAAAAGGCGGTTGTTATCGGAAGAAGCAATATCGTCGGCAAGCCCATGGCAATGCTGCTTTTACACGAGAATGCCACCGTTGAAATAACGCACTCGAAAACACAAAATCTTTCAGACATAACAAAGCAGGCGGATATACTTGTCGCGGCAATCGGCAAGCCTAAGTTTGTAACGGCGGATATGGTTAAAGAAGGCGCTGTGGTTATTGATGTGGGTATGGACAGAGATGAAAACGGCAGGCTCTGCGGCGATGTCGATTTTGAAAATGTAAAAGATAAATGCTCCTATATCACACCTGTTCCCGGCGGAGTAGGTCCCATGACAATTTCAATGCTTATGAAAAACACTCTCACTGCGGCTGAAATACAGAATAATATAGACTGATTAATGCATAAAACCCGTGAAATTTTACTTTCGCGGGTTTTACTTTCAGCCTTCGGCTATCATATTAAAAAAGTATTTGTGTACCGATAAATCATTTGTCAGTTTCGGGTGAAAAGCCGTTGCAAGGTATCTGCCTCGCTGATACAATATAACCTTTGATTAGAATTTTACATATCGAAAAATATACTATTTGTAATTGCACATATTACACCGATGTACAATCGGGGACAGTCCCTGATTGTACATACCCGGTTGCCATAATGCTTTGAAATATAAGCTTGATATGAATATAAAAATATGATAAAATTTTTCAGGTGATAAGTTTGAAAAATATAGCTATAAACAAAAACGAAATAATATTTTCAAGGCACTGTGAGCTTGTTCGCATAACCCCTTGCCATAAGAACGCTGTTCGTTTTCAGGCATTTCCCGATTGCAGGATTATTGATGAGGATTACACGCTGATGCCGCAGTCTGCTGATGCTGAAATTACTGAAAAAGAAAATGTTGCATATATGACCGCGGGCAAGCTTAAAGTAAGGCTTAACCGTAACGGAAAAGTTACCTTTTATAACGGTGACAGAGTACTTTTGGAAGAAATGCCGGAGCTTACATTTAACGACGGTATTCGCCATTATGAAAATAAGGCGAGCGGCTTGTGGTCTGCCCGTGTTACCTTCAAAAGTAATGATAACGAGCATTTTTATGGTTTAGGTCACGAGGCGACAAACAAATTTGATTTAAAGGGATGTTCCTTTGATATCCGAAATGTTAATGCGAAATGCACCATTCCTTTTGTATATTCATCCTTGGGTTATGGCTTTTTGTGGAATAATCCCGCTATCGGCAATGTTGAGCTTGCAAATAACAGGACGCGCTGGAGCGTCGGCGCAGCAAAAAAGATTGATTATGTTGTTATTGCCGGAAATCCAAAGGAGGTTGCCGAAGCACTCGCGGATTTAACAGGTCATGCCCCGGTTATGCCTCATTGGGCAACAGGCTTCTGGCAAAGCCGTTTGAGGTATGAAACGCAGGACGAACTCCTTGAGACGGCGCGCAGATATAAAAAAGAGAATATCCCTTTATCCGTTATTGTTGCCGACTATTTTCACTGGACAGAGCAGGGTGATTATAAATTTGATCCAAAGTATTGGCAGGATGTTAAAGCCATGACTGATGAACTTCACGATATGGGAACAAAACTCGTTGTTTCGGTGTGGCCAACTGTAAATGAGAACAGCGAAAACTATGCGCATATGCGCGACAACAATATGCTGATGCTGACATCAAGAGGCTCTGACAGAGTGTTTAATTTCTATGGCTGGCAGGCGGAAATTGATGTTACAAATCCCGCAACTCGTGATTATGTATGGAGCAAGCTTAAAGAGAATTATATCAATAACGGTGTTGACGCTCTTTGGTTTGATGAAGCAGAGCCTGAAATTCACCCCGAGCAGTTTGATAATTTAATTTGGCACAAGGGCAGGGGAGACGAGGTTGCACTGCTTTATCCGTATTATTATTTAAAAATGGCATACGATGGTTTCAGGTCAATGAGTACGGAAAATCCTGTAACACTCACTCGCTGCGCATATTTGGGAAGTCAGAAGTTCGGCGCTTTGGTATGGAGCGGTGATATTCCGTCAACATTTGAAAGCCTTTCCTGTCAGGTAAAGGCAGGGCTAAATATGGCAATGTGCGGTATTCCTTGGTGGAATACGGATATCGGCGGGTTTTACGGCGGGGACACACAAAGCGAAGAGTTCAAAGAATTGATTGTCCGCTGGTTTCAATACGGTGTGTTTTCTCCTGTTATGCGTGTGCACGGCAACAGAAATCGTCACGGCGAAAAGCATGATGTTAAAGAACCGTCGGGTGACCCTAATGAGCTTTGGAGCTTCGGCGAAAGAAATTTTGAAATATTAAAAGACCTTGTGCTTTTAAGAGAAAGACTCAGGCCGTATATTGAGAATCATATGAAAATTGCATCTGAAAAAGGCTATCCGATTATGCGCCCCATGTTTTTTGATTTCCCTGATGATGAAAACTGTTATATGCTCGGTGAGCAATATATGTTCGGCGATGACATTTTGTTTGCGCCGATTGTAAATCGCGGGCAGACCGAAAAGCAGGTTTATCTGCCAAAAGGCGAATGGATTTTAACAAAGAATATGCAGCAGTACGGTGCAGGGCGGTATGAAATCAGCGCGGAAATTGACGAGTTTATAGCCTTCATTAAAAAAGATGCAGAAGTGCTTATTTGCTTTTAATGTATAAAAGAGTGCACCTTGTTTTAAATACAGTAAATATTTACAGCATAAAATTACATTATATGCCAACAATAATTCAGGGAAGGCGTGTTGGCGGAATGTTTACTAAATCGCAGCTTGATGAGTGGCGCAGGGCTGATTTTAAATCTTGTAATATAAATGATTTAACTGATGCTTCAAATCTGAAAATTGATATTGATGAGCCGATTATTAACCGTGCAATAAGATATTTTAATGATGTAAAAAATCCGTATATGTTTTGCGTCGGTGATGTCGGGGTAAAAATAAACTTCTCAGGCAGCAAAGAGTTGTCTGACTCCATAGTGAATATCGTTTTGGCGAATTACTAATATTTGCCGATTGAAAACGATACGGCTGTATGCTATAATCTGCTTGTGTGGAAATATTGCATATCGCTGTCAGTTCAAATGAATTTATGGAGGTACGCTATGAATAAGTATAAAGAAATTTCGGAGCAGCCACAGAGGGAAAGCGTCTGGCAGGCTGCTCTTTATATTCGTTTGTCAAAAGAGGACGGTGATAAACGGGAGAGCTATTCCGTAACATCACAGCGTGAGATTTTAAAGGAATATCTAAAACAGCACCCCGATATTGATTTTTACGATTTTTATATTGATGACGGCTGGAGCGGCACTAATTTTGACCGACCCGGTTTTCAGCGAATGATATCTGATATTTATGCCGGCAAAGTAAACTGTGTAATTGTCAAGGATTTATCCCGATTCGGCAGAAATTATACAGATGCAGGGCATTATCTTGATGATGTTTTTACCCGTTTGCAGGTGCGTTTTATTTCACTTAATAACGGTATCGATTCAATTTCAAACAGTATGAACGCTGCCACAAAGTGTATTACAGTCGGTGTTCAGAATGTTATCAACGAGAGCGTTGCCGCCACAACTTCGGTCAATGTCCGCGGTACGCTGAATGTAAGCAGAAAGCAAGGTAAGTTCATCGGCTCTTTTCCTACTTACGGTTATTTAAAAAATCCTGATGATCATCATAAGCTGATTATTGACGAGGAAACGGCACCGGTTGTTCGGCAGATTTATAAGTGGTTTATTGAGGGAAAAAGCATTATCGGCATTACAAAGGAACTCAACAGACTGGGTGTTCCCAATCCGTCAACCTACAAGAAAATGAAAGGCTGGAACTACAAGCACACAAGCGGTAATAATGACGGCTTATGGTGTGACTCGACTGTTCGCCGTATGCTGTCTAATCAAATGTATATCGGCAATATGGTGCAGGGCAAGAATACTACGATAAGTTACAAAATTAAGCAGTGCCGTTCAATTCCAAAGGATGAGTGGATAATTGTTGAGAATACTCACGAAGCGATTATTGATAAGGAAACCTTCAATAAAGCACAATCTCTTTTTAACCGAAATACTCGAACCGCACCGAAAAAAACAGAGGTTGATTTATTTGCGGGGTTTGTAAAATGTGCCGACTGCCACAGAGCGATGAGTAAAAAAACCAACAATCATTCCTACGGCACATACAAATATTACCGCTGCGTTACTTCAAGAAAAATGGACAGCACTGCCTGCACACCTCATTCAATAAGAATTGATAAATTAGAGCAGGCAGTGCTTGTTACAATTCAGACTATGATTGATACTGCCATTGAACTTGATGAACTGATTGAAAAAATAGACGCAAAAAGCAAGAATAATATGCAGTCAAACCTGATTCAAAAATCACTTGATAAAAACATCGCCGAGCGTGATAAATATAAAAATTTGCTGGTGGATTTATATCCCGACTGGAAAAGCGGAGCCATCACCAAAGAGGAATATATGACGCTCAAAGAGGGGATAAACAAGCGAATTAAGGCGCTTGACGATAAAATTTCCGAGCTGCAAAATTCCCTGGAAAATTATTCAAATGGTGCTGTGCAGGAGAATGATTTTATTACCCACTTTAAGCAGTATGGTAAAATTGAAAAGCTCACAAGGTCGATGCTTGCCGAGCTTGTCGATACAATCCTTGTCCATGAAAACGGAAATATAACAATCAATTTCAAATTCAAGGATGCATATGAACAGATTGTTGAGTATATCAAAGAAGCTAAGCAAAAGCATCTTGAAGAAATTGCATAGTTTTTGGAATATCTCTGCAAAAACGCCAATAAAAATTCCGAAATCGAAATTTTTATTGGCATTTTTCATTTAATTTAGATATCATTTATCGGCAAAAAATCTTTTGCTGAATTGAATTATTATTGATATTTTGCCGATAATATGATATAATAATCTTGGTGATATTATGGATAAAAAGTATTTAACAAGTTCCCAAATGGCTGAAAAATGGGGGATTTCCGAGCGAAGTGTGCGAAACTACTGTAATGAGGGCAGAGTTGGCGGAGCAATTCTTATCGGCAAAATTTGGAACATTCCTGAAAATGCAGTTAAGCCTGAAAGACTTAATAAAAAGAAAAGCTCAACTCTTTTAGATATATTGAAAGAGCAAAAAGAAAATCATCTTACAGGCGGAATCTATCATAAAATTCAGATAGAACTTACCTATAATTCAAACCATATTGAGGGCAGCAGGCTCACGCATGACCAAACAAGATTTATTTATGAGACAAATACAATCGTTGTAACGGAAACAACAGTTAATGTTGATGATGTGATTGAAACTGCCAACCATTTCAGATGTATTGATAAAATTATTGATTTTGCAAATGCTCAAATCAGTGAAAAGCTGATTAAAGAACTGCATTTTATTCTTAAATCAGGAACTGCAGACAGCCGCAAGGATTGGTTTGCCGTTGGCGAGTATAAGAAACTTCCGAATGAGGTCGCAGACAGAGAAACGACACCACCTGAAAATGTGCATAATGAGATTAAGGCACTGCTTGAAAAGTACAATAGTAATGACAAAAAGACGATAGAAGATATTATTTCTTTTCATGTTGATTTTGAAAGAATACATCCTTTTCAGGACGGAAACGGCAGAGTAGGCAGACTTTTGCTTTTTAAGGAATGCTTAAAATATAATATTGTGCCGTTTATTATTGATGATGATTTGAAGCTGTTTTATTACAGAGGACTAAAAGAATGGTCGAGTGAAAAAGGCTTTTTGATGGACACCTGCTTAACAGCACAAGACAGATTTAAAAAATATTTGGAGTATTTCAGAATAGCATATGAAGGTTGAAGGGAATATATGATACAAAAAATTGACGGAATAGAATTTCAAATGAAAGAGCCGTATGATTTCAGCTTTCTTAAAGAATACGGAAAAGTATTTAAAGTATTTGATGACCAGGACAGTGGTAATATTTGCTTTGGCACAGAGAAAAACGACAAAAAGTATTTTATAAAATTTGCTGGTGCAAGAACTGCTGAATATGACGGCGAGCCCAGTGATGCAGTCAGCAGATTGAAAAAGACTGTTCCTATTTATGAAAATCTAAAACATAACAATCTGATTGAATACATTGATTCAAACGAAATAGGTAATGGCTTTGCAATGATTTTTAAATGGACAGATGCCGAGTGTATGGGCAGAATGTACCCTGAACAGCACCGCAGATTTATTTCTTTATCAAACGAAATAAAACTAAAAGTGTTTGCCGAGATACTTGATTTTATGCAATATATTGCAAAACAAGGTTATGTGGCAATTGATTTTTATGACGGCAGTATTATGTATGATTTTGATAAGAAAAAGGCGATAATTTGTGACATTGACTTTTTTAGAAAATCGCCGACTGTAAATGATATGGGCAGAATGTGGGGAAGTTCCATATTTATGTCACCTGAAGAATTTAAGCTCGGTGCAACGATTGATGAAATTACAAATGTGTATACGCTTGGTGCTATGGCTTTTGCTTTATTTGGGAATTACAAGCGTGATTTGAATAATTGGAAATTCAGCAAGGATTTGTTTAATGTTGTGTCAAAAGCGACAAGTGATGATAGAGATATGCGACATCAATCCATCGCAGAGTTTATTGATGATTGGAAAAAATGCAATGTTTGACAATAACGATAAGCGAATTAAATATTATGAATTGCTGCTTGAACGCAGTCTTGACAATATAACGGAGTACCTTTTACCAGAAGGTTATCATTTTGAATTTTACAAAATTGGCGACAGAGATACTTGGATTGACATAGAAAAAAGTGCAAAAGAATTTTCTTCTTATGAAGAAGGTTTAAGTGCATGGAACAGATATTATTACGGTAAAGATGATGAATTGCCCAACAGAATGGTATTTGTTGTAAATGATGCAGGAGAAAAGGTTGCTACCGCCACAGCATTTTATGATATTAATGGTAAAGATAAATCAGGTTCAGGCTGGCTGCATTGGGTTTCTGTAAAAAGAGAGTATCAGGGCAAAGGCTTGTCAAAGCCATTGATTTCATATGTATTAAATTTAATGAAATCATTAGGTTATACGCATGCAAAAATCCCTACACAAACAAATACTTGGCTTGCAGTTAAAATTTATCTTGATTTTGGTTTTATTCCTATTCCTGAAAATGCAGCAAATAGTTATAAGGGTTGGTGTATTATTAAAACATTAACAAATCATAAAGCATTAGCTGATTTTGAGGATGTTCCTGTAAGTGGTATAAAATACAGTAATAATCTAAACGACTTGTATTAGCATTGCTTGTTTGATTTTTGAGCCTATTTATGATAGAGTATAGACAGAAAGACAAGGAGGTAAAGTATGATTGATTCAACAGGTTATGTAATGTCTGCGGACAGACAGGTTGTCAGAATTGAAAATGGAATTGTTGTTGATGTTGACAGGCAATTTGCACCGCTGCATTTTGTTAATGGAAAAGATTTTACCTCTTGGCTTGAGGGCAGGGCGATTGATTCTCATCGAGCAAACTCCCGTCTTTTGAAAAAGGTACTGCGTCTTGCAAATCGTGATGACGCCAATACATCACTTGCTGTAAATGCAGTTACGATTACAGACAATTATTGGTTTAAATCTGATGATGAAGGTTTAACTTGGGACGAAGTAAAATTTAATGAAAATGCTTTTGACAAGTTGGCTCTTAAGGGTGATCCCGACAGCTTTAGCAAAGCTCCTTCACGAACGCCCGAACTTACGAATATCGGCAGCTTTGAAAAGTGCTGGCGTCTGATTGACGGCAAGTGGTGTATGTATAAAAGCGGTAACGATAATCAGATTTTTTCAGAACTCTTTATTTGTAATTTGGGTAATGCTATTGGCTTTAATATGGTGTATTATGAATATGACGATGGCTATGTTAAAACAAAGGATTTTACAGACGGCAAAGTGAATTTTGAGCCGATTTGTTCCGTTATGGGCGATAATGAGGATTACAGTCACAATTTTGATTATTTTATGACCTTATCAAAAGATATTGCGGTTGATTATCTTAAAATGCTTTATCTTGATTCTGTTTGCTATAATATGGACAGACACACTAACAATTATGGATTGTTGAGGAGTATAGAAACAGGTGAAATCCTTTCTCTTGCACCGAATTATGATAACAATATAGCACTGATTGCAAACGGTTATCCAAGTGATGCGAGCAGAGAAAAGGATGGACTGCTCAAATTTTTCTTTGAATTTCTTGAAAAGAATATCAGAGCGAAAGAAATGTTCAAGACGCTTGATATTCCTGTTATTACAGAAGAAATGATAATTAATTGTATCAGCAAAATCCCTGTTGATATTGACCGAGAGTTTATTGTTGATTTTATTTTGAACGGACAAAAGAGAATAAAAGATATATAATTTACTTATAAAGGCGAAGAATATCCCGTAACATATTCGACAAATGAAAAAATGAAACTTTAATATCATTTTGTAAGTTTTATGCTGAACCTGTCCGTTTTAAAAATGTTGATGATTTTATGAATAACTCTAAAATCGAGAACGAATATCTGAAAGATATTTGGGATAAGGCTGTCGATATATATACATTTACTGATATTGAAAATATTAAAAAAATTATAGTCTACCCTTGACAATGGCACCGGCCGCGGCAAGGACCATAAATGATTTTTTGAAAGACACAGGAACAAGCCCGCGGGATTATGATATGATTTTAACAGGTGATTTGGGATTTACGGGAACAGAGCTTCTTTATGAGGTAATGGAGCAGGAATATAAAATAAAGCTAAGCGGTTATCATAAGGACTGCGGTATGATGATTTATGACTTAAAAAAACAGGATGTCAATTCCGGTGGTTCGGGCTGCGGATGCAGCGCATCGGTTTTATGCTCTCATATAATGAAGCAAATGAAAAAGAAAAAGCTTAAAAATGTGTTATTTGTTGCAACCGGCGCTCTTATGTCACCAACCTCAAACAAACAGGGAAATCCCATTCCCTCGATTGCACATGCTGTCTGGCTGGAGGTGTGATTGATTATGAAATATTTTAACAATATAAAATTGATTTCATCTTTCAGAGAAATATCGGGCGTTCTTGAAATTATTTCCGCCGCAATTAAAATTTTTGCTTTTGTCCTTATAATTATTCAGACGATATTGCTCTTTTTTGATGTAAAAGGCGCAGCGGTTAAATAGTTGTAATTATTTTGAGAACAACAAATTGTTTGCTGATTTTTTGAAGTGCATAGATAAGCATATTGCACAGGGCATATCAAGCTTGAAAATCCGAGATTCACAAGGTGCGAATCTCGGATTTTTAATACATTTATTTTATGCTGCACATTCTAAAAAGCTTCGGATATAATATTTCTTATTTCGTTTTCCGCCGCGGTAATTTCATTTAAAAATTCTCTTGATGATACGCGCAGCGCGCCGCTTTCAAGTATTATGAGCTGCTCAAGTGCGTCTGATGTTACAACTCTTACCTTGTGTTTTTCGGCAAGCCTGTGTGTAACCTTTTCAATATACATATCGGCAGTTTCCGCTTCCCTGGTATAAACAATACTTATATTATTTACCCTTTCAACCTCTCTTGTGCTGCCCTTTACTTTATATGCGTCAAAAACAAGAATAACCCTGCATTTTTTATAGCCTTGATAATTGCATAAAATATTTATCAGCGCGTTTCTTGCGCCGTCAATATTATCCTTTGAAAGCTTTTTCAGGTTATCCCACGAAAAAATAACATTATATCCGTCAACAAGCAGATATTCGCAGCCCTCATATTTGGGAGCACGCGTGCTTTTGTATTTTTTATTTTCAGTGCTTTCGGTAAGGTTAAAATGATTTTCATTTATATTGCTGTTTCGGTTTTTAATCGGACCGTAGGTATTTTCAAAAATCTCCATAAGCTCTTTGTCGAGTGCAAACAGATTGCTGCTGTTTTTATATGACGAGAGATTTTTTTTGCTTGCCACGCCTTGATTATCGGCAGCAGATGACAAGGCACTCGGCAAATGCATATGGCTTTTAACCTCGTTCCATTTTACCGTGTAAGCTGCACCTTGCGAGCAAAAAACGCAGTCACAGGGATTGTCGGTATCGCTGTCACAGTTATATCCGATTTCAGCTATAACCTCCTTATCGTTATGACAGGGCTCGTAGCCCTTAAGACTGTATGAAAGCTTGCCTCTGCCGTGTGTATATTGCATAACCTCTTTTGAATAATCATACATAGTTGAAACAGGTGCGGCGCCATTGATTATTGTAAATTCGCCGTCGGCTTTAATCGGCTCAAAGCTGCCGTGCATACGCTGAATATCGGATAAAGCTCTTCCCGCGTTTTCACTTGGCAGCTCCAAAGTGAATTCATAAACAGGCTCAAGCAAAATGCTTTTTGCGCTGCGCAGACCCTGCCTTACAGCTCTGTATGTTGCCTGCCTGAAATCCCCGCCCTGCGTATGCTTCGGATGAGCCTTGCCTGATACGAGAGTGATTTCCATATCGGTAATCGGCGAGCCTGTCAAAACACCGATATGTGTTTTTTCATAAAGGTGTGTAAGTATAAGTCTCTGCCGGTTTTTATCAAGCATATCCTCCTTGCAGTCCGTTTTAAAGCTTAAGCCGCTGTTTCTTTCGGCAGGCTTTAAAATTAAATGAACCTCAGCATAGTGACGAAGCGGCTCAAAATGCCCCACGCCTTCAACAGTGTTTTTAATTGTTTCCTTGTAGATAATGCTTCCCCTTGAAAATGTTATATTCAGATTAAAGCGTTCTTTAACAATTGACTGTATTATTTCAAGCTGGACATCGCCCATAAGCTGTACTTGAATTTCTTTGAGCCTTTCGTTCCACACAACTTTAAGCTGCGGTTCCTCTGCTTCAAGAATTTTCATTTTAGCCAGAGCGGTTTGTGAATCTGTGCCGTCAGGTAAATTAAGCTTATAGGTAAGTACGGGCTCCAAAATGGGCATACCCGTGCTTTTTTCTTTACCGAGTCCGCAGCCGCAGCCTGCAAAGGTTATTCCCGTAAGGGCGCATATTGTCCCTGCGCTTACCGTATCGGCTGTTTTGAATTTTTTGCCTGAATATATTCTTATCTGATTAACCTTTTCACGGTTTGTGTTTTTATTTGATTTAAGTATATCTTTAACTTTAAGTGTTCCGCCTGTTATCTTAACGAATGTCAGACGCTGCTGCTTATCCTCTGATATTTTATATACCTTGCCTGCAAATTCGTCGCCGTAATCCGGCATTTCGGTATAAGTGTAAAGGCAGCTTAACAACTCGTCAATCCCTTCAAGCTTCAGCGCACATCCGAAAAGGCAGGGAAATACATTCCTTTCCCTGATTGCATTAATAATATCCTCCGCGCAAAGCTCGCCGAAGCTATAATATTTGTTCAAAAGCTTTTCATTGCAAAGAGCAAGATTTTCGTAAAAGTCCGATTTTGTTTCGCTGCAAAAATCCACACACGAATCATTTAGCTTTGTTTTAAGCTCGTTTAACACCGTCTGCCTGTCTGCAATGCTTAAGTCCATTTTATTTACAAAAATAAAACAGGGCACATTGTATTTTGAAAGCAGCTTCCAAAGCGTTACGGTATGGCTCTGAACGCCGTCGGCTGCGCTTATGACAAGTATAGCGTAATCAAGCACCTGCAGTGTTCGTTCGGTTTCAGCCGAAAAATCAATATGACCCGGGGTGTCAAGCAAAGTAAATTCAACATCATTGTAAGTGAATAATGCCTGCTTTGAAAAAATTGTAATACCGCGGCTTCGCTCAATAGAAAAAGTGTCTAAAAACGAATTTCCGCGGTCAACTCTGCCGAGCCTTGCAATGCTGCCGGATTTAAAAAGAAGCGCTTCCGAAAGTGTGGTTTTGCCTGCGTCAACATGAGCAAGAATACCAATGACAATTTTTTTCATCATAACCCCCCTTAATCAGAATTTGTTTCTTGAATTATAACATATTCCGATATAATTGTAAAATAACCTGAAAAGCAATTAAGCTTAAGAGTATAAATTACGCTGATTGTTTTTTTTAGATTGACATTAGTTATTAAATATTATATTATATTTACAACTATATATATGAAGGTAAATGCCGTGTATTTGTTTTTTAAAAGGTTTTTCGATATTGTTTTGTCAATTATCGCGATTATTATTCTGTCGCCTTTAATGATTATTGTTTCGGCGGCAATTAAAATCGATTCTGACGGTCCTGTGCTTTTTAAGCAGGAAAGACTCGGGCTTAACGCAAAGGTTTTCTGTATATATAAATTCCGCTCAATGTGTGTTGGAGCAGAGCAGCAGGGAACAGGTCAGTATTCCTTTGACGGGGATCCGAGGATTACACGGGTAGGCAGGTTTATCCGTGCGGCAAGCATAGATGAGCTTCCGCAGCTTTTTAATATTTTAAAAGGCGATATGAGCTTTGTGGGGCCGAGACCTCCGCTTACATATCATCCGTGGACGCTTGATGAATATACGAATGAGCAGCTTCGTATGTTCGAGGTAAGACCCGGGATTACCGGCTGGGCGCAGGTGAACGGCAGGAAAGAGGTTGAGTGGCACGAAAGGATACGCCTTAACATTATGTATGTTGACAATGTGTCGCTTTTTGTCGATATAAAGATAATATTTATGACTGTGTTTAAGGTTTTGAAAAATGAAGATAATCAAAACCACGGCGTTACCGTAATACCAAACAGTGAATATTATAATGAAGAAAAGGGAACGGCTGATATAGATGCTTAAGCTTTTTTATATAACCAATAATCCCGAAATTGCCGAAATCGCACAGTCCGCCGGTGTTGACAGGATATTTGTTGATATGGAATATATCGGCAAGAAAGAACGTCAGGGCGGGCTTGATACTGTGCAGAATCATCACACTGTCGAGGATGTAAAGCGAGTAAGAGCTGTTATTGACAAAGCAGAGCTTTTGGTTCGCGTTAATCCGATATATGACGGCTGTGAAAAGGAAATTGACAATGTAATAGCCGCGGGTGCCGATATTATTATGCTGCCTATGTGGAAAACGCCTGATGAGGTTAAACGCTTTACCGAGCTTGTAGACGGCAGAGCAAAGACAATGCTTTTGCTTGAAACGAGCGAAGCCGAGGCCTGTATTGAGGACATAGTAAAAATAAAGGGTATTGACGAGATACATATCGGGCTAAATGATTTGCATTTGAGCAAAGGGAAAAAATTCTTATTTGAGCTGCTTGCCGACGGTACGGTTGAAAGACTTGCTGATATTTTCAAACAAAATAATATTGTGTTCGGCTTCGGCGGCTTCGGCAGAGTAGGTCAGGATAATTTGCTGCCTGCCGAAAATATTATTGCCGAGCATTACAGACTCGGCTCATCGATGGCAATTCTTTCACGGGCGTTTTGCAACACATCAGGCGATTATGATATTGATATTGTCAGGGATATGTTCAAAACGGGACTTGGCGAAAACAGACGCTTTGAAAAAAGTCTTGCTCAAAAGGACAGGCTTTATTTCAACCAAATTCATGAGCAAACAAAGAGTATTATTAACAGGATAGTGAGTAAAAAATAATGAAGGTTCTATTCGTGGCTACTGTACGCAGCCATATCGGGCAGTTTCACATGCCGTTTATAAGGGAGCTTAAAAGGCTCGGCTGTACCGTTGACGCCGCATATAAGGATAACTCCGCCGAAAAGCAGGGACTTGATACTTCGGAAATCGATAATGTGTATGAAGTCCCGTTTTCACGCAGCCCTTACAGTACTGACAACATCAAGGCATACAGGCAGCTGAAAAAAATTATTGATAACGGCAATTACGATGCCGTTCATTGCCATACTCCCATGGGTTCAGTAGTTACTCGCCTTGCGGCAAGAAACGCCCGAAAAAAAGGTACAAAGGTTATTTATACTGCACACGGCTTTCATTTTTACAAGGGTGCGCCTAAGTTTAACCGGCTGTTCTTTTATCCTGTTGAAAGGTACCTTTCAAAATATACCGACTGCCTTATATTGATAAATAACGAAGATTATCGTCTTGCTCTTGATAAGCACTTTAAGGCAAAAAAAATCGTTAAGGTAAACGGCGTCGGTGTTAATCTTTCTGAATTCAGGCAGGCAGATATGCGGGAAAAGCACACGCTTCGATTGGAATACGGCTTTGATGATGATGATTTTATAATGATTTATCCTGCTGATTTCTGTGCGCGAAAAAATCAGACAATGCTTTTTGAAGTTATGGAAGGGCTGCTCAAAGTAAGCAGCTGCTTCAAGCTGCTGCTGCCGGGTTCTCTTGCACTTGCAGATGAGTATATTGCAAAAGCAAAGGCAATGGGCGTTTATGATAATATATCATTTATGGGTTACAGGCGCGATATTGAAAAGCTCGCTGCGCTTTCCGATGTATCCGTATCATCAACAAGACAGGAGGGCTTGCCGATAAACCTGGTTGAGGCAATGGCTGTCGGTAACCCGATAGTCGCAACCGATGTCAGGGGCAACAACGATCTTGTTGAAAACGGCAAAAACGGTTATCTTGTTGCGCTTAATGATTCCGCCGCAATGACGGACAGGCTGCTTGAGCTTTATAATAACAGAGAGCTTATTGACAAATTCGGCAGCAACAGCCTTGAAATGTCACGCGCTTACAGTGAAAAAGAGGTTATTCCCGAAATGGTAAATATATATAAAGAGTTGGGACTTTTATGAGAATTTTACATATGATACCTGACATCGGTGTATCAAACGGTGTGATGAGCGTTATTCTTAATTACGCAAAGGCAATGCCCGATGACATAATATTTGATGTTGTGTATTTCAGCGAGAGTGAAAAAAACAAGCAGTCCGAAATTGAGGTTCTCGGCGGCAGGGTTTATAAAATAGACGCTCCTTCTCCAAAGGATTTGATTACAGGAAAAATGGACCGTTTTTTTGACAAGCATAAAAACGAATGGTCCGCGCTTCATATCCACTGCCCTCACTTCGCAGTATTTATAGCGCCTGCGGCAAAAAGAGCAGGGATTAAAAAAATTTGCTGCCATTGCCATTCGACTTTATTTTCGCTCAAGCCGCAAAACCTTAAGCGTAATGAGCTGCTGAACAAACCTACAAGGTACTTGGTTGATAAAAAATTTGCCTGCAGCAATGCGGCAGGTGACTATTGGTACGGTAAAG
>CAZYDW010000024.1:0-27438 GCA_964646445.1 uncultured Bacteroides sp.
CTGAAATGGACCCCGCCGCCTAAGAGGCGGGGGACATCGGCGAATAGGTTATATGCGCTATATTTTGTCTTTGTATCTTTCAGCGGTTATTTTGCCGTCATTTATATGTATTTTACATATTCTTGTATTTCGCCTGTCACCCGGTAAGCCGTCATACTCAACATCCCGTGCGTGATATATTGCATACCACTGATTTTTATATTTTATCATTGAGTGATGGCCTGTGCCCTCCTCAAATTCATTTGCTTTTAATACAGGGGCATATGTGTTATCATCGGGGTATTTTTCAAATTTAATTTTTGTTAAATCCGTTTCCTCGGTTTTTGCCCTTGCATAACCGACATAATATGTGGGGCGCTGATAGCAGTTGCCTGAATACATAAGGTAATGCCAGTCGCCCTCTTTAAGATAAAATGCCCCTTCAACAGTGTGCCAGTTGACGCCTTTTTTATATCTGTTATTCATATAAATATCCTCGTCAAGAGTAGGCGTTATAAGAGTAACAGGCTTGCCTTCAGCGGCTGCGGGGCTGAGCAGTCTGTCAACAACTATATAGGTTCCCGGTCTTTCGCCGTCAAAGCAGTTGGTTGAATAAAATATAAACAAACCGCTTTCGTTTTTAACAACATGTGCATCTATTGAAAACGGATGCAAAAGCTGTTTTGCGTTTTCAAACGGACCGAGCGGACTTTTGCTGCTTGATACATGCATGGTTTGCCTGTGACCGCCCTTATCGGGGGTATCGCCGTAAAATTCAAATGAGCAGTACATATAATACATTCCGTCAATCTCAATTACCGATGGCGCCCAAAATTCCGACACGCCGGGATAAGTGAAAACCTTGCCGTAAAAGCTCCACTCGCCGAAAAGGTCATCTGCCTGATATGCATATATTCCGTCATCGCCTGTGGTGTAAATATAAAATCTGCCGTTTGCTTCAAAAATAAATGGGTCAGCCTGACCTATATAATTTTTTTTATCTGTTTTAAGTAAGTGCATTTAATTTACGTAGCCTTTCCGCGGATGCAAATAGTTCACTGAAAAATCATCTATACGACTTGCTGCAGCCGGACAAGGCGTATAATGGAAATTCAGCCGTCTCAAGATTATGCCGCAGGCAAATTTTGAGGGGTTAGTTTGCGAGCGCTCGCAGTGCGGGATAAAGATAGTAAAAAGAAGCGGCATCGGTCAAAATATCAAAGTGCAATACTTTGCCCGAGCGAGATTTTCAGTGCCACAGCTGTCCAATCAAATCAGTGCGATTTTTCACACTGTATCTCCATGAAAACTAACTTTGCAATATTATACTACTGCACATTAAAAAAAACAACATAAAATTGCTATTTAATATATTTTTTCAGCTTACAGGTCAGAAACGCGGCAATAATTATTTTTATAATATCAGGTATTATAAAGGGTATAACGCACCAGCCGAGTATTGTGCCTATGCTTTCGGGCGTACCCTGTCGTGTATAAACAACGGCAAACCATACCGTACCGAAAAAATAGCACACGATTACACCCGCGGCCATAGCCGCTGCAAGCTGTAAAAAGCTGCATTTCGTTTTGTCTGATACAATGCCAATAATCAGTGCGGTAAAAATGAAACCTATTATATAACCGCCCGTCGAGCCCAAAAGAACACCTGCACCGCCCTTAAAGCCTGTAAAAACAGGCACACCGACAGCTCCGAGCAGTATATAAATAATAACTGACATCGTGCCTCTTTTTGCGCCAAGCAGCCCTGCAACAAGGCATACCGCAAGTGTTTGAAGTGTTATCGGTACAGACAGCGGTATCGACAGCCACGCGCATATTGCAGTTACAGCGGCAAATAAGCCTATATACACAATATCAATCGTTTTGAATTTCTCTCTCTTTTTCATTATAAGTCCTCCTTGCATTTTTACGAATTATGTCATATATTTAATCACTTGTCAACCTAAAGGTTTACAATGGTTTACAACAAAATGTAAAAATAAAGTTGAATTGTGTCGTATAATATCCTATAATATATATTGTACTTTGCTATAAAAAAATTAGGAGAATAGGATGAAAAAAACATTATCATTTCTGTTAAGCTTAATTATGCTTGTTACAATTTTTGCAGGCGTTGACATAAACGCATATGCCGCTAATACATTTACATCAGGCGGTTTAACCTGCGTGCTTGATGACGACGGAGTAATGACTGTCAGCGTAACAAGCGGCGGAAACGGCAGGGGAGCTGATTATGCAAATTCACCTTCCAATCGTGCGCCGTGGTACACAAGCTACCGCTCAAAAATAACATCTGTTGTTATTGAGGACGGTGTTATTGCCATTGGTGCATATTGGTTTTATAACTGCACAAATCTCGCGTCTGTTACTGTTTCGGATACGGTTGATACCATAGGTGATTGTTGTTTTCGTTCCTGTACAGGTCTTACCGGCATTGAGCTGCCGTCAAATTGTTCGTGGTACTATAAGGAGCTTTTTCTTGACTGCACATCGCTTAAATGGGCAATAATGCCTTACGGCAATTCAACAGACAGCTATTCGGGAATGGTGCCTGACGGTACCTTCAGCGGCTGCACGGCGCTCGAGCAGGTTTATATCGGCAGCGGTCATACGGCTCTTGACGCTAAGGCTTTTTATAATTGCTCAAAGCTTACTCACATAACCTTCAACAGCGGCACTATATCGTCGGTCGGAACAAATGCTCTTTATAATGTTGCTGCAAGCTGTGCCTTTATGAGCGAGGACGACAGTATCTCAAGCTGGTGCTCAAATAACGGCTACGCGCTTGACAGCGTTACAGGTGTTTGCTCTGACAATACTTATTCTTCGGAAAAGCTCACATATACATATAATCCGTCAACAATGGCTATAAGCTTTACAGGCAGCGGCGATATGGCGGCGGCTGACTGGAAAAATTATAAATATCTTATTAAAAGCGTTGATTTTTCGGGCACAGACGCTGCATACTCTACAAGCTTTGAGTGTTTTCAGGGCGCTGAAAATAACAGCTCAATAAATTTCAGCAGCACGCTTACTTCAATAGGCTGGGGCTCATTTGCCGAAAATTACGCAATAACAGTGCTTGATTTCCCTGCGTCACTTGAGAATATATGGAATTATGCATTTATCAACTGCACAAGCCTTGACCATATAAATTTTGCAGACAACGGCACGGCTGACCTGCATATTTATTCTGACGCTTTTGAAAACTGCACGGCGTCAACATATTGGCTTAATCTGCCTGCAAATACAAGATATGTCGATGATGCAGCATTTTACAATACCAATTTTAATTATGTTAAAATCTATTCAGACAATATCACAATGGGCAGCAATGTGTTTAAATCCACATATGCAAGATTTTTCACAAACCAAAATGCGGATTTTTACAGCTGGGTAAAAACCAATAAGAATGAAAACGCCTGCGACTGGTGGTGCTACTGCCTTTCAAGCGAGGCAGGGCAGGGTCATAATTATGTAAATACATATGTTGCACCTACCTGTACCGAGCAGGGCTGCACTCTGTATTATTGCCCATATTGTGATGCCGACAGTGCAAAAACCGATTTTGTTGATTCACTCGGTCACGCATATGCCTATACAGGTGTTGACAATAATAATGTTATTTGCTCCTGCACAAGATGCGGCGAAACGGATATTAAGGTTGATATTTTAGGCCTTGAAACAGGCTTTTCCGATGCAATCAGCCACGAAAACGATAACACTCCTTATAATCAGTCAAATTACAACGGCGCATATGACTTTTACACGGACGGATATATTAACGCAAAGGATTTTTTACTTTTCTCAAATGCGATAAATAATCTGAATATCACGAATAAAATGACAACAATAGACACTTCAACCGCCTATCAGACCATTGAAGGCTTTGGCGCTTCAGCCTGCTGGTGGAGCCGGGATGTCGGCGGCTGGGATAATATTGATGATATTATGAGTCTGCTTTACAGCAAAGAAAACGGAATAGGTCTTAATATATACAGATATAATCTCGGAAGCGGTTCACAGGACGATACTTACATATCCGACTGGCACAGAAGGGGAGAGGATTTTTTAAGCTCATCAAGCGATATTAATAACGCCTCAACCTATGACTGGGATGCTGATTTAAATGCGAGGCTCGCTCTTAAATCAGCACAAAGTCTGAACAGCAGTCTCAAGGTTACATTGTTTTCAAACAGCGCTCCCGTATCACTTACAGAAAACGGTAAGGGCTATGTCAGCTACGGCGCCGCATCAAACCTGAGCAGCGATAATTATCAGAAATTCGCAGATTATGTTGTAAACTGTGCTGAGCATTTCATTGAAGAAGGGTATAATGTTACATCGGTATCGCCTATCAATGAGCCTGAATGGAGCTGGACTGCCGATGAAAACGGATACGCAAGTCAGGAGGGCTGCCATTTTACTGCCGATGCGGCGAGGACCTTCTATAATACTTATATGATTCCCGCGCTTCAAAGCAGCAGCCTTAACGGCAAGGTTGATTTGTCGGTTTGGGAATGTGCTCAGCTTAACCACAGCAGCAGTGATTATTATAAGCTGTTTTTGCCTTATATGTTCTCCTCGGCAACATCAGCTGTTTCAAGCCGTAATTATGCATCATATAACGGTAATATAAGGAGCTATTGCGACAGCCTTGATACTCATTCATACTGGGCAAGTACCTCTGACAGAACATCTGTTGCAAGTGATTTAAGCTCAAGCAATTATTCTGCCGTTAATAAGGTACGCTGTACCGAATACTGCCAGATGACAAACGACGGCAGCAGCGGCGTATATGGCATTATACAAAGCGAGGGCGGCACAACTAACGGCATGACTATTGAATACGGCCTTGCTCTTGCCGATATTATTTATCAGGATATGACTATTCTCAATGCTGTTGAGTGGGATTGGTGGACCGCCTGCAGCAGCGGAATTTATCCTGACGGACTTGTGTATATAAATTATAATGAGCACAATGATATTCAAACATCAAAAAGGCTTTGGTGTATGGGTAATTATTCAAAATTTATAGATGAAGGCGCGGTTCGTGTTGGGGTTACGGCAGGCAGTGCTTTAGGTGCAAATTTGCAGACAAATGTTACTTACAGCTGGTCAGACGGAACTGATAAAAATAATTATCTTGAGCAGTCGGCATATGTTAATCCCGACAAAACCGTAGTTGTGGTTTATATAAATAATTCCGATACTAATGAATACACTGCATTTGACAGCTCCATATACAGCACCTTCAGTACCTATGTTACCGATGAAACGCATGACCTTGAGCTTTATCAGACAGGCAGTACCGCAAGCCGGGCAGTGTCAATACCCGCAAAAAGCGTAACCACCGTTGTTCTTAATCCTGTAAAATAATCAATCATATATACTGTACCGAAGAAAAAAACTTTCCTGTTTATTTCACAGGAAAGTTTTTTCTTACATATTTTTAGGTTTTATTGCTCTTGTGCTTTGCCGCAGCGGTAACAAAGCCGCGGAAAAGGGGATGCGGTCTGTTCGGTCTTGACTTGAATTCCGGGTGGAACTGCCCTGCCACAAACCAAGGGTGGTCGGGTATCTCAATCATTTCCACAATGTGATTGTCGGGTGAGGTGCCGGCGAAAATCATACCGCCTTTTAATAAATCGGAACGATAGTCGTTGTTCACCTCGTATCTGTGCCTGTGGCGTTCATATATCATTGATGACGAATAAAGCTCAAATGCCTTTGACTCAGGATTGAGCGAACACGGGTACTGACCAAGGCGCATTGTGCCGCCCATATCGGTAACATCCTTTTGCTCCGGCAAAATGTCGATAACGGGGTATTTGGTGTCAGGGTCAATTTCCGACGAATTTGCACCCTTCATACCAAGAACATTCCTTGCAAATTCGATTATTGCAATCTGCATACCAAGGCATATGCCAAGGTAAGGAACATTGTGTGTGCGTGCGTATTCACAGGCTTTTATTTTACCTTCTATTCCTCTTGAACCGAATCCGCCGGGGACCAGAATACCGTCCATACCGCCAAGACATTTTTCAATATCAACATTATCGCCTTCAAGGCTTTCGCTGTCAATCCATTCAATATCAACAGCGCTTCTTGTTTCAATTCCGCCGTGCTTGAGCGCCTCGTTTACCGAAATGTATGAATCGTGCAGCTCAACATATTTGCCGACCATACCTATTTTGACTGTTTGAGTGGGATTGCGAAGCGCGTCAAGCATTTCTTCCCAGTCGGTCAAATCGGGTTCATTACATTCAAGGCCGAGCTTTTTAATAACAACATCATCTAAGTGCTGCTCGCGGAGCATCATAGGTACTGCATATAAAATATCGCAGTTGTTGTTTTCAATAACACATTCCTTGTCAACATTGCAGAAAAGGGCAACCTTTTTCTTTATATCCTCTGTAAGAGGGTGCTCTGTTCTGCATACAATTATGTCGGGATGAATACCTATTGACAGCATTTCCTTTACCGAATGCTGTGTCGGCTTTGATTTAAGCTCATCGGATGCCGCGAGATAGGGCACGAGCGTAACATGAATGAACAGACAGTTATCCCTGCCTACATCAAGAGCAAACTGCCTTATTGCTTCAAGAAACGGCTGTGATTCAATATCGCCGACCGTTCCTCCGATTTCAACAAGGCATACATCAGCGCCCGTATCGGCATTAAGCTCAATATATCTTTTTATCTCATTTGTAACATGGGGGATAATCTGAATTGTCTGACCGCCGTAAACACCCTTTCGTTCATCGCTGATAACCTTCCAGTAAACCCTGCCGCTTGTAAGATTTGAGTTTTGACTTAAGCTTTCGTCAATAAATCTTTCGTAGTGACCGAGGTCAAGATCGGTTTCGGCGCCGTCGTCCGTAACAAAAACCTCTCCGTGCTGAACAGGATTCATAGTGCCGGGGTCGACATTAAGATAAGGGTCAAGCTTCTGAGCGGTAACCTTCAGACCTCTTGCTTTTAAAAGTCTGCCGAGTGAAGCTGCCGTAATCCCCTTACCGAGACCGGATACAACTCCGCCGGTTATAAATATATATTTCGTGCTCATATAACACCTCCGCAGATTAATGCTTAAATTAAAAGCGGTTCTATAACCTGTTCGCCGATGCCCCCGCCTCTTAGGCGGCAGGTCCACTTGAGTTGACACAGAACCTTAAAAATGAAAAACGGCTGTACGAAATGTACAACCGTCTGTACTTATATATTATAGAGTATCGCATAAAAGAAATCAATAGCAAAATGCAAAAAATCCAAAAAATATACATAAATTACATAAACATACAGCAATTATTAAAAATTCGTGAATTTTTTGTTACTTTCCGCGATTATTGATACTTATATATCGAGAGGGATGTAATATGATTTGACAATGATTTTAATTTAATTAATAACTAAATTAATGATGATTATGTAAGTCATACAGTATTAGGGGTATAAAATATGGAAAAAACAAAAGGTCAGAAAATCGCCTATTCAGCCGCAACAATTATACTTGCCGTTATTCTCGGTATAATTTTGCTTAATAGATTTGGTATAATTGATATTAATCAGGCTGTTAATAAAACAGTTAATTCGGATTATTATTTTCAAAGCGAGCCCTTTGGCGAGCTTAACGCTGTTTGGTGTCTTGAAAGCAGCGACGAAAAATTGGGCGACGATTACTATATAAAAGAATCATTAAAAAGCTCTGATAATTTCAGTGAATACCAAGTGGGCAGAAATTATTATGTAAGTGAAGTGAAAAATATTAATTATGATATGGTTAATCATATTTATAGTTTATATGATTATAATGAAATTTCATATGTTGCTTTTTTTGTTCCTATGAGCTGTGAATTTGCACAGGTTAACGGCGGGGAAAAATTTGAAGCGAAAAGCGGTGAAATCAATACTCCTTCGGGTTCGGTTGAATTTAAGTATGTTACTGTTACTTACAGAAGCTTGAATTTGGACTCGGATGAATATCAGCCGGATACTTTAATACTTTATGATTACGACGATAATAAGTATGAGTATAAAGATGATTTTGACAACTGAAAAGGAGTGCTTATGAAAACTCATAAATTTTACAAAAATATAACCTATTCGCCGATGTCCCCCGCCTCTTAGGCGGCGGGGTCCATTTCAGAATTTCAGTGGGAGTGATAATCTCCCACTGAAACCCTGAGGAGCTAACGCTCCCTGCGCACTTTGCAATCGTTCGCAGGCCCCGTTTCAAGCGAGCTTGATGGAGCGCTGCTCCGATTTAAATAAACTGTTTGCATCCGGAAAGGCTATGGAAATCAGTATGATAAAAAATGAGTTTAAAAAAATATTTAAATCAAAAAAATCACGAATTGTTTTTATATTCTTAATTGTATTTGCTGTTGCGGATTCAATTCTCGCAGCTATTGAGTGCAGGCGAGAGCTTGCAAGTGATTTATATGCTCATCCGGTATATTTTACGCTGATTGGCGGAGGCAGAGCATATTCAGTTGTTTCTTTAATTTATTATTTTATGCCTGTATTTTTAATACTGTCATATTGCGATAAATATATTAAGGAGTTAAAAAACGGTATTATACCTGTATATTATACAAAAATCGGACGAAAAAAATATTTCTTTTCAAAAACAATAACTGCATTTTTACATCCTTTTATGCTTTGCGGCATACCTTATATTCTTAATTTTGCAATTAATTCTGTAATTTTTCACGGCGGCACGGATTTTTCTTCTATGCAGACATGGCCGAGAGATGTCCTTGAAGAACGCTTGTATTTCAGTATCAATCATCCGTATGTAATTTATTTTTCATTTTTGTTAATCAGCTTAATTGTTTACGGTCTGTTAAGCGTTATGTGCCAAAGCATATGTTTTATATTAAAAGACAATAAGCTTACATATATTGTAAGCTTGCTGATATGGATAGGTATTTATTTTTCAAATAAAAATATTGCAATATCATTGGTGCTCCAGCCCTTTGTGATTTTTGACTGGTTACCTACAATAAAGGCGTTTTTTATATTTTTGCCTGCCGTAATTATTCCGCTTATAACAGCCTGCTTTTGTGTGATAAGGAAAAAAGATGAGATATAATTCAAAGTTTATTAAAGTAAATATATTCAGTTGTGTATTTTTTATAATTATTGCGATTGTATTTAATTTACAGCTTTTGAGTTCAGGCAGGATTACCACAGTCAGCGATTTTATAAGCTCGGGAATAATGGATGAATCCTATCGCTATATTAACAGCAGAGTAGTTATTGGAATTATATGCACAATGTTATTTATATTTGTTGTATCTCAAAGGCTTAATATTATAAATGCTGTTTATTTAGTCAGGTATAACAGAGACGGATTTGTAAAACAAATAATATTTCAAATGTTTGAAAGTGCGGTTATATTCTCGTTTGAATATATATTTATTTATATAGTATCTTGCATTATCGTTTGCGATTTCAGCGTTTTGATTGATGTTAATTTTTTCCCTTGCGTGCTTCTGCTCTTTGTAAGTCTTATAGAGTATTTTACGATAGTTGGCATATTAACGCTTGTTATACAGTATGTTTTAAAATTCAGCAACATATATATTGCGGCGTCAATAATACTTTTTTGCGCAGCCAATCATTTCAGTAATGTTATGGATTTGAATATTTCCCTAACGGATTTTTTTAATTTTGTAACGAATTTCATTGAAAACGGAATATTCAACCGGCTTGATTATCTGATAAATATTATTGAAACGATAATTATTTGCTTTATTCTTTCATATATAGCGAGGCTTTTGTTTTTAAAGAGGGATCTTATTATTGATGAATAGTGTGACGATTAAAAATAAAATTAATTTTTTTGCTTGCTTAATAAACATTTTATGCTCTTTTTTTCTTGTGCTGTTCAGTCAGCGTATTTATAACGGCATTGAATTCGATTATAATGCAGGTCAGCTGATTTTTGAGCTGCTGTCGTTCATATGCCTTGCGGTGGTTATGCACAACAGGGATGATTCATTTTTTAATCAGTGTAATATTATAAGACTGATAAGGATTGGCTCGAGAAAAAAAGCATTTAAATCAGAATATGAAAAAATTTTCAGTTATGTATTTTTATATGAGCTTATCGGCTCATTGGCTGTTTTATTATTTTCGTATATATTAAAAAAGCAAATTAATGTTTTTTATATCGCAATTATGTTTTTATTCAATTTTTTAATAAAGCTGCTTATTATGCTGATTCAGTTCATATTTGATTTGATATTTACATATAATTTCAGCTTTCTCGTTTCAAGCACAGCTTTTATGCTTTTGCTTTTGTCAGGCACCGCGATTAACAATATCTGCGATGAAATCAATGATACCGACAAAATAAGACTTTTAACTTTGTTAAACAGCTGCAATCTTGTTAATTATATAAGCATTGAAAGGGCGTTTAAGCTGACGGATAATCTGCTTTTGATTGCATTTACGGCTATTGCGCTTATAGCTGCCGTGGTTCTGACAATACATATTAATATAAAAAAAGTAAGCATATTGCCAAAGGAGTAGCATATGAAAATAGAAGTAAAAAATTATACAAAGGAAATAAGAAAAAAGACAGTTCTTTCAAATATAAACGCTGTGTTTGAAAGCGGTAAAATATATGGTCTGCACGGCAGGAACGGTTCGGGTAAAACAATGCTTTTAAGGGCTGTATGCGGTTTGATTTTACCGACTGACGGCGGCGTATATATTGACGGCAGGCTCGTCGGCAAGGAAATTGAGTTCCCCGAAAGCGTAGGCATAATAATCGAGCATATGAGCCTGCTTGATGAATATAATGCTTTTGATAATCTTAAAATGCTTGCAAAGATAAAGAACATAGCCGGCGATGACGATATTAGAAATGTACTTGAAACGGTAGGGCTTGACCCCGATGACAAAAAGAAGGTCAGAGCTTTTTCGCTCGGAATGAAGCAAAAGCTGAATGTCGCGCAGGCTGTTATGGAAAAGCCAAAGCTGCTTTTGCTTGATGAGCCGACAAATGCGCTTGACGAGGAAAGCGTTAAAAAGGTGAGAGAAATCCTTTCAAATATGAAAAATAACGGTTCACTTATCATTATTGCGAGCCACAACAAAGAGGACCTTGAGGTTTTATGCGATGAAATTATTGAAATATATGAAGGTAAAATAGTAAACAACAAAACCCTCTGATTAAAGCTAATCAGAGGGTTTTGCTTTTCAGTACATTTTTTTATCGCTTATCGGTGAGCAGGTCACACGAACGCCTAATTTTTTAAATACATTTAAATCAACCTGTGAAAGCAAAACGGAGGAATGCATTTCACAGCCGCTTAGCTTTTCAAGCTGCGTGAGTGCACGCTGCGCATTTTTATCGCTGACTGCCGAAACAGAAAGAGCAATCAGTATTTCGTCTGTATGAAGGCGCGGGTTAGTATTGCCGAGATGATTAACCTTTAGCTCCTGTATAGGCTTTATTACCTCCGGCAAAAGGAGAAGAATATCATCATCTATATTGCCGAGATGTTTAAGTGAATTTAAAAGCACTGCAGATGCACAGCCTAAAAGAGATGAGGTTTTGCCGGTGATGATTGTGTTATCATCAAGCTCTATTGCGGCAGCAGGATTGCCTGTTATTTGAGCAAGCTCGCTTGCTGCTTTTGTGCATTTGCGGTCGTAAGTATTAAGATTTGCGCTGTTCATAAGAAGCTCAAGCTTATATATTTCATCCTTTTTGTCAGCGCCCTTTAGGCTTGCACAGCTTGCGTCAAGGTAACGGCAGATTATTTCCTGATTTGCGGCAGCACTGACTGCATCATTGTCAAAAATGCAGTTGCCTGCCATATTAACACCCATATCGGTTGGGGATTTATAAGGGCATTTGCCGTAGATTTTTTCAAATGTAGCTTTAAGTACAGGGAAAATCTCAACATCACGGTTATAGTTCACTGTGGTTTTTCCATATGCTTCAAGGTGCCACGGGTCAATCATATTTACATCATTAAGGTCGGCGGTAGCTGCCTCATATGCAATGTTGACAGGATGCTTGAGCGGTATGTTCCAGATAGGGAAGGTTTCAAATTTTGCATAGCCTGCTTTAATTCCGCGCTTATTTTCGTGATAAAGCTGTGAAAGACAGGTAGCCATTTTACCGCTTCCGGGACCGGGAGCTGTTATTACAACAAGCTCTCTTTCGGTTTTTATATAATCGTTTTTCCCATAGCCGTCATCACTTACGATTTTTGCAATGTTAGCCGGATAGCCCTCAATAACATAGTGCCTGTAAAAGGGTATGCCTGCTTTATCAAGCTTGCTTTCAAACGCTGTTACCTTAGAACTTGATACATATTTTGTGAGCACAACGCTGCCGACCATAAGCCCGCGGCTTTTGAAAGCGTCAATCAATCTGAAAACATCAATATCATATGTTATTCCGAGATCGCTTCGTATCTTGTTTTTTTCGATATCCTCGGCACTTATTACCACAACAATTTCCGCTTGCTCCTTAAGCTGCAAAAGCATCTGAAGCTTGCTGTCGGGCTGAAAACCCGGCAAAACGCGAGATGCGTGATAATCGTCAAAAAGCTTACCGCCGAATTCAAGATACAGTTTACCTCCGAATTCACTTATCCTTTCTTTAATCCTTTGGGACTGCATCTGCAAATATTTATTATTGTCAAATCCTTGTTTAAACATAATTTCCTCTCAAGCTTAAAACTGAAAAGCCGCACAGTGCATCCGATTTAATCAAGCGTAACGCCCCGGCGTCAGCCTTTCAAATGTTGTATTTTCATATTATACAGTAAAATACAGCCCAAATCAAGTATAGCATTAAAGCATTTTATTAAAAAAATATTACATATTATATAAAAATATTTAACATAATTCATTTTATTTGTTGAAATTTGCTGCCGTAAAGTGTTATATTATAATTATGGATATAATCCAATAAGAAAGGAGAAATTTTATGAACGAGTATATTGAAAATGTAATCAAAACAGTAGAGAGGAGAGACAGCGCAAAGCCTGAATACATACAGTGCGTTAAAGAGGTTTTTCGCTCTCTTGAAAAGGTAATTGAGGAACACCCGGAATATGTTGAGGATGATTTGCTTACGCGAATGGCTGAACCTGACAGGCTTATTACATTCCGCGTTGCTTGGGTTGATGACGCGGGTAAAACTCAGATTAACCGCGGTTATCGTGTTCAATTCAATTCAAGCATCGGTCCGTATAAAGGCGGTCTGCGTTTCCATCCGAGTGTTAATTCGTCAATTATGTATTTTCTCGGTTTTGAGCAAACCTTTAAAAATTCGCTTACAGGCTTGCCTATGGGCGGTGCAAAGGGCGGTTCTGATTTTGACCCGAGAGGTAAAAGCAAGGGCGAAATTATGAGGTTTTGCCAGGCGTTTATGACAGAGCTGTATCGTCATATAGGCCCTAATGTCGATGTTCCGGCAGGTGATATAGGCGTTGGTTCAAGGGAAATAGGCTTTCTTTTCGGTCAGTATAAAAGGATTGCCGACGCATTTGAAAACGGCGTTATTACCGGCAAAGGCTTGTCATATGGCGGTTCGCTCATAAGACCCGAAGCAACGGGCTACGGCGCGGTGTATTATACCTGCGAGGTGTTCAAGCACGAGAATGATGACATTAAGGGCAAAACATTTGCCGTTTCAGGCTTCGGTAATGTTGCGTGGGGTGCGTGTAAAAAAATTACGGAGCTTGGCGGTATTCCGGTTACGGTTTCAGGTCCTGACGGTTATGTCTATGATAAGGATGGTATTATAACTGAAGAAAAGATAAATTATCTTCTTGAAATGAGGTCATCAGGCAGGGACAGATGCGAGGATTATGCCGATAAGTTCGGAGTGCCTTTCTATAAAGGTCAGAAGCCTTGGGGCGTTAAGGTAGATGTTGCAATGCCGTGTGCAACACAAAATGAAATCGGTATAGCAGAGGCTAAACAGATTGTGGCAAACGGCACAAAGTATTATATCGAGGTTGCCAATATGCCGACAACCGAGGAAGCGCTAAACTACCTTATGGGCGCTGAGGGTGTTATAGTTGCACCGTCAAAGGCTGTTAATGCAGGCGGTGTATGCGTATCAGGTCTTGAAATGAGCCAGAACAGCCAGCGCCTTGCTTGGAGCGCGGAGGAGGTTGACGCAAAGCTTCATAATTCCATGATTGCAATTCATGAAAATTCCGTTAAAGCCGCAGAAAGATACGGCCTTGGCTATAATCTTGTGGCAGGTGCAAATATTGCAGGCTTTGAAAAGGTTGCGGAAGCAATGATGGCACAGGGCATTTATTAATCATACATAAAAAATAAAATGGCTGTAAAAGCAGCAGGAAAAATCCGAGATTCACATTTTTATGGATCTCGGATTTTCAGGCTCTATAATAAATGGGTTCTATAATAAATGTCGGGGTGGGAATACTCTGACATCTATTTTTTACAGACAAAAGGCAACCTTAAATATATACTATATGTAATCATCACTTATTACACTTATGTACAACCGGGGACAGTCCCTGATTGTACAAGTATTATTACCAAAACAATAAAAAATCTCCTGCTGGAACACTTGCGGTGCAAAGGTGTAAAAAGTTATTCCCAAAAATTAAAAAGGGAAAGAATAGGCTCGTGGCTTTTTATCTTTCCCTTTTTCGTACAGTTTTTCCGTTGTGTAGTCAACAGACAGGTCTAAATAACCCTGCTTATCTCTCTGCCTTTTTCTGTTGTGCAGTCAACTTGCAAGTCTAAATAACCTTGCTTATCTCTCTACATTATTACAGAGCTGTACCTCATTCATCATACATTCCAATTCAGCAAATCTGCATAATCTGGTCATAAAGGCAGATAAACTGCATATCTATTTGTCTGTCCATATGATAATGACCGAAAAACCATTTTTTGAAATCAAGTTTTTCTTTAATTTCCTGCAAGTAATCAGTTAATTTATCAGGTTTGAATTCGCCTGCACTCATCAATGCCTGTGCCTCGGTTGATGTGCAATGAGTTATAACATAATCAACCTTAAAATTGCTTTTTTTGAGATTTTTAATACCATTTTCCATTTCTTCATCTGTCGGCATTTCCAAGTCCCACCACGAATAATTTCTTATTCTGAAATATGCACCCATTTTATTATAACGGTATATTTTATCTTCTTCGTCCATATTCAAAATTCCGTCCTTAATATCGTGGCTCCTTGCTCCGCCGAAAGCAAAGAATTTTTTGTCATCTATATCAAAAATCTCACCTCTGATTAAGTGCAAAACAGAAGGTCTTATTTCGTGTACGCTTCCACCGTGCCATTCTTTAATCGGATAGGAATAAAGTCTGTCAAAATTCTCGTGATTTCCGTCAATAAAAAGAGTTGTAAAAGATTTATTTTCAAGCCATTTCAGCCAGTGTTTTTCCTGATTGCTTTCATTTTCATATGACCATACTCCGCCGAAATCACCGCAGATGATTACAAAATCATCTTTTGTAAGTTCTTTCTGAATCGGAAATCTATCTGACGAAAACCTTTTAAAATCTCCGTGACAATCACCTGTTACAAAAACCATTTCATCACCTTAAATTTTTGTATTCAACACATATAACTTTTTAGTAATATTTAAAATTACCTGTATATTTTCCGCAATAAGAACAAGAATAACATTCATATCCTATGGGAATATTTGCATAATATGTAGCTTCGCTTATCTCACCTGATGTGAGCCTATTTTGCCAGATTGTAACAACACTATTATAATATGCTACAAATTCGCTTTTAGAAGAAAACCATTTACCAACATTTCCTACTGGCAAACTATGGGTACTATTACTTGTACAATTAGAAGAAGATGTAGTCGTTGAAGAAACTGAGGAACTTCCACCTGTCCCTGAACTTTTGCTGCTTGACTTTGCGGTGCTAGAGTTAGAGCCTGATGAAGTAGTTGACTTTGAACTGTTGTTTGTGCTATTAACTGTTACGCTGCAAGCAGCTTTTACACCATTCGCTTCTGCTTCAACTGTTGCTGTTCCTGCTTTTTTAGCAGTTACAACACCGTTTTCTACAGTAGCTATGCTTTCATCACTTGAAGTCCAAGTAACATTTTGGTCTTTTCCTTTTACTGCTGCCTTCAATGTTTCTGTATCTCCTACAGTTAAGCTAATGCTTTCTTTATTCAAAGTAATTGTAGGCTCTATTACTTTAATTGTTACTTCCTTTTTTGCAATATTGTCACTTTCATCTGCAGCATATACAATAGCTGTATATTCACCTACAGTAGTATAATCCACTTCACCATCTTCAAAAGTAACTATTACATCTTGTAAATCTGTAGCTGTAAATTGTTCTTCTGCATTTTCTATTTCACAATCTTTATAGGTTTTAATCTCTGTAGGAGCATCTTCGGCAAATACAGGCTTGGTTGTGTCCTTAATTATATATTTTACTGAAACGGTTTTGGATTTAACTATGATGAATTTTGAATTTGAAACGGTAATCAAACAATCATACTCACCCACATCGGTAAAGGTTTGCTTATCATCACTGTTAAATATAAATGTATCATCAGCAGCAAACAAATCAGCGTCTGTTTTATGCTCTGCTGCATCATATTCTTGTATGTACTCATTGACATATGCCTTATTAAGCCTGCTGTTTTCAAAAACAGCAATACCGCCAAGCACAATACCGCAAATTACAATAAATACTAAAATTGAAATAACTGTAACTTTATTTTTACTTAATTTTTTCATATAAATCTCCTCAAAATAAAAAAGTGCATAGCCGAAGCTACGCACATAAAACGCATAACTCCGTTGTTACCACACAAACTTTTATATTTACAAGCTACAAGAGTATGCAAAGATAGAGTATGCATTTTTGATATAAAAAAACACATACGCCCATAATTGTAAATTATTAAGTTTGTGTGGTAATCTCAGTATAACATTTTAAAATAATTTATTCAATATCAGTTAGAAAATTATTTTGTAAATTTGCTGACAATAAACAAAACGCCCTTAACCGTGTTACCCAAAGCTAAGGGCGTTATAACCTATTCGCCGATGTCCCCCGCCTCTTAGGCGGCGGGGTCCATTTCAGAATTTCAGTGGGAGTGATAATCTCCCACTGAAATTCTGAGGAGCTAACGCTCCCTGCGCAGGTTGCAATCGTTCGCAGGCCCCATTTCAAGCGAGCTTGATGGAGCGCTGCTCCGATTTAAATATGGATTTTACAGTCACACAAGCCGCTTGAAAATCATTCCGCTGCCTGTAAACCAGCGGGCAGCAAGAATAATCGCTTTTATATAACTGTTATCAAATTGTTATCAAAAGACCTGTTGAAAGTCCGCAAACCCGCATAAATACAGGGTTTCTCCAACTTCGCAAATTATTCCCACTCGCTCCTGATAAATTCATTATAAACAAGTTTGTTTATGAAATTTAGCAGAGCGTATCTACATTATTTGTATTATCGGTAAAGCATAGACTATCTGATTTTTTGTTGCCATTCTGTTGCCACGGCAGGAATCAAACTAATTATCGTTTGTTTCTGAAAAATCAATAGATCCGACAATAAATTTGCTCTTATCGATTATTCTATCTATTGATTTACAAATTTGCTCTGTCATTTCAATATAGGAAGACAAGTCAGCATCCAAAAATCGAATTGCTTGATTCATAGTTCTTTCTATTCCTTGTTTTTTCAAGGAAGTTTCCTTAAGATTCTGAACAGCTTCGTTTGATGAAGTGACTGACATCTTCATATTATGTAAAGCTTTAATATACTCAATAAGAGAATTTCTATTTTCTGATTTTGCTGCAATATTATTTTCAAGCAATCCTAAAGTGTTTTTTTCAATTCTTGACCAATATGAGGTGATAGTTGAATTATGATTTTTCAATTGTTTACTAAATGTCGCAATATATCCTGCGGCTTTTTTTGATTGCTTTCTCACAAACGATGCTGTACCGCTACCGCCAGTTTTATTTACCCTCTCGATTTCAGCTGTACATTCATTCATACCGCAACTCATTGTTTCCATTTCCGAAGACATCGTGTTAATATCAGTAGTCATCTTCTCCGTATCTTCTTCAATATCCGCTAAAAAGTCTAAGAAGCCCTTTTCGTCATCTGGAATATCTATTTCAATAGATTCTTTTATGAATAGTTTTTCTGGATCAATTTTACTACAATCTATAAAATCTCCAACTGGATTATTAAAGATAACGCTACCATCTCTTGCGCCATTTAAATTTTTCTCCAAATATATGATTAAGTCATAAAAGCTCTTGAAGTGAGTAGAATAATCTTTTGCTCTATATTGTTTCAAATCAAAAGGAAGACAACTAAGATTATCACGAGTTATCACTATAGTCTTTTTGTTAAAACTATGTGCAATCCCCAGTTCATACATTACATTCGGGTTTAACCCTGTTAAATCGGCTAAAACTATATCTGCATTATAAATAGGGGGAATTATATCTGCTAATATATTTTGCTGATTATCTTCCTCTCCAGCGTGTGAAAACTCAAAGTCGTCATTAAAGTGTTCTTTTATCATTTCGTATGACTCAAAAAACTCATCCGTAAATGGCATAATAACAAAGACTTTTGTCTTGCCCATTTTTATACACCTCCAAATCCCTTATATGTGCCAAATCCAAGCATATATGCCGCCATTGCGATTGCCAAATCCTCAGATTCAATATTCTGCTTTACTGCCATTTCTCTTAGCTCATCAATAACGGTATCATGCGGCACAATTGTTCCCTCAAATTCTTTTACTGCTTTTTCCTAAGTACAAAACAGATATTAACTGTCTTATGAAAAAATTTGATTTTATATGATACAAAATGATTCGTATTATCCTCATTCTATCAGGTATATTGACTTCTGCTATCAAATAGCTATTACTTGGTTGCTATCACGCCTAAACCTATCGAGAACTTTTCATTGCTGTCCGACGGATGATTGCGTAGAAGACAGTTAGAGATTCCCAATAAGCATAGACAATATAAAACCATTACTACTCCTATTGTAAAACCTATAAAATTTATAAACGCATAAAATTTATAAACGCAGAATTTTTCACCTCTAAAGTTCTCCAACATATTTCAAAAAAGTTTGCAGATTGCTATATTTTGGAAATATCAAGTCATATCTTAATAAAAGCCTATTCTTCTTCGCAATAAATCACAAATGTCCTTTTTGTAATCATAAGCAACAACATCACAATAAAAAACGAAATGGATAAGAGAATAGTCGACAAAATTGATATAACTAAGGTTATCTCAATTTTTGTCAACAGAATTGAAATAATGGTTGCCAATAACGACAGCACAGTTGATGAAACAATTGACACAAAAGTTTCGCCAGCTATTCTTTTTTTCTTTGAATTTTCGCTTTCGCTTTTTTCTACTATTACAGCTGCAAATCCAAACAATATAGTGAATACAAGCGAGAATACCGTTGTGAGAGTTTCCGCTAATTCAACATCTACTTGATATGGTAATCCAAAAACAACTAAAACTGATATGATAATTGGTAAAAATATAAAGCATACTAAATCCCATAATGAAAATTTATTTGTTCGAGCATTTTTGAAAACTTGTAGTTGTCGTACAAATAGACGAGTCAAATTCACCTTTTTATTAAAAAAGTAGCATTATAATAATTAAGACCACTATTAATAAAATTATTATTTGCTTATTCATCATCAACCACCGTAGATTTAATTATTTCATAATAATACTGATCCGAAAGTTTAGTGAGTTCCTCAATAAAATTATTTGTTCGTTTATATGCTGAGTGAAGTTCATCACTTATATCGTGTACTCCAATAATATTTTCAAATTCATTCCAAGATACACTTTTTGTTCTTCTTCCGATTTTAAACCTTATCTCGGCATCATTAAAGTCTCCAATAGATTTAACTTCTGTTTTAATTTGAGCAAAAGCTGCCTCTTTACTTATCTTACCCAATTGCATATTATGCATTATGCCAGCAACTATTGAATTATCATGAGATTCAAGATTAAATCCAACATCACGAATAACGGTCTTTTTCTTTCGTAAGTTATCAGCAATATCACTCGATACATTTTCTTCTATATATTGAAGTGTAATTTTGGTTGGTGTAACATCTCTCGTAACATCAGAGATAGGGACAATTAAATCCATTTCTAATTTTATCCCTTTTTCTTTAAGAATATTGTTTGCAGTTTCAAGAAATACACTCTTACAACCAGAGCCGTTCTGCCTATGAAAGATGGCAATTATTCCTCCTTCATTTTCATACACAAACAAATGATAATTGTATAAAGCGGCGGAGTCAGAACCAAAATCATATCTTTTACCAGTAGATCGTTTTACTACAGTCATTGGTTGGCCTTGCTTTCCTGCAATAGGAGATATATACCAAGATTTTGTTTTATTAAGAGTCCTTGAAGATATTCTCTCTTTTGACAAGCCAATTGCTCTGTCGGAATTTTTACCGATAAGTATTTCATCTGAATTTTCGCTATAAAGTGAAATGAAATCTTCAAATGTAAGCGATGGTTCGTTTCCCGATTTAATTTCTTCTCTCTGCTCCGCAATTAACGGATTATTCCTTTGCATGTATCTGAATTTACATATATAAGCGGTTAAGGTATCAACTCGTGCCATATTTATAAAACTCCCTCATCTTAGTTACTTATTGTATGTAGACTTTTTGTATTCGTTTCTATTATACTATATATTGTGGAGGATTGCAACTATGGATATTGTAAAAGTGTTTGGAACGAATTTAAAGAAATATCGCACAGCTATGGGAATATCTCAAGAAGCTTTTGCCGATAAATGCGGTATGCACCGTACCTACATTAGCGCTATTGAATGCTATCGCAGAAGCATATCACTTGAAAATATTCAGCGTATAGCGAATGCACTCGAAATTGAAACTTATAAACTGTTTTTGGAGGAATAACTATGGAATTTACAATCAAGAATGATGAATTAATCATACTTAACAGAAGCGAAACACCTGATTTTCCCAAGTATACTTCTCAATTAATTAACTGGGCAAATCAAAATGCACAAGGTACTCGTCCAAAAGTTGTTGGTCAACTTTCAGATCTGTTCCCTGAATATGAAAATGCTTGTGATAATGTTTCTATCAATAGCTGGCGTGAATGGTATTTAAAAAGATATCCTGACGCTATTGAAAATGCAACAAATAAAATTTTTGCACAAGTAGAAAATCTAAAAGAAGCAATCAAGCTTGTTGATAAAGAATTGGTTAAAAAATGGGTTGAGGATTTAGTTATAACCAAGACATATAATGGATTATATGTTCAGGAAGCCATTTTATCTAAAATTGCCGAGAAGTTAGGAAACCCTTACAGATTAGCTACTCCAGAAGAAGAGTCGCAAGGAATTGACGGCTATGTTGGCGATACTCCTTATTCAGTTAAACCCGATACATATAAAACTATGGGGAGATTATCAGAAGTTATCAATGTTAAGATGGTTTACTATACAAAGAAGAAGACAGGATTGACCATTGAAGTTGAAGAATAATCTGTAGGCGGAGGCGAAAACCTCCGCCTGCTCTTTACTTTGGAAGTGAATTTATGAATTTCTTTTGGCAAGCATAGTCAAAAGATGTGTCAACATCAACATATCCCGTTCTGACCAAATGATTGTTTATAAATGTTTTGTTATCGAGATATACATAGCATAAAAGATTGTTTTCTGCATCATACTTAACGGTATCATACTTCAAAAAAACTTTTCGTTTCTGAAATTTCTCTTGCAGAAAACTAATAGCTTGTCCTTGATATAACGGATTGGATTTTATACCCAACAAGCGAACGATAAGCCCATTGCTAAGCTCTATTTTGTCAGACGAAATTACTTTCCTTACGCCGAACAATTCATCCCGTTTGGTTTCTGATTGATCAAACTTTGATCCAAATTGAAGTCTCTTTACATCAACTTTTTTATCCATACGATGCGGATCGTTGAAAAGATAAGGAAGCTGATTAAAAGAAGAAATATTTCCAATTTCATCTTCTGTAAAGATAATCTTTGTATCGTCCCCCAATTTGATTTGATCTGCTCCTAATTTCTCACGAATAACGGGTTCAAAATCTTTATTTATTTCATAACCTATAGAATTTCTTCCGAGATTCTTTGCCGCAAGTGATGTTGTGCCACTACCTGCAAACGGATCAAATACTGTTTCTCCGACAAAGGAGAACATCTTAATCAGTCGCTTCGGAAGTTCTTCTGGAAACATAGCTATATGTCCCATCTGCTTTACACCATTGAAATTCCAATGAGAAGAAAAATACTGTCCCCATTCTTCCTTTGTCATAGCAGACAATTCTTTTTGCTGCTGAGTTGGCTTAGGAGCATTGCCTAACTTTTTGAAAAGCAGAATAAATTCATAATCCATTTTCAGAATACCGTTGCGAGGATATGGAAAACTTCCCATAAGAGCTCCTCCGCCAGAGGTATTCATTGTAGTTGTTTTCTGCCAAATGATAGCTCCCATATAATCCATACCGAGAGATTCACAAAAGCGAATAATCTCTGTTCTTATCGGAATAACTTTGTATCTGCCATAATATACTGAGCGAGCAAACTGGTCACCTATGTTTATACATAATCTGCACCCGTCAGCTAACACTCGATTGCATTCTTTCCAAACGAGGTTAAGATTGTTTATGTATTCTTCATAACTATCGTTAAATCCGATTTGATCTGCTGTCCCGTAATCTTTTAACTGCCAGTATGGTGGAGAGGTAATAATCAGCTGAACAGATTTATCGTTGATTCTATTAAGAGACCGGCTATCACCAAATATTATTTTATGTTCGGTCATAAAAAATCCTTTCTTTACTTGACAAGTTCTCCGTTTTCTAAAACAAAGTACTGTTCATATGTAACACTCAACGCCTTAGCAATTTGCTTAAGTTCATCCTGAGTTATTGTATTTCTTTTCAGTTTTGCATTGAAATTTTGAGGAGTCTGGTTAATTCTACGGGCAAGTTCTGATAAACTAACCCCTGTTCTAACACATAAAACACGAATTTGTTCTGATGTAGTCATCGCTATCTCTCCTTAGCATTATGATTGATATTATACACCATTTGATTGATATTGTCAACCACTAAAACGAGCTTGTTTTGAAAAGAGCGGCAGAGAGTTTTTTTCTCTGCCGCCATTGTGCTTACACAGTATAAATCAGTTCTTCGTTTACTATTTCCGTTGCCCTTACACGGATATTGTTCATTTTCTGCACCCATTCGAGCTGATTATCTGCCTTTAGCTGTTCAGTCACACCCTCACATTCTGCCATCTGTTTTACCAGCTGAAGAAACATATTTTCCGCCTGTTGGTCAATATCAGTAAGGTAACTGTTCAGTTTTCCACTTGTGAGAAGATTAAAATAGAAAACTCTGCGATACTCTTTGAGATACCTCAAATGCCGCTGTCCCCAAATGCCGATAGGTTGTGTTTCTTTTTCGGGCAGTTTCAAATCGGGGATAAAATAATCTCCAACCTGCGTATAAGTGCCACCCATTTCTTCAAAAATTGTCTTTGCCATTGTGTGTTCCTACCTTTCGTTTTGAGTATTTCTAAAGCGTTTTTCACGCTGTTTAGACTGCTTTGCTTGCTCCAATAGGCTGTCGATTTGTCTGCTGCCGAACACCTTACGGAGTAGTTTATAATCTCTGTTTTGCTCTTTCAACTCAGCATTTTCAGCCTTAAGCATGCTGTTTTTCCTGCCCAAAACTTTATTTTCACGATACAGACTTGCGTTTGCTGCATTCAGTCTGTGATAACTGTCCCACGCTTCAAAACATCGGGCAAATACAGTTTTAATAAGTGATTTTAACTTGTTTATCAGAGGATCGACAAACTTTGCCTTATAGGTTTTGGCTGTCATTAACCCCGATGGTTCGGGTAGATTATATTCAGGTGCAGTATCTAAGCTATCGCTTATCGCCTGCAATCGCTCAATACCGTCATCAAAATTCTTCACTCGGTCTGAAAGAGATTTCACCTCATCAGTTTTCTCGGCAATCTGACTGTCAAGAGCCGATATTTCTTTTTCCCGTTCCTGCTTTTTATAATCAAGAACGGACAAATGCTTATCGTGTATTCCTTTACACTCCCATTCAATACCGTACCTCTCCATCACAGCGGCAAGCTGTTCTTTTTCGGATTGTATCCACTGATTCCACTCCGTATCGCCACGGGTTCCGCCCTTAAAGCCTTGTGCGGCAAGCGCCTGTTTTAACGACACACGGATGTCCATTCCTCGCTTACTTCCGGTGGTGAACGGGACAAAATCAATGTGCAAATGCGGCGTCGCTTCGTCCATATGGAGATGGGCAGAGAACACACAAAGGTTTGGATTTCTCGATTGAAAGCCTCTGTAATACTCGTCCAAAATCTGCTTTGCGAGCTGTCCATCATCGGTAATTGCGCTCATATTGTCCTTGTCACCTATCTGCAAAATGATCTCGTGAAAGGGTTTCTCTTGCTTACCGGAGCATATCTTTTCATAGTAATCATCAATCCTTCTGTCGGCTCTTATCTGCTTATCGTTGTAGCGTTTCAGCGCCTCGCCAAATAGTTCGTGATAGACATTTTTGATATTTCTATTGCAGTAATTTATATTGAGATGGGTGCGCTCAGGGTCTACATTTTCCGCTGTGAAGTTGCGGTTGTTGTGATTAACCGAGCCCTTCCCGACCATTGCGCTAATCGTTCTTTTCAAAATACCACTTCCTTTTCCTTATCCGGTGTCAGCCGGGGTTTTGTTACTTTTGTCAAAAGTAACGCAAAAGCACTTTTGACAGCCTTTGGCCATCAAAAGCTGCTGTTGCGCCCTACGGGGTGGTGTGGGGCGTTGCCCCGTTGTCTGCGGACAACTCCCCAGCAGGGAACGCTCTTTGTAAAGAGCCCCCTGCACCTCGCAGAAACTTTTGCGTGACAGTGCGTGTCGATGGTGACGGTGTTTATGACACCGCACCCGCTATCGAAAACATCGACACGACCGTCACACACCGTCACGCCTGCGCAAGCTGAAAGCTCACCCTGCGCCCGTCGTGACTGCGGCTGTTTTCATATTGGATACCGTATTCATTGAACAGCCGCCCTACGTTGACATTCAGTTTCTTGGTGAGAGCGTTAGGCTGAATGTCAACCGCAAGCAGCGCTACAAGTTCAGTTGGCGTACCCTGCCATTTTGGAAGATCAGCGTTGATATGCTTTGCGATTTCTTCAAGCAACGGTTCGGACGGCTCTTTCCAAAGTTCCGTTTCCGCTCTTTCCAATTCCCATATCAGCCGTTCAGGATTACGTGAAAGATACAGCTTTTGGTCTTACTGATCTCTGCCTGAAATTTCAAGTGTGGCGGTATTGCTCGTGCGTTTCTCCTTGGCAAGAAGAAACGCACCGTCCGCAGCGCCGAGCAATCCGTTTGTTCCAGAAATCATATCGAACTTATCATCTGCCGTTTGTTTTCTTGTGTGATGAACAAGTAGAATACAAATGCCATACCTATCGGCAAACTGTTTCAGGCGTGTGATGATTTCATAATCGTTTGCATAGCTGTAATTATCGCCGCCAACCTCCCGCACCTTTTGTAGCGTGTCTATGATGATAAGCGAAGTATCGGGATGTTCCCGCATAAAACCTGTAAGCTGTTCGTCTAAGCCGTTTCCAAGCTGACTTGCCGAAACAGAAAAGAACAGGTTCTCATTTTCTGCCGTTCCAAACATTCGGTATAACCGTTCCTGCAATCGCTTGTAATCGTCTTCAAGGGCAAGGTATAACACCGTACCTTTTCGGGTAGAATAATTCCACAGCGGAGTACCTGTGCTGACGTGATAGGCTATCTGCGCCATTAAGAAGCTCTTGCCCAGCTTCGGTGCACCAACAAACAGATAAGTCCCCTGGTAGAGCAGACCGTCCGCAATGGGAGGCTTACTCTGATACACATTGTCGAGCAGTTCGGTCATTGATACTGTTTTGAGGTAGGACGGATCGGACATTCGCCGAAACTCTCTCTGAATTTCCTCTAAACTTTGCTCGTAGATCTTGAAATCTTCACAATTTTCAGATATACTTTGTTCAGTACATATTTGGGATGACTGCTCCGTATCTGCGCCAACAGATACTATCGGAGTGGTCATTTCTTTTATACTCTTCATTCGCTTTCCTCCTTCATATCGCCCATAATGACGGTTATCATTTCAATCAAATCCAATAATTCATCATCAACACCGCCGCCCGCTTCAATTCTCCGTAATTCTGCAAGGATAGCGGCAAGTTCTTTGCGGAGAGCCTTATACACTCTCGGATTACCCTGAACAACCACATCACGGCACAGAAGCCGCCTCGTGATATAGTCCTGCTTTGTAAGCCCCGATAGCTGCACATATCTTTCAACCTGCCGATCTTCTTCGGGGGATACCCGAAAAGCAACGGTTTTATTTCTCCAGCGATTGTGATTATCTCTGTTTTTTGCCGACATTTAATTAACCTCTTTCCATATCTAATTTGTCTGCCATTTCTGTTTGCTTGGACGGGAACAGGTGAGCATAGTTATAGGTTATATCAATACTCTCGTGTCCCACACGGTCTGCGATTGCCGTAGCGGAAAATCCTAAATCAATCAAATGGCTTACGTGACTATGGCGAATATCGTGAATTCGTATGCGTTTTACACCCGCCGCCTTTGAACCTCTGTCCATTTCTCGGTGGAGATAGCTTTTGGTAACGGGAAACATTCTATCGTTCTCCCCGACTTCATAGAGCATTTTCAGATAATCCTGCATTTCCTCTGACAGAAATTTCGGAATAGTTATCGTTCTGTTGCTCTTTTCTGTTTTCGGCGTAGTGATAAGGTCTTTACCATTCAGATGTTGAAATGATTTATTGATTGTAACCGTCCTTTTCTCGAAATCGAAATCAGCAGGCGTGAGCGCCAAAAGTTCTCCTTCACGAATACCACACCAGTAAAGCATTTCAAAAGCATAGTAGGATAAGGGTTTGTCCATCATTGCATCGGCAAATTTGAGATATTCGTCCTTTGTCCAAAAAAGCATTTCACGGTTTTTCTTTTTACCCATGCTGCCTGCCTTCTTGCAGGGATTCTCTTTCAGGTTATAGTACCTTAAAGCGTGGTTGAAAATGGCGCTGAGCTGATTGTGAATGGTTTTCAAATAGACAGGCGAATATCCTTTTCCGTTCTCGTCTTTATAGTTCATCATTTCATTCTGCCAAGTGATGATTTGCTGCGCTGTAATGTTGCACATTTTCAGTTTTCCGAAATACGGCGTTATTTTCGTTGCAATAATATGCTCTTTGGTTGCCCAGGTGTTTTCTTTCAAGCGAGTTTTCATATCCTCGGTATAATGCTCAACAAAACTTTT
>CAZYDW010000025.1:0-26976 GCA_964646445.1 uncultured Bacteroides sp.
GTGTGTTCATTATTCCGATAGGAACATTAAAAGATTAAAACTTAATATTATCAATATGCCGACACAGGTTTTACTTTCAAAAATCTGTCGGCATTTTCTGTTAAAGGAGGTAACCTATGAGATTAACAGAAGAACAACTGAAAGCCAGACCGTTTTTAAAATTGCAAAAAGCTATGATGGCTGATGAAACAATATGAATTTTTGCATTAGTTAGTTTGAAACTTATACAAGGGGTATTTTAAGGGGTAGATGACCTTTTGAACAAAAGTAGGAAATGCCGAAAACCCTTGTGTTTACAAGACTTTCAAGGTGATACGTAAATTTTGAACCCCGGTCACCTCGACCATTGAACCACAACATATTGTGGTTCTTTTCTTTTGTGATTTTACAAATATACTATATATTAATGCCGCGGAAATTTATATTTCTGCGGCATTTAATAATTTATTGTTTCCCGGCTGATGATGCTGATTTTTTATTATTTATTAAGCAGCATATTATTGTTGGGATTTAGTATATTGGTTTTGCTTTGTGAAAATTCAAGAATGTTAAAACAGTTTTTTTCCTGAAGTTCAGTGGTATTATCTTCCATTTTATATGATGGTTCTTCCTGCTCATTTTTAAGCTTTTCATCTATTTCAAGGGCTAAATCCGAATCACTTTTGCAGGTATAGATATAACCGTAAAAGCTCTGACCGTAATGAGATGTCATATCATAATAAACGGCAGTATTGAAATATGTGCCGCCCCAATGCGATTCGGAAACCGTTACTGCACCGTCGTCTGCTATGCTTTCAACAACGGCAACATGATTTGACCAGCAGGCAACCGCGCCAAGCTTAGGCTCGTTTCCGTAATCATAATAATCATTATATTTGTTTATAAACCACCATTCGCCTGCATTGCCTCGGTTAATTAACGGCTTTTCGCCTGTTATTTCATATATTCTGCCATATGCATATGCAACGCAGTTAGGCATTGCATAGCCTGTTTGTGAATATATATTAAGCTCACTTGTATAATAAGGCTCGCCGTTCGGGGCAGTAAGTCTTGGTACATATTCTTTTGCAAACGCTGTTGACGGGAAGATGGTTAATACGATAAGTGTAAACAAAACAGTAATAATGCTGTTTTTAATTATCTTTGTCATAATTTACCTCCTTTTCAGCCGCCGCAATTCTTTTGCGGCTCAACATCGTATTGCATTTTAGCATAAAAAATATTCAGTAATCTATGGCAAAAGGCAACAATGATTTTGTAACCTTTTTGTTACTTTTGTAACAATTACACAAACTTTTACGGCAGGACTTGACAAAAAAAGCACAAATAATCAACTGCTGTCTGAAAACAAACAAATGAGCACATATGAAAAAATACCGCCTTGGCAAGTACCAAAGCGGTATTTTAAGTATATTTTTAAAGTCTGAGAAGCTAACATTCCCCGTGCAGACTGTAATACTTTGCAAGCTTTGATTTAAGCGAGCAAAGCCGGAGAATGCTCTGACCGGATTTAAGTTTATACTCTTGCAACTCCGTCCTTAACGGCGGCGTCTGCAACAGCCTTTGCTACGGTGTCCTTAATCCTTTCATCAAATGCATACGGAAGAATATAGTCCTCTGTGAGCTTGTCATCATCAACAAGCGATGCGATTGCATATGCAGCGGCAATTTTCATATTTTCGGTTATTGCGCTTGCCTTGACATCAAGTGCTCCGCGGAAAATTCCCGGAAAAGCAACGACATTGTTAATCTGGTTGGGAAAGTCAGACCTGCCCGTGCCTACAATTTTTGCACCTGCTGCTTTTGCGTCGTCAGGCATAATTTCAGGTGTAGGGTTAGCCATTGCAAGAACGATGGGGCTGTTGTTCATGGTTTTAATCATATCCTGTGTGAGTACACCCGGTGCCGATACGCCGATAAAAATGTCAGCTCCTTTAACGGCATCGGCGAGTGAACCCTTTGTCATTTCACGATTTGTAACCTTTGAGATTGCCTCTTTTGAAGGATTAAGTCTTTCCCTGCCTTCAAAGATTGCACCTGTTCTGTCACAAAGTATAACATCACGCAGACCGAGCGTCATAAGCAGTTTTGCAATAGCAATGCCTGCGGCGCCGGAGCCGTTTATAACAGCTTTGCACTGCGAAAGAGCCTTGCCGGTAAGCTTTGTAGCGTTAATAAGAGCGGCAGAAACAACTACTGCAGTGCCGTGCTGGTCATCGTGGAAAATAGGAATATCACATCTTTTTTTGAGCTTCTCCTCGATTTCAAAGCATCGGGGAGCCGATATATCCTCAAGATTAATTCCTCCGAACGAGCCGCTGATGTTATAAACGGTTTCAACAAATTCGTCCACATCCTTTGTGCGAACGCAAAGCGGAAAGGCATCGACGTCTCCGAATTCCTTAAAGAGTACGCATTTACCCTCCATAACAGGCATACCTGCTTCAGGACCTATGTCACCGAGACCGAGTACAGCCGAGCCGTCTGTAATTACAGCAACCATATTCCAGCGTCTTGTAAGCTCCCAGCTTTTGTTATAATCCTTCTGAATTTCAATGCAAGGCTCCGCAACACCGGGGGTGTAGGCAAGTGAAAGTGAATCTTTATCATTAACCTTTGCTCTTGCCACAACCTCAAGCTTTCCTTTCCATTCGCCGTGAAGCCTTAATGATTCCTTACGATAGTCCATAGTTTAAATACCTCTGTTGATTTTTTAAATAGTAGAGCGTTCCATCAAGCTCGCTTGAAACGGAGCTTGCGAATAGGTTATATTATTCCCAAGGGAACTTATATTGCGTAAGACCGAGTTCGTCACGAACCTCTATAATTTCTTTTTGCACGGATTCGTTAATCGGAACACCGCTGTCCTTTCTTGATTGCCAGATTTCCCATTCTTTCTCGCCCGCAGTATAAATGCGCTCGCAGCCGGGCTGCTTTTTTGACGCCCTTACCGAGCGGAGTATTTCGCCTGCTTTTGCTCTTGTTTCGGCTTCCCCGACAAAATGCTCTGTATCAATAGCAACAAAGAAATGGCCCAAATGATAAGGCACTAAATTACCGTTTTCATCTTTTCCGTTAAGCGCCTTGCCGTATTGACCGTCCTGAAGAACGGCTGAAAGCAGCTCGATAACCATCGCATAGCCGTAGCCCTTGTAACCGCCGAGAGCCTCGCCGATTCCGCCGAGAGTAGTGAGCGCAGCTTCGCCGTTTCTGATTTTCTTGAGCGCTATGCCGGCATCGCCTTCAATCGGCTCACCGTCAATACCGACAATTGTTCCGGGATGAACATCCTCGCCTATACGCTCGTAATATTCGATTTTACCGTTTTGTGTTATTGATGTTGCACAGTCAATGATAAAATCAAAATCCTCGTCGGTAGGTATTCCGATGGTAAGCGGATTAGTGCCGAACATACCCTCGACACCAAAGGTCGGGGCAACTGAGGGCCTTGCATTTGTGCCTGTCATTCCGATACAGCCCTGCTTTGTTGCCATTGTTGCATAATATCCTGCGATACCGTAATGGCAGGAGTTTCTAACCGCAACCATACCCATACCGTATTTTTTAGCCTTGTCAATCGCCATCTGCATAGACCTGAAGCCGATGACCTGACCCATACCGTCATGTCCGTCAACAACAGCAGTGCAGGGCGTTTCCTTAACAATTTCAAATTCGGTAACAGGCTTTTGAATACCTGCCTTTATTCTGTCAAGATAAATCGGCTTGAACCTGTTGCAGCCGTGACTTTCAATACCGCGCTTATCCGATTCAAGCAGAATATCCGTGCAGATTTCCGCATCCTCTCTCGGAACACCATAGCCGACAAAAGCATCTGTGACAAAGTCTGTTATCAGCTTCCAAGGACATACAACTTTACTCATAATAATTCCCATAGCCTTTCCGGCTGCAAATAAAATAGTTTATTAAAAATCACCTATTCGCCTTATTGCAGCCTGACAAGGCGTATAATGGAAATTTAACCATCTCAAATTATGCCGCAGGCAAATTTGAGGGTGATATAATCGGACTAGTGTGATTTTTCACACTAATTTCCTTTGATTTCAAATGATTAATTTCAAATTTACTTATCTTTCCCAGTTGCGTGAGCGTTCAACCGCACGCTTCCAGTCAGAATATTTTTTATTTCTTAATTCGGTTTCCATTGACGGAATAAATATTCTGTCAACCTGTCTGTTAGATTCAATTTCGTCAAGACTTTCCCACACGCCCGTTGCAAGCCCTGCACAGTATGCAGCGCCGAGCGCCGTGGTTTCGACATTCTTGGGACGGTTTACATTAACTCCCGTCATATCAGCTTGAATCTGCATCATAATATTTGATACGGACGCACCTCCGTCAACGCGCAAATCCTTAAGCATTATGTCGGAATCATTCATCATCGCTTCAAGCAAATCGGTCATTTGATATGTAATGCTTTCAAGCACGGCACGGCATAGATGCTTTCGGTTTACACTTCTTGTGAGCCCTATCATAGTGCCCCTTGCATACATATCCCAATACGGCGCGCCGAGACCCGTGAATGCCGGCACGAAGTAAAGACCGTTTGAATCTTCAACCTCCTCCGCAAGCTCATCGCACTCAGGCGCCGAATGAATAAGCTCAAGCTCATCACGCAGCCATTTTATTACAGAGCCTGCGTTAAAAGCAGAGCCTTCAAGTGAATATGTGATTTTGTCGCCGATTCCCCAGGCAATTCCCGACAAAAGATTGGATTTTGACCTTACACGCTTGCTGCCTGTATTCATAAGCAAAAAGCAGCCGGTGCCATAGGTGTTTTTAGCCTGACCTTCATTAAAGCAGCCCTGACCGAAAAGAGCTCCGGGCTGGTCGCCTATCGCTCCCGCAATGGGCACACCTTCAATAGACTCAATACCCGTTATTTTGGCAACATTGCCGTAAACGCAGCTTGACGGCTTAACCTCCGGCAGCATACTCATAGGTATACCGAGCTTTTCACATAAAAATTCATCCCAGCAAAGCTTTTCAATATCAAACAGCATTGTTCGACAGGCATTTGAATAATCGGTAATATGCACCTTACCGCCCGTTAAATTCCATATAAGCCATGTGTCAACCGTGCCGAACAAAAGCTCCCCGCGCTGTGCTTTTTCTCTTGCGCCCTCAACATTGTCAAGTATCCATTTTATTTTTGTGCCGCTGAAATATGCATCAATCAAAAGCCCGGTTGTTTCCTTAACATAATTATTCAGGCCCTCTGCCTTTAAATCTTCGCAGGTTTGAGCAGTACGCCTGCACTGCCACACAATAGCGTTGCATACCGGCTTGCCGGTTTCCTTGTCCCAGACAATGGTTGTTTCACGCTGATTTGTTATACCTATTCCCGCTATGTCTTTCGGGTCAACCTTTTCAAGCCTTAAACAGGACAAAATTGCGCTTATCTGTGAAAATAAAATTTCCATAGGATCGTGTTCAACCCATCCGTTTTGAGGATAATACTGTGTAAATTCATTTTGAGCTTTTGCTACAATTTCACCTTTTTTGTTAAATATAATGGCACGGGAGGATGTTGTGCCCTGATCCAGCGCCATGATAAATTTTTCCGACATATCCAAATCCCCTCTCAAATAGTTATTGCCAAAACAGTAAAAGGGCAGGCAATACGCCCACCCTTATTTTACTTTATTTATTTTTTGTTGTCAATGAAATAGAATTATATAGTTATTTGTTTTAAATATTATTTTCAACAAATGTTACAATATCGTTTACACTTTCCATTTTTTCAACGATTTCGTCAGGTACTTCAATGCCAAACTCGTCCTCCACCGACATAATTATGTCTATTGCATCAAGACTGTCAGCCCCCAAATCCTCAACAAGAAGGCTGTCGCTGTTGATTATATCTTCATCAACATCGAGCTGTTCGGCAAGAATTGCTTTTATTTTTTCGATTACCATAAAAAACTTCACCTCAAAAAAGTAGTTGTTAATATTTATTTATTATGTTATTATCATATTATATAATTCCTATGCGATTGTCAACAAATAATTTTAATATCGAGGTAAAATCAATGAAAAAATTTGCATTAATCGGTTATCCGCTCGGCCATTCAATGTCGCCGTTAATACATAAAGAGCTGTTCAAAATATGCGGTACGGATGCTGATTACGAATTGAAGGAAATTGAGCCTTCTGCACTTGAAAGCAGTGTAAACGCTCTTGAAAAGCTTGACGGCTTTAATGTTACGATACCTCATAAAATCAATATTATACCACACCTCAACAGCCTTTCACATAGGGCGGAGCTTTTCGGTGCAGTGAATACTGTTGATATTAAAAACGGCGAAAAAACAGGTCACAACACCGATTGCGAGGGCTTTTTGCGCGCACTTGAAATGGCGGGTATCAAGCTCGCAGGTGAAGTGCTCTTGTGCGGCAGCGGCGGCGTTTCAAGAATGTTTGCATTTGAAACAGTGCTTGCAGGCGCTGATTTGACAATAGCCGTAAGGGAGGCTGATATTGCTGCCGCAAATCAAATTAAAAATGAAATTGAAAGCAAGCTTTCAAGGGAGGTTAATATAATCAGATTAAATGATGTCTGCGGTGAATATGACTTGCTGATTAACGGAACTCCGGTTGGTATGTATCCAAATATTGACAGCTGTGTTTTATCTGAAAATCAGGTTAAAAAATGCAGCGCTGTGTTTGACGCCGTATATAATCCGCTTGAAACAAAGCTGATAAGCTGTGCCAAGCAGACAGGGCTTAAGTATTCAAACGGTCTGCCGATGCTTGTATGGCAGGCGGCAGTGGCACAGGAAATATGGCTTGGTGTAAAATTTACAACCCAACAGGTCCGCTCGGTTATAAAAACTACAGAAAGAGAACTGAAAAAATAATGAATAATATAATTTTATGCGGTTTTATGGGCAGCGGCAAAACGACTGTCGGTTTGGAGCTTGCCAAAGTAATGGGAAGAAAATTTGTTGATACCGATGATATGATTGAAGCCGAGCAGGGCGTTGCGATAAAGGCTGTTTTTGCAACACACGGAGAGGATTATTTTCGTGACCTTGAATTTGAATGCTGTAAAAAAATAAGCGATTTAAAGAATTGTGTTGTGTCAACGGGCGGCGGTGCATTAACCTTTAAAAGAAATGTTGACGCGCTTAAATCCGGCGGGAAAATAGTTTTTCTGGATGCGGACTTTGATGTTATATGTGACAGAATAGGCAATTCAAAAACCCGACCGCTGTTTCAGGACAGAGATAAGGCAAAGGCGCTTTATGATGAAAGAAAATCAAAATATCTTTCAGCAAGCGATTATGTTATCAACGGTAATATGTCGGCACGCAAAACAGCGCTTGAGATAGCGGAAATTTTCAAGTAAGTTGCAATATTTTAAACTATGTGGTATAATAGCTTGGTTTTAATGATATTGTTAAAGAGGGCATCGTATGAGCACTAATAAAATTGAAGGGCTTAACCATACCGTCACCATGTTTCAGAAATATAAAAATCTTCTGAAAGAGCTGACAATGAAAAATGTTAAGCTTAAATACAGAAACTCTTGGCTCGGAATATTATGGAGCTTTTTGCAGCCACTGCTTAATATGGTGGTTTTGTCTGTTGTTTTCGGCAGTATATTCGGCAAAAAGAGCGACCTGATAGTTTGTTATCCCGTTTATTTGTTTACGGGAAGGCTATTGTTTTCTTTCTTTACCACATCAACAAAACAGGCTATGACATCGTTCAGACGCAACTCGGCAATTATTAAGAAGGTGTATGTGCCTAAATATATGTATCCGCTTTCGGCGATACTTTCAAATTTTGTTACCTTTGCAATTTCAATGATATGCCTTATTTGTGTATGGATATTCTTTAAGCTGACGGGCATAAACGGCGGCGCCGATTTGAAAATCACATGGTATGCGCTTTTGTGCTGGGTGCCTATGCTTATATTGCTTGTTTTCAGCACGGGTGTCGGACTTATACTTTCGGTGCTTTGTGTTTATTTCAGAGATATTGAATATATCTGGGATGTGCTTATGCAGCTGCTTTTCTATATGGTGCCTATCCTGTACCATTTAAGCACCATCAAGGGATGGAAGGTATTCGTTATTAAGATAAATCCGCTGTATTCAATGATAGAACTTTTCAGGCACTGTATTCTTTACGGGCAGATAATGAGCTGGCATTTGCTGCTCTATGCAACCGTGGTTTCTTTTGCCACATTGTTTGTCGGAATATGGATATTCAGCAAAAAGAGCGATGATTTAATTTTCCATTTATGATGCATAATAAAAAGCTAAACAGAGGGAACAGTCAATTTACTGCTCCCTCTGTTTATATATTCGGTTAAAAATACTATTGGTTATTATTGTTGTATTTTTCAGCTTCCTCTTCCTCAAGCTTTCTGTATGCAACCTTGCCTACAAGAGTTTTCGGAAGCTCTGTTCTGAATTCGATTTCCTTCGGAACACCGTATCTTGAAACATTCTTTTTGCAATAGTCAAGTATTTCCTCTTTTATTTTTTCGCTCGGCTCAACGCCCTGCCGCAAAACAACAAATGCCTTAACCTTGTGCATTTTATATGGGTCGGGGATACCGATTGCGCAGGAAAGGATTACATCAGGGTGCGCGTCAATAGCGTTTTCCACCTGTGACGGATAAACATTTATACCAGATACAATAATCAGCCTTTTCATTCGCTGCTTGTAATATACAAAGCCGTCCTCATCCATTGTACCGAGGTCACCTGTATGAAGCCATATATTTCCGTCGCTGTGGGTACGCAGGGTTGCTGCCGTCTCAGCCTTGTTGTCGAGATAGCCTTTCATAACCGTAGGACCGCAGATGCAGATTTCACCCTCCTCTCCGTAGGGCACTTCCTCATCGGTATTGGGGTTTACAATCTGATAGTAAACATCAATGAAAGGAATACCTATGCTGCCCTCACGATAGAAGTCGTGCGGAGTAAGACAGGAGGCCGTAACACATTCCGTTGTACCGAAGCCCTCACGAATCTGAACCTTTGAGTTATGCTCTTTAAGAAAAGCATCAACCTTTTTCTTAAGCTCTATTGAAAGCGAGTCGCCGCCGCAGAAAACGCCGTCAAGGAAGGACAAGTCAAAATCAAATCCCTCTGCACGCAAAAGTCCTTCAAAAAGCGTTGGAACGCCGACGATAACGGTCGGACGGTATTTTTTGACATCCCTTGCATATGTCTTGACAGTGAACTGTGGAATAAGGATACAGGTTCCGCCGTTTATAAGAGCTGTGTGAATACCAACGCCAAGCCCGAAGCCGTGGAACAACGGCATAACCGAAAACATACGCAGGTGCTCCATTGAAAAGCCTGCTCCGGCAGCAACCTGTGTGCCGAGCGCGTTCATATTGAGATTTGTAAGCTCAATTCCCTTTGATGTGCCGGTTGTGCCGCCGCTGAAAAGTATTACCGCAGTATCATCCTTTGAAGGGTATTCTTCATGCAGCTTTGATATTTTTCTGCCGGCAGAAATAAAATCATTCCAGGCTATAATATCACTGCTGCCCTTTGGCAAAGGTGCAGGCTTATCCTTAACTGTCAGCGGATAAAGCACATTGAGAGGGAACGGCAGCTCATCCTTAATTCTTGCAACTATAACCTTTACCGGATAATCAATATTTTTAAGAGCCTCAAGCACCTTCTCATAAAACATATCAAGAACAAGTACAGCCTTGCTTTTTGAATTGCTGATATAAAAGGTGATTTCACCCACTGCGGAAAGAGGGTGAATCATTGCCGGCACTGCGCCGATTCTGTTAAGCGCGTAAAAGGTATCAACACCCTGCGGGGTATTGGGCATACAAACAGTTACCTTATCACCCTTGTTAATGCCGACTGCTTTGTATGCCTTTGCAACAATATCAATTTTTTTAAGAAATTCTGCATATGTTGTTGATTTGCCCTGAAACTCATATGCATTTTTCCTGAGCTTGTCGTGACTTTGCGCATAATCGCGTATGGCTTCGTACATTGAGCCGCTCGGATAATCAAGCGTTTCGGGCAGCCCCTTATAATATTTCATCCATGGAGCTTTAGGCTTATTCATATGTTGACCTCCGGTAAACAATAATAATTTTTAATAAAAATATTTGAAAAGCTGTCGCCGTCTCCACAGGCGGCGTGTATCGGCTTATCTTACAGCAAAAGAAATAATTTTCCGCCGAAACGGGCTTGCACTTGATAAATATTGATGCTTGGGCGTTTCCGCCGATTAAAGCGTTATTTTTGAGAATAAGATTTGTTACACTTTAGATAAAAGTGTTCATTTTCCCACTGTCAAAATTATATCAAAAGGATATGACAATTTCCACAAAATACAAAATAGTTTATCTTTATTTAATAATTTGACTTTTTGTATTTATATGTTATTATATAAAAGTATTTTTGGTTATGAGGTGTGCTGTATGGCATATAAAATAAAAAAGGACCCTATTAACAAAATACCTAAAGGTCAGCTCGTTTTTTGGATAATAGTCAGAATATCAATGCTCGTTTGCGCAGGATATTCCTTTATCCGCGGTGATTTGGTTATGGGCTTTGAAAGTGTGTTTTGTTTTATTTTCACCCATCTTTGGGATATGTTTCAGATTTTCGGAAACGGCAGCTTTATTGAGGAGGTGCCTCCGTTAAGCCAGACAATGCTCAATGCAATTATTTTTGTCGGGATTGTGATAGGCTCATATGCAGGTTTTTTTGACGAGGTAAGCTGGTTTGATAATATAATGCATATACTGTCAGGTGCGGTTTGCGCAGTATTCGGCTACGATTTTGCCTGCATCATTCAGCGTAAAAAAGGGCAGTGCGCCGCCACTCTTGCAGCGCTGTTTTCAATAATGTTCGCTTTGTCGATAGCGGCAGGCTGGGAGTTTTATGAGTTTTTAATGGACACGCTTCACGGCACAAATTTACAGCTTGCCAATCCGGGAGAAGAAACGGCAATGTTTGATATATCAAAATATCATAATGAATACGGATATCTCGGACTGGTTGATACAATGACCGATATGATGATGAATGCGGCAGGCGGTATAGCAGGTATGATTTTTATGATAATTTTGAGAAACAGGAAAAAAAGCAAATAAAAAAGCAGCAGCCCAATTAATGAACAAGTCCGTTTTTACCGGACTTGTTCATTTTTACTGTTGCTTTCTATTATCTTAATTAATTCATCGGCGCTTGCATTTTTAATTGTGTTTATGTCAATTATGTATGACTGATAACGCTTATGAAAGATGAATATGTAATTATCTTTTTTGACAAGCTTATAAATACTGTCATAATTTGCAATAGGTCCATTCCTGATTTCGCCGTTTGTAAGTATGTATTTAACCTTAAACTGTTCGCTGCCGAATGTAAACTCGCTCACGGCGTCCTTCAGCTCGCCCATTGCCTTGTATTGAAACAGCGGGGCATACAAATAAATCAAACCCAATCCCGCATCGGTAATCAGCAGAAATATCAGCACGAGTGCAAGCCGGTTAAATTTTTGAACATCCGAAAGTGCAAACAAAATAATAAAAACTATTGTTATAACCGTTATTATTAAGTCAATAATAAGTATCGGTTTGCGTGCGGGGAACACATTATTTACAAGCTTTCTGCAGGATTTCCTGTCATATACAGAGCTTGCGGTTATGTCAGCTTGAAAATCCGTAATCATTTTTCACCGTTTATAACATCGTACAGCTTGTCGGGATAATCGCTCATAATGCAGTCAGCGCCCATTTCTGCAAGGTATTCCATATCTTTTTCATCATTTACGGTCCAGTATTGAATTGCCATATTATGCTTGTGGGCATAGTTTATAACCTTTGCTGTTGCCGTGTTTATTCCGAGATTTTTGTATGGAGGGCAATACGGAAGCTGCAAAACAGAGCAGGGCGGTTCATAATCGTCACTGTCGGTAAGCGCGGCCCACCAGAAAGAAAGCGCCTCTTTAATACCCGTACTCCTTGTCATATCGGGGTATGTGTTATCGACATATCGGCTTATCTCGCCGTGGAAGGTGCCGAAGATTACCTTGTCAACAAGCTCTCTTTCTTCAAGTATTGAGTGCAGAATGTCAACACCCTTCATACCAAGCTCGCCGCCGTTTTTAATTTCAATAATATAATTGTAATCGCCCGTTGAAAGAAGATAATCAAGCGCGTCTTCAACACGCAGTATTCTCAAATCATCCGTAACCTCGGCATCATGGTACGGCATTTCGCCGTCATCCGTTTCAAAATAGTAACCCATATTAAGCTGACGCAGCTCACTATAAGTTTTTTCTTCAGGTCTTACATTCTCCTCACCGAATACCTCAACACAGTCAGAGGTGCGGTCAAGCGTGTCATCATGCAGCAGAACAAGCACATCATCCTTTGTTATGTGAAGGTCAAATTCAAAAACGTCTACATCGAAATCGGGATTTTCAACACAGTTTTTGAAAGCAACCATTGTTTCCTCAGGCTGAACGCCTCCGCCGCTTCTGTGACCTGATATTGCCGTTTTTTCAAGTATGTATTCATTGGCGGTTTCATAGCTTTCCGTTTTATCGGGATTTGATTTATAATTGCCCGCGGCATATAAAAATACAGCCAGTGCCGCAATAATGCATATTATTATGATTAAAGCCTTTAATAATTTTCCTTTTCTTTTTGTTTTTGTTTTCATATTTTTTTACACAGCCCTTCCTGCTGCAAACGGTTTGTTAAAAATTTAATTGAGGAAAATTCCCTAACATCAGCATTTGTCAAGGAGAAGCGCATTTCAGCGGGGATTGACTCCCGCTGAATAAAGCAAGTGAAACCCGCTGAAAGGCCGGGGGGGGGACAGCTAACGCTTCTTGCCGCAATTAAAATTAATTGCTTGGTATAAATGCATTATGAACCGCGTTTACTGCTCTGTCGGCATCATTTGCGTCAATAACAACCGAAATTTTGATTTCGGAGGTTGAAATCATTTGAATATTGATGTTTGATTCATAAAGAGCCTCAAACATTTTTGACGCTGTGCCGGGATGTGATTCCATACCTGCACCGACAATAGATACCTTCGCAACATTCGTATCGCAAGTGATTTTGCAGTTATCAAGCATATCCTCAAGCAAGCTTACGGCAATAGGTCCGTTATCCTTATTTACCGTAAAAACAAGGTCCTTTGTGCCATCTCTGCCGATTGACTGAAGAATAATATCAACATTGATATTTTTTGATGAAAGCTTTGAAAAAATTTTAAAAGCGATACCGGGAGTATCCTGTAAATTTAAGATTGAAACAAGTGCAACATCCTTATCCTTTGTTACACCGCGAATTAACATTTTTTCCATTTTTGCCGTCTCCTTAACAATAGTACCCGCAATGGGATTAAGTGATGATAAAACCTCAAGCTCTACGCCGTATTTTTTGGCCATTTCAACAGAACGGTTATTGAGCACCTGCGCGCCGAGGGTCGCAAGCTCAAGCATTTCGTCATATGTTATCTCCTTGAGCTTTTTGGCATTTTCAACCTTCCTCGGATCTGCTGTGTAAACACCTTCAACATCAGTAAAAATCTGGCACTTATCAGCCTTGAGCGCTGCCGCAATCGCAACAGCCGATGTGTCGGAGCCGCCTCTGCCGAGAGTTGTTAAATCGTCATACCTGTTAATTCCCTGAAATCCGGCAACAACAACAATGTTATGCTTTGCGATTTCAGCCTGCAATCTGTTCGGCTTAATATTTTTAATTCTTGCGGCGGTATAAATTGAATTTGTATTAAAGCCTGCCTGCCAGCCTAACAGACTGATAACAGGGCAGCCGAGCTTTTCAACAGCCATTGCAAGAAGTGAAATCGAAATCTGCTCTCCTGCCGTAAGAAGCTGGTCCATTTCTCTTTTTGCAGCATTCGGATTAATTTCGTTAGCCTTTTCAATTAAATCGTCGGTGGTGTCGCCCTGTGCAGAAACGACAACAACAACATCATTACCGTTTTTGTAGGTATCGGTTACAATGCGGGCAACATTCATTACCCTTTGCGCATTTGCAACAGACGAGCCACCGAACTTTTGAACTATAAGTCCCATAGCTAAAGTGTCCTCCTTTTATTAATAGCTTGTAACTTTGATTATGTTGATTACCTCAATGCCTTTAAGCTTTTCTTTAAGCTCGTTTTCAGTCAAATCGTCGGTAATGAATGCAACCTCGTCAGACGGCTGACCCTTTCTCGAAAGAAATTTAACCTCAGACAACGCGCCTGTTATTTTTAAGCAGTCGGCCTTCGCCCTAACATAAAACGGCATCTTAATGCTTGATTTGTAATCAACAACATAATCCTCATCGCCTGCACCCCAGCCGAAAATCTTTTTTCTGTTGGTGTGCTTTGCACAGTCCATAATATCGGCGACAACTGCCGAGGCTGTGGGCAGCTTGCCTGCGCCGGGTCCGTAAAAGCATACATCGCCTACCGCGTCGCCTCTTACAAGAACAGCGTTGAATACATCTCTTACAGATGCAAGCTGTGAGCCGTTATAAACAACGGCAGGGCTTACGAATGCAGCGATACTGTCCTCGTCAATATATTTAACCTGGCCGAGCAGCTTGATAACACCGTTTACCGAATTAATATATGAAACATCCTCAAGAGTAATGTTTGATATGCCCTCGGTTTCAACCTGCGACGGATAAACATGCTTGCCGAATGCAAGAGATGCCAGAATACAAACCTTCCTGCAGGCGTCATGACCTTCAACATCGGCAGTAGGGTCCTTTTCGGCATATCCCTTGTCCTGCGCTATTTTAAGCGCATCGGCAAATGACATACCCTTTTCAATCATCATTGTGAGAATGAAGTTTGTTGTTCCGTTAAGAATCCCGGCAATGCCCTCAATATTATTAGCCGCAAGGCATTGAGTGAGCGGCCTTATGATGGGAATACCTCCGCCTACAGATGCTTCAAAAAGGTAGTTCACACCATTTTTCTCTGCCTCATTAAGAAGCTCAAGCCCCTTTTGCGCAACAAGCTCCTTGTTTGATGTAACAACGCTTTTGCCGGCGCTTAAAAGTCTCATTGTGAAGTCATATGCGGGATTTACTCCGCCCATTGTTTCAGCAACGATTTTAATCTCTTCATCTTTTAAAATGTCGTTGAAATCCTTTGTAAACGCATCCTTGTGAACATCGTTCGGAAAATCACGAAGATCAAGAATTCGTTTTACCTCAAGCTTTTCGCCGCCTATACGCTTTGGTATAACAGCGCTGTGAGCTTCAATAACCTCGACAACACCGCTGCCTACGGTGCCATAACCCATTACTGCAATTTTCATATATTAATTTCCATAGTCCTTTCCGGCTGCAAATAGTTCATTAAAAAGCATCTATACGACTTGCTGCAGCCGAACAAGGCGTATAACCTATTCGCCGATGTCCAATCGGATTACTCGCTTAAAGATACGGCATTTACGCCGCTTATGCTTTTTATGTTATCAACAAGCTCCTGCCTTGTGGCTGTCATTTCGGTAACCCTTACTGTGACTGAAATATCGGCAACCGAATTAACAGGCACGCTTTGGCTGACTGATAAAACATTTGCACCTGATACATAAAGCTCGTTCATAAGTGCCGACAAAACCCCTGCATTATCTTTGAGCTTAGCATTTATTGTAACGGTTTCATCATTGCTGTCTGTGTTATATTCAAATATCGAGTCCTTGTATTTATAATATGCGCTTCGTGATATGCCTGCCATTTTAACAGCCTGCGACGCTGTTTCAGCCTCGCCGCTTGCAAGATAATTTTTTGCCTCAATTACCTTTGAATATACGCTTGGAAGGATATTTGAATTAACAAGATAGTAATTTACTTTGCTCATAAACTGTCCTCCGTTCACGAACACTTGTTTTACAGTGAGAAACACTTTAATATATTAGCAAAAAAAGCTCTGAGTATCAAGCATTATTTTTAAAAAATTGAAAATTATTACATTTTTACTTGATAAATACTTATGGTTGAATTAGAATATAGATGTATAAAATTAAAGGGAGTTAAAAAAATGACTCACAAGGTTGAAAAACGAAGAGACGCAATAATAAATATTGCTTTTACGGCAGTGGTTATTGCTTTAATATATTTATTTTTTAAATATTGCTTTGCCGTGACCGCACCGTTTCTTATAGCGTTTTTTTTATCGGTTATACTTCAAAGACCTTTAAGGTGGCTTGATAAAAAAACAAAAAACAAATGTCACGCGCTTTGGGCGATATTGCTTGTTATTATTTCTCTTTTGATAATACTCGGACCTGTTGTTTTGATACTTTCGCTTATCGGCAGGGAGGTCGGCAATTTTATAACATTTCTTACGCAGCAGCTGAATGATTTGCCGAATCTTCTTTCAACTCTTGAGAAGGAACTGCTTAACATTCTCAGCTTTTTGCCTGAAAATATTTATACAACTGTTTCCGACAGTATTACCGAATCCTTTGGCAGAATGATTTCAAATTTTGATTTAAGTGCAATAGGCATAGATGTTAAATCCGTTACATCGGGCTTGACGACCGGTATAAGCGGTGTTTATTCTGTTGTGAAAAATATACCTTCGGCGCTTATTGCAATAGTAATAAGCATTGTTGCATGGATATTCTTTACAAAGGATTATAAGCGGATTGTAGGCTTTTTAAAGCTTCAGCTGCCGCAGGGTAAGGAAAATCTTTTAAGTGAAATCAAGCAGATTTTTTCAAAAACAGTTTTGAAAATGTTTCGTGCCTACGGGATAATTATGCTTATTACTTTCTGTGAGCTGTTTCTCGGGCTGACGCTTTTAAATATAATAGGCGTATCAAATAACAGTTATGTTGTTATGATAGCAATAGCAATAGCAATTTTTGATATTCTGCCGGTTGCAGGCTCGGGCGGTATATTGATACCGTGGGCACTAATCAGCCTTATCCTGGGGAATACCGGTCAGACAGTGGGTCTATTGGCAATATATGTAATTATTTCGGTAATAAGACAGTATATTGAGCCAAAAATTGTCGGCAGTTCACTTGGTGTTCACCCGATTGTAACGCTTGCAGGTCTGTATTTCGGATTAAAGCTTTTCGGCTTTATGGGTATGTTTATTGTGCCGATAACGCTTATGACGCTTAAAGCGTTTAATGACGCCGGCAGAATACACCTGTATAAATCGCCGAAAAGAAATTAAAATTTACACAAGTGTAATAAACAATTATGATAAATAGTATAACTGACCTCATCTGTGTTTTGCAGATGAGGTTTTTATGCAAAAAATTCCATTTTCGCTTTTGTATTATATCATTGTAACTGTGCAAAATATTACAGTAGAAATGATTAACATTTAAAGGGAGAATTATATATGAAAGCAACAGGAATTGTTAGACGAATTGATGATTTGGGCAGAATAGTAATACCAAAAGAAATCAGGCGTTCATTTCGTATTAAAGAGGGCGACCCGCTTGAAATATTTACAGATGCGGAGGGAGAAGTGATTTTTAAAAAATATTCGCCGATAGGGGAGCTGTCAAATTTCGCCAACCAGTATGCAGAGGTGCTCCATAAAAACGGCGGATTACCCATTGCCATTATGGATAATGACCATGTCATTGCCGCATCAGGCATCAGCAAAAGAGAAATACTTGAACGCAGAGTAACTAAAAATCTTGAGGAGCTTATGGAAAACCGTGCAATTCATATTTCAACCGAGCTTGTGCCGAGTATGAATGCAATCGAAGGCTTTAACAGGAAAGCAAATGTTGTGTATCCTATTATGTATGGCGGAGATGTCAGCGGAGCAGTTGCCCTTATTGAGGAAAGCGATAATACTCTGCCGTCGGAAACAGATATAAAACTGGTTCAGGTGGCTGCTGCTTTTCTTGGTAAGCAAATGGAATGAATAATTGTTCAGATTGCACAAAAAGAATTAAATCTTATTGTGCAAAATGTTACATAAGTAGAAAGTTGCACAAAAAACTTGATTTTTTTAAGCATAAGCATATAATGACATCAAAGAGGGAAATACATCAACTTCAGAGGTACTGCTATGAATAAGGTTAAAGCAGACGCATATGGATACATAAAGGATATGTTTTCTCAGCACAATATGGTCAAGAGGACTGTTCTTTCACTTGTAAGTATCATCATTATGGGTTTTGGAATTTCACTTTTTTCGGTATCCGAATTTGGAGTTGACCCTTTCACATCAATGAATATGAACATAGCAAGCACTATAGGTATCGGCTTTGGTACATACCAGCTCATAGTCAACGCAGTTATTCTGCTCTATGTTTTGATTGTTGCACACAGGGGCTTAGTCGGCATTGGTACGGTTTTTAATATGGTCGGCTGCGGTTATGCATGTGAAATATTTCAGTCGATTATTGAGCCTTCGGTGCAAAATCATTTTACCCTTTCAGTAAGAATTCCCCTTCTTATACTCGGCATTATTACCTTGTGCTTTGCTTGTTCATTATTCTTTACGGCAAATGTCGGTGTGGGTCCGTACGATGCTTTGGGCTTTATGTTAAGCCGCGGTATCAGGCTTGACTACAAATGGGTAAGGGTTATTACCGATATAGCCGTAATAATTATCGGGCTTGCAGTCAGCGGCGGATTTACGGCAATACTAAACGGCAATGCTTACGAAATAAAGAATATCGGCATAGGTACGGTTATAACAGCTTTTTGTATGGGGCCGCTTATCAATGTTTTCAACAAATATGTTTCATCAAGAATATTCAATGTTGATTATGAAAGGATAAGCCGTGAGGTTGCCTTCTTTATGCTGAAGGGTGCAATCCTTAAAAACACGGCACCCCGTACGGCAAGAGCAAGGGATGTTAATTTCAGCCCTGATGCGTATAAGCTTTTAAAATAGTCAACAAGGTTGTTGATATCTGTAATGTCACAGCCTTTTTATATATCGGTTTTCATATAAATTTTTACCCCTTAAAGAAAAGAGCGCCTTGTTAAAAGGTGCTCTTTTCTTAATGCATTTTTATTTGTGGTATTTTGAATTGTTTGAAATTGAAAGCCCGCGATATATTTGTTCAAGCAGTACAAGCCTTGCAAGCTGATGGGGCAGTGTCATTTTGCCGAATGAAAGCTTATGCTTACCAAGCGATTTTACATCATCACTTAATCCGAACGAACCGCCTACAACAAAGCAGATATGCGAGCTGTGCATTGCAGTATTTTCCATAAGCTCTGAAAACTGACAGCTTGAATATTCCGCGCCTTCAATACAAAGAGGTATTACAAGCGCAGACTTAGGTATTTTATCCATAATACGCCTGCCTTCTTTTAAAATGGCATTTTTTATTTCGGCAGGCGAGGGATTCTCGCTGCATCGTTGCTCGCTGATTTCCATTATATTAATTTTTGCATAAGCGCCAATTCGTTTTATGTATTCGCTGCAGCCGTCACGAAGATATCTTTCCTTCAGCTTGCCCACGGCAATTACTGTTATGTTTATCATAGCGCAATGCTCCTGCTGTCATTTTCGGGCGGCGAAACATACAATCTGAAATCCGTATCTTTTTTAAGTCCTATTTCATTAAGCGATGAAAGCGCCGTTTGCATTGCTATATGAGGCATATTGTTTTCACGGCTTAAATGGCAAAGCACAAATCTTGTTGTGCCTGTTTGGGCAAGCTCTTTTATGTATTCGCCGCAGTCAAAATTTGAAAGATGACCCCTTGCACCGAGAATACGCTTTTTCAGCGGATATGGGTATGAGCCTGTCTGTACCATTGAAATCTCGTGATTTGCTTCAATGAATATCAAATCAACGCCTTTAAGCTGTTTTTTGGCATTGTCCGTAATAAAACCCGTATCAGTGCAGACACCGACGCTTCTGCCGTCGGGAAGATTGAATCTGTAGCCGAGGCATTTTACACTGTCGTGGCTCTGCTCAAAGGCTTTTATTTCAATATTGCAGTGCTCTGCGTGATATTCTATGGGTATGACAGTGTGCTTATCGTTTAGCGCGCCGCATTCAAGCATTGCGCTTATACAGGCATTATCCGCAAAAACGGGCACACTGTGCCTTGATGCAAAAACCTTTACCCCTTTGATATGGTCAATGTGCTCGTGTGTTATGAAAATGCCGTCAATACTGTCGGCATCAACACCGATGGACGAAAGTGCATTTTCACACCTTTTGGCAGAAACGCCTATATCAACAAGAAAGTTACTGCCGCCGCCCGATATTAATATTGAATTTCCGCTGCTGCCTGAAAAAAGCTGGCATACCTTTGACATAAAAATTCCTCTAATCAAAAAAGCGTATCATTTGATACGCTTATATTTGTTCGCTAATCAGCCTGCGTCTGCAACGGCATCAGGCTCATTTGTTTCAATTCTTCTTATATTCCCGCCGAGCATAGAAAATTTTTCACACACATCCTCATAGCCGCGGTCAATATACTGAATATCTTCAACCGTTGTTTCACCGTTTGCAACAAGACCTGCAATAATCATTGCTGCGCCTGCTCTTAAATCAGTTGCCTTGACCTTGACGCCCGTCAGCTGCTCAACCCCTTCAATAACGGCGGTTTTGCCGTCAACCTGAATATCAGCACCCATGCGAAGAAGCTGACCTACATATTGAAAACGGTTATCCCATACGCTTTCAGAAAGAATGCTTGTACCCTTTGCGATTGAGAGCAAAACTGCCATTTGAGGCTGCATATCCGTAGGGAATCCGGGATGCGGCATAGTTTTAACATTGCATCTTGTAAGCGGCTTAAAGCGCGTTACCCTTACGGCATCGTCATATTCGATGATTTCAGCGCCTGCTTCCTCAAGCTTGGCGCTTATAGATTCAAGGTGCTTAGGTATAACATTTTTAACCAGCACATCGCCGCCGCAGGCAGCAGCAGCAACCATATATGTCCCTGCTTCAATCTGGTCGGGAATGATTGAATATGTGCAGCCGTGGAGCTTTTCAACACCGTGGATTTTTATAACATCGGTGCCTGCGCCCCTGACATCTGCGCCCATTGAATTAAGAAAGTTCGCAAGGTCAACAATATGAGGCTCCTTAGCGGCATTTTCAATGATTGTAAGCCCTCTTGCAAGAACTGCCGCAAGCATAATATTCATTGTTGCACCGACAGATACCTGGTCCATATATATTGATGAGCCTATAAGCTTGTCTGCCTTTGCGCAAACCATACCGTTGATAATTTCAACATTTGCGCCGAGCATCTCAAAGCCTTTTATGTGTAAATCAATAGGTCTTACGCCGAAGTTGCAGCCACCGGGCATGGCAACCTCCGCCTTTTTAAATCTGCCGAGCATTATGCCTATGAGATAATAGCTTGCTCTGAAATGAGATGCAAGCTCATATGAAACCGGATTAAAGCTTACGCAACGCGAATCAATTTCAATAGTATTTTTGTTTATCATTTTAATTCCTGCGCCCATACGGTCGAGAATTTGAATTATCAAACTAACATCACTTATGTTAGGTATATTTTCTATACGAACAATATCGTTAGAAAGCAATGCTGCCGGGATAATTGCTACTGCTGCATTTTTTGCGCCGCTGATATTAACCTCGCCGAAAAGCTCGTGACCGCCGGTTATAACAAAATTCTCCAAGCACATTTCACCTCTTTTGTTATTGCGCTATATATTTAATGTTTGTAGTTATTATTTAAATATGTATTACCAAAACATTTACATTATAGCAGACTGTATATATAAAATAAATCTCATACGGTATATTTTATCCAAAATGTAACCAATTTAAAAATAAAATAAATTGTGTAAAAGCAACAATACTAACACTATATATTGTATAAATTGGCAAAACATAAAAAATATTTCAAAATATGGTACATTCAAAATGTAACAAAAGAGTAACACAATGTAATATAATTGTCAAGTAAATTTGATAATTATTTAATTATTCTTAAAAGCATTCATAATTTGATGAGTACCACTTGCCGGCGGTTTCGTTTACCCAATCTTGACAACGGCACAAAATAATTATATATTAGAATAAGTATATCCAAAAAAAGATATATCTACATATAGCAAACAACAAGGAATTTAATCTGAAAATTATGGACATTAATGATTGCATTAAAACTGATATAGTTATAGTCGGAAGCGGTGTTGCCGGACTCTTTGCGGCATTGTGCCTGCCGAGTGACAGGGATGTTCTTGTTATCACAAAGGAAGATTTGAAGGAATGTGATTCATATCTTGCACAGGGCGGAGTATGTGTGTTAAAGGATGTTAATGATTTTAACTGCTATTTTGAGGACACGATGAAAGCAGGTCATTATGAGAACAACCCTGAATCTGTCAGAATTATGATAGAACAGTCAAGGGAGGTTATAGGGACACTTGTCGAGCTTGGTGTTGAATTTGATACTGACGATGAAGGCGATTTTGATTATACCCGTGAGGGTGCGCACAGGCAAAACCGTATTCTTCACCACAAGGATGAAACAGGCAAGGAAATTACGGCAACCCTTCTTCGCATAGCAAAAAAAAGGGAGAACATAACATTCGTAACCCAAACCACTATGATTGATTTTATAGAAAAGGACAATGTTTGCCAGGGCATTATATGCACTGATGAATTAGGAGAAATGGGCGCAATCATAGCGAGAGATATTATTCTTGCCACCGGAGGTATAGGCGGTTTGTTTCTTAACTCAACAAATTTTCCGCATATTACCGGTGACAGCTTTGCACTTGCCATTAAGCATGGTGTTGAGCTTCAGGATATAAATTATATTCAAATTCATCCGACAACGCTTTACAGCCATAAAAAAGGCAGGCGTTTTCTTATCAGTGAAAGCGTCAGGGGAGAGGGAGCAATTCTTCTTAATGAAAACGGCGAGCGTTTTACGGATGAGCTTCAGCCGAGAGATGTTGTTACTGATGCAATTTTAAAGGAAATGGCAAAATTCGGCACGGACCATGTTTATATAACACTGCCGACAATGAGCAGTGAGGAGGCGGAGAAAAGGTTCCCCAATATTTACGAGGCATGTATTGACGAGGGCTATGACATAACAAAGGATATGGTGCCTGTAACACCTGCACAGCATTATATGATGGGCGGTGTAAAAACCGACATTAACGGCAAAACCTCAATGAATCACCTTTATGCCGCCGGCGAAACTGCCTGCAACGGTGTTCACGGTAAAAATCGTTTGGCGTCAAACTCGCTGCTTGAAAGCCTTGTTTTTGCAAAAAGGGCGGCACTGCTCATTGCAGGGGATAAATCCCCCAAGCCTGTTGATTTGCCTGATATTGACCTTAAATCGTATCCCGGCAAGGCTGAAATAGCAGAGCAGTTTAAAAAGCTTATTATGGATGAAATAAAGGGAAAGGATAAGGAATTTTATGATAAATGGTGTAACAATGAAAATTAATGTTGATGATTATATTCTAAACGCATTGAAGGAGGATATAACAAGCGAGGATGTATCCGCAAACGCTGTTATGCCTGAGGACGAGTACGGCAGGGCGGAGCTGATATGTAAGCAAAGCGGCATTATCTGCGGACTTGATATTTTTAAAAGGACCTTTGAGCTTCTTGATTCGACAAGCCGTTTTGATGCAAATTTCAAGGACGGAGATGCCGTTGAAAAGGGTGCGCTTTTAGGTGTTATTTACGGCGATATAAAGGCGATTTTAAGCGGCGAAAGAACGGCGCTGAATTATCTTCAGCGAATGAGCGGTATTGCTACAATCACGAGGGAATATGTGAAAGAGCTTGAGGGTTATTCAACAACTCTCCTTGATACAAGAAAGACCACTCCGAATATGCGCCCGTTTGAAAAATATGCCGTAAAAATCGGCGGTGCAGCAAATCACAGATACAATCTTTCAGACGGTGTTTTATTAAAGGATAATCATATCGGTGCGGCAGGCTCAATTACCAAAGCTGTCGAAATGGCAAGGGCATATGCACCGTTTGTTCGCAAAATCGAGGTTGAAACCGAAACTCTTGAGCAGGTGCGTGAGGCACTTGATGCAGGCGCAGATATTATTATGCTTGATAATATGGATAACGATACAATGAAAAAGGCAGTTGAACTGATAAACGGCAGAGCGCAGAGCGAATGTTCGGGCAATGTTACAAAGCAGCGGCTTAAGGAAATTGCCGAAATAGGCGTTGACTTCGTTTCCTGCGGTGCGCTGACACATTCGGCGATGATTATGGATGTAAGCCTTAAAAACCTTAAACTCGTTTCGCAATACTGATAAAGCGTCGGTTGTGTCTTTTTAATCCGATAATTGCGGCAATAAGACTGCTAAGCGATAATCAACCGTGGGCAAGCATCGAAAAATAAGCAAGCCCGCAAAAAACGGCTGAAGATTGAATCCGGCCGTTTTTTGGCGCTTTAAGCTCATTTTCCCGCAAATTAACTAAGGCTAATCGGGCATTCTCAATCTCTGTCAGGACGCTTAAGCTCTAAAGCTTTTATTTACAGGTCATCCGCATCCTGAACAGGTGTTTCGGGTTCATCATAATAATAGGTATCCGAAGGTATTCCCGTGTAGCTGCCGTCGACATCACAGTTTACCATATCGGGACTGATATATGATGTCAGATCGATAATCTGTTTGTTGTTGTCTGTATTGTTTTTCCTGTTCTTTTTTTTCATTAAAATCACCCCTGCATTATTTTTTGCAGGGGCGTGTTTTTTTATTATAGCTTTTCAACATCAATTACTTCTATTTTTTCCATAAAGTTTTTAGGCGTTATGACTTTGCCGATATCAAGATATTCGTCCATATTCATATTGAAATTATTTATATAAATCGGTATATCATTATATTCAACATCTATATGCAAAACCTCTGCGTCAGCCGTTATACGATTCGGATTGCAGGTGTGGATATCATAGCATTTTTTAACAACCGTTTCATTATCCCTTATATATCCAAGGCATACATTTCTTAATGATTTTGATATTGAAATAAAACGTTTTTCCTTTGAAAGCGCGTGCGACATCGGCATTTGCGCGACTGCCTTGCAAGCACCCGAATTGACAAAAAACTCATTTATGAAAATTGATTCAAGCTTGCTTGTATCATCCGGAACAATTATTGCAAGAATATATTTTGAAAGCTTTTTACCGTAAAGCTTTTTCATAAATTCTTTAAAATAATACTGGCTTTCGGCAATCTTTTGTGCATATTCGTGATAAAACGGAATGTTAGGCACAGGATTTAAAGCAGGCATTTCAAAGGACTTAAACTCATTATTATTTTTATCAAGAACAAGAATATCATTATTTGAAATTATCATAGGTACAGTCTTTGCCATGGTTTTACCTCCGTTATTTTATTTTACTACATATTGTGCCCTAAATCAATAAATTTTAAAAAAATTAAAAAATATAGTGCAATATGCATTATTATGTGATACAATATGACTTGCGAGAGGAGAGCGATTATGGCAGATAATAATGAAATTGACAATATTTTAAATGAAATCAAAAGCCGTCGCGGCGGCGATTACGGCGCTTCATCAACAAATGATGAGGGCGACAGGGTAACGAAAAAACCGTCCGAAAGCGTGCTTTCTGATACTTTTGATATAAAGGAAACAGATGGAAAAAATTCAGCTTCGCTAAATAATTTTTCTTTGATTAACGACAGTCTTGATAAGCCTGTCAGCGCACAGCGGGATAAACCGATGACAAAAAAAGAAAAATCCAAAAAAGGCAGGAAAAAACAAATAATTATAGCCGCAGCGGTTATTCTTATTATAATTATTGCGGCAGTTATTTTTGCCGTTGTAAAGGGTTCAGCAAAAGAAGAGGAAACCACCGCCGTTTCAACAACGGCAGCCACAACACAGGAAGCGATTATTATAACAAATCCACTTACCGGCAGCAGCAACTTCAGCGCAGACGCAGTGGGCAGACGCAGTGTTGCCTGTGTTGTCGAAAACGCATATGACGCAAGACCGCAGTGGGGAATTGACGATATTAAAAATCCGCCGGATATAATTGTTGAGGGCGAGGTTGAAGGCGGCGAAACAAGGATGCTGTGGATTTATGCCGATTATAACTCGCTGCCGTCACAGATTGGTCCCATACGCAGCGCAAGGCCGCCCTTTATAAAGTTTTCACAGCTGTTTGATTCAATATTCATCCACTGGGGTATGAGCACAAGCAAGGGAGATTATATAGGCGCTGATTCTGTTTTCAGCAGTGAAAATGTTGATCATATTAACCAAATGGCATTTAACGATTCGCTCGGGCTTTTCGGCAGGGACAGCTCAAGGGGCGTTTCATCGGAGCATACAGGTGTGCTTTATGGTGACAAGCTTGCTCAAACTATTGAAAATACCGGCTTTCGCACTGAGGCGGACAGTGACAGCTATACAACCTTCAGCTTTTATGAAAGTGATACTGCTGTCGGCGCTTCTGCCTGCAGCAGCCTTAAGCTTACATTTTCAAAGAGCACGCTCACAAGGAGCTGGAGCTACAGCACGGAGGACAAGATGTATCACTCCACAGATTATCAGACAGATGTTGAAAGAAAGAATATTCTTGTTCTTTATGACACTACTGCATATGTAATTAAGTATGACTACAAAGGCAGCGGCAGCAGCGAAACATATTGTGACTATAAGCTTGCAGGGGGTAACGGAAAGCTCGCAAGTCTCGGCACGGTATGCGATGTTACATGGTCGGTTGAAAACGGCAGGCTTTCGGTTAAGGCTTCAAACGGCAATGATATAAGCCTTAATGTCGGCACAACTTGGATTGGCTGGGCATCGTCAAATAACGGCGGAAGCTGTGTGACGGAATAAATTTGAGTGCATTTTCAATAATGAAAAAGGTATGGGCATTATGAGCCTTTCATAATATCGCTGTAACGGCGTCTGATTAAACGGGCAGTTAAGGCTGTCCGTTTAATCATGCGAAAAAAGCCGGAATATAACCTATTCGCCGATGTCCCCCGCCTCTTAGGCGGCGGGGTCCATTTCA
>CAZYDW010000026.1:0-20083 GCA_964646445.1 uncultured Bacteroides sp.
ATATTTTGGAGGTTTCTTCTCTTTTTTATTGGTTCACATCATTTTAACACATACAATTTTTAAAAAAATAAAGGCTCGATTTTCGAGCCTTTAAAGGGATTATGCTTCCTCTTTTATTTTTGCGAAACATTCGCTGCAATAAACAGGACGCTCGCCGTTAGGAACAAACGGAACCTTACATTCAGCTCCGCAGCTTGCGCAAACAGCATCGTGCATTTCACGGGGAGCTCTTGCGGCAGCCTTTCTTTTATCACGGCATTCCTTGCATCTTTGAGGCTCATTAACAAAGCCTTTCTCCGCATAAAACTCTTGTTCGCCTGCCGTGAAAACAAATTCATTTCCGCACTCTTTACAAGTTAAAGTTTTGTCTTCAAACATTTTTGTTACCTCTCAAATAAGATTTTGTTGTGTTAAAAAGAAATGTCGGACAATTTCTTTCTTACACGCTGTAATGCATTGTCAACAGCTTTAGGTGTTTTGCATAATCTTTTTGCAATTTCATTGTAACTGCAGCCAACAATGTGAAGCCTTAAAGCCTCATTTTCAAAATCAGAGAGATTTTCTCGAAGAACTTTAGTCAACAGTGAAACGCTTTCTTGAGCGATAAAAGCATCTTCAGGGCTGTCGCAGGTGTTATACAAGGGCATTTCCTCATCCAGATACTCGACAACATTTTGTTTTGGAATATCCTTTTGCCTGTTAAACTTGCGAAGCGCTGACTGCATAGAATTGTCAATGCACCTTACCGAGTAAGTTTTAAAATTCGCACCCTTTGCCTTATCAAAAAATTTGATTGCGGCGAGCAGACCTATTAAGCCTTCCTGAATTAAATCCTCACGCTCTAAAGGGGAATCCTTATACTTTGCTGCGGAAATTTCAACCAGCGGTCGGTAATGCTTTATGACAGCTTCTACTGCTTTGCTGTCGCCGGATTGCGCATATGAAAGAATTTCGTCAACCGATTTTATGTTATCTACTGACATAATTCTCTCCCACCTTAACCTAATAATAGCAAAAAATTCATTAATAGTCAACAAAAATTAATTATTTTATTAAAAACTTTTGAATATATATGCTGATTTTTACAAAATCCGACATCTGAATTGGTGACGCCGAAGCTATACATTAAATCTGAAAAGAACAATATCTCCGTCGTTCATAACATATTCCTTGCCCTCGCTTCTGACAAGTCCCTTTTCTTTTGCCGCCGTCATACTGCCGCATTTAACTAAATCATCAAACGAAACAACCTCTGCTCTGATAAATCCGTGCTCAAAATCGGTATGTATTTTTCCCGCTGCCTGCGGTGCTTTGGTGCCTTTTTTTATTGTCCACGCCCTTACCTCAGGCTTGCCTGCGGTAAGATATGATATAAGTCCCAAAAGTGCATAGCTTTTTTTGATAAGTCTGTCAAGTCCGCTTTTTTCAAGCCCCATATCGGCAAGAAACATCTGCTTTTCATCGCTGTCAAGCTCGGCGATTTCAGCCTCCATTTCAGCGCAAATCGGCAGCGTTTCGGCATTTTCTGCTTCGGCAATTTCTTTAACAGCCTTATAGTACCTGTTGTTTTCGATTGCGCTTTTGAAATCATTTTCTCCCATATTGCAGGCATAAATAACAGGCTTAATTGTGAGCAATGATACCTCTTTAAGATATTCAAGCTCATCCTTGCTTATTTCAACGCTTCGTGCGGTTTTTCCCTGCTGCATTTCATTTTGCAGCCTTTCAAGAAACGCAACCTCAGACGCAAGGGCTTTGTCACCTTTCATAGCTTTTTTCCTGCTGTCAAGCCTTCTTGCAAGGATGTCAAGGTCAGACAGTATAAGCTCAAGATTAATTGTTTCGATATCCCTTGCAGGGTCAACGGTGCCGTCAACATGCGTTATGTCATCGTTTTCAAAGCATCGAACAACATGTATCACCGCGTCAACCTCACGGATATGCGAAAGAAATTTGTTGCCGAGTCCCTCGCCCTTTGATGCTCCCTTTACAAGACCTGCAATATCAACAAGCTCAATTGTTGCAGGGGTAAACTTGTCCGGGTTATACATTTCAGCGAGCTTGTTAAGCCTTTCATCAGGGACACTTACCATTCCCACATTCGGCTCAATTGTGCAAAAAGGATAGTTGGCGCTCTGCGCGCCGGCGTTGGTTATTGCGTTGAATAATGTGCTTTTGCCGACATTGGGCAAGCCTACTATACCAAGCTTCATTTTGTATCTCCTTTATCTATCCGAGTTGTGAAATAATCGCTGTTATTATATAACAAAAATGTCTGATTTACAAGTGCTGATTGTTTATACGATTTTCCTTGACTTTATATTGCAAATATTATATTATATTAAATAATGTTTTTCGACAGAGTAAATTGTAAGAGAGGTAGATTAAAATGAAACTCAACGGCTCACAGATAGTTCTTGAGGTTCTCAGGGAGCAGGGAGTTGATACGATTTTCGGCTATCCCGGCGGAACAATACTGAATATTTATGACGAGCTTTGCAAGTACGGCGATACTTTTAACCATATTCTTACGGCTCACGAGCAGGGTGCATCTCATGCCGCCGACGGCTATGCAAGGGCAACGGGTAAGGTCGGTGTTTGCTTTGCAACCTCCGGCCCCGGCTCAACAAATCTTGTAACAGGCATTGCAACTGCTTATATGGATTCTGTTCCGATAGTTGCCATTACTGCCAATTATCAAACCTCCGGTTTGGGCAGGGACAGCTTTCAGGAGGTTGATATCTGCGGTATAACGATGCCTATAACAAAGCATAATTTTCAGGTTAAATCCCTTGAGGAGCTTGCCCCTACAATCCGCAGGGCGTTTAAGATAGCGCAAAGCGGCAGGAAGGGACCTGTTCTTGTTGACATCCCCAAGGATTTCACAGATCCGAAAATTCTTTTTGAATATACACCGATGCCCAAGCAGGAGCCTGATGTATATATCGAGCCGCATACCAAATGCTTTAACCGTGCCGTAGAGCTTCTTAAAGGTGCAAAAAAGCCGCTTATTTATGTGGGCGGAGGCGCTGTGCTTTCCGATGTCGGCGAAGACCTTATAACTTTTGCGGAAAAAATTGACGCGCCAGTTGTATCAAGCCTTATGGGTCTTGGTTCATTCCCGAACGGTCATCCGCTTCATCTCGGATTAATCGGTATGCATGGTCACTTTGAGGCAAACAAGGCGGCTCATGACTGTGATGTTCTTATCGTTGCCGGCGCAAGATTTTCAGACCGTGTTGCAGGCAACAGAAAAAAATTTGCTCCGAATGCGGAAATTTTACATATTGATATTGATGCTGCCGAAATGGATAAGAACATTGTTTCAAATTATCATTTGAGGGGCAATCTTGCTGATGTTATTCCAATGCTCACAAGGGCCGTTGAACAGCTTGACCATTCTGAATGGAGGGCTGAAATTGAAGGCTACAGGCATCCGTTTGTTCAGCTTCAGATCGGGGATTATGTTAATCCTCAAACGCTTATTGAAAAAATCGACGGTATAACAAATGATGACGCTGTTATAGTTACCGATGTCGGTCAGCACCAGCTGTGGGCTGCACAGTTTTATAAATTCAAAAAACCGCATACCTTCCTAACCTCAGGCGGGCTCGGAACAATGGGCTATTCGATGGGCGCTGCAATCGGCGGTCAATTCGGCTGCCCGGATAAGCAGGTTGTTATGTTTGCGGGTGACGGCGGATTTCATATGAATTTGTCCGAGCTTGCAACAATGGCGTCATATAATGTTCCCGTTAAAATGTTTATAATGAATAATACGGTTCTCGGTATGGTTCGCCAGTGGCAGAAGCTTTTTTATGAAAATCGTTTTTCAGATACCGACCCGCATCGTGCAACCGACTTTGTAAAGGCAGCCGAAGCATTCGGCGTTAAGGGTATGCGCATAAGAACAAACGATGATATTGATGCCGTTTTGAAAGAAGTATTTGAATATGACGGTCCTGTGCTTGTTGATTGCAGGATTTCACCTGATTCAAATGTATTGCCTATGATTCCGCCGGGCGGAGCGCATACGGATATTATTGAAGAATTTAATTAAGGGGGCTGCAATTATGAAAGAAAAATTGGTATTATCGGTGCTTGTTGATAATGAAAGCGGTGTCCTTCAGCGTGTTGCAAGCCTGTTTTCAAGAAGGGCATATAATATTTCGTCCCTCACCGTGAGTGAGACAGAGGACCCTAACTTTTCAAGAATGACTATTGAAACAAATACCGAGCCTGAAAATTTCAGGCAGATTAAGCGTCAGCTTCTCAAGCTTGAAATAGTTAAAAAGGTTTCCGAGCTTACCGAGGAGCATTCCGTTTCCTCCGAGCTTTTGCTTGTAAAGGTCAACGCAAAGGGGATTGCTCAAAAAAATGCTCTGCTTGAGCTTAATATGCGTTTCGGCGCAAGAGTTCTTGATGTATCAATGTCAACGGTAACGCTTGAGTTTACAGGCAGAGGCATTATAATCGACGCGTTTATCAAAGAGATTGAGGAAAGCTTTGATATCGTTGAGCTTGCCCGTACGGGTATTACATCGCTTGAGCGGGGAGAAGGCTCATTTACCGATGATATATAAACAACTAATTTAATACAGAATTTTGGTGATGATTAATGAGTATGACAATGACTCAAAAAATATTGGCTGACCATGCAGGGCTTGACAGTGTCTGCGCGCTCCAGCTTATTGAAGCAAGGCTTGATATGGTGCTCGGTAACGATGTTACCGCACCTGTGGCAATTAACGAAATGAACAAATTCGGCAAAACCGATGTGTTTGACAAAACAAAAATTTCACTTGTTATGGACCATTTTACACCGAATAAAGATATTCAGTCCGCAGAAAACTGTAAGCAAGTAAGGGAATTTGCCAAGAAAAATGACATTCTTCATTATTATGATGTAGGCAATATGGGCATTGAGCATGCTCTTTTGCCCGAACAGGGTATTGTTACCTGCGGCGACTGCATTATCGGCGCCGACAGTCATACCTGTACATACGGCGCGTTAGGCGCGTTTTCAACAGGCGTGGGTTCAACAGATATGGCGGCAGGTATGGTTACCGGCAAAGCTTGGTTCAAGGTGCCGTCTGCAATTAAAGTTGTTATTACGGGTAAAAAGGCACCGTATATATCCGGCAAGGACGCAGTGCTTCACCTAATCGGAAAAATCGGTGTTGACGGAGCGCTTTATAAATCGCTTGAATTTACCGGCGACGGTATAAAAGAGCTTTCCATGGATGACAGGCTTTGCATTTCAAATATGGCTATTGAATGCGGCGCTAAAAACGGCATTTTTCCTGTGGATGAAATAACCAGGGAATATGTTGAGAGCAGGAGCATTCGTGAATATAAGGTTTATGAGGCTGATGATGACGCTGAATATGACAGCGTTATCGAGATTGATTTGAGCGCGCTTAAACCAACCGTTGCCTGTCCGCATCTTCCCGAAAATACTAAGACTGTTGACGAGCTTGACAAAATTCAAATTGATCAGGTGGTTATCGGCTCATGTACCAACGGCAGGATGGAGGATATGCGCGCTGCCGCACAAATCATTAAAGGCAAAAAGGTTGCAAAGGGTGTGCGCTGCATTGTTATCCCGGCAACACAGTCTGTTTATCTTCAGTGTGTAAGGGAAGGCATTGTTGAAGCATTTATTGAAGCAGGCGCTGTCGTTTCCACACCGACCTGCGGTCCCTGTCTTGGCGGTCATATGGGTATTCTCGCAAGCGGCGAAAAAGCTGTTTCCACCTCAAACCGCAATTTTGTCGGCAGAATGGGACATACCAAATCCGAAATATACCTTGCATCTCCTGCTGTTGCCGCGGCATCTGCTGTAAGGGGATATATAGCTGATCCGAGGGAGGTTGACTGATATGAACGCAAAAGGCACAGTACATAAGTTTGGCGATAATGTTGATACCGATGTTATCATTCCCGCGCGCTATCTTAATAAAAGCGACGAAGCCTGGCTTGCTTCTCATTGTATGGAGGATATCGACCCCGGATTTGTCAGCAAGGTAAAGCCGGGGGATATTATGGTTGCCGAGGCTAATTTCGGCTGCGGCTCATCCCGTGAGCATGCGCCTATTTCCATAAAAGCGTCAGGCATAAGCTGCGTTATAGCATCTACATTCGCGAGAATTTTTTATCGCAACGCCATTAATATAGGACTTGCAATTCTTGAGTGTGATGAGGCGGCAAGGGATATTAATGACGGTGACGAGGTTGAGGTCGATTTTGACAGCGGCGTGATTACTGACCTTACTTCAGGCAAAAGCTATCAGGCACAGCCGTTTCCGCCGTTCATCCAGAATATTATAAAAAACGGCGGATTGATGAAATCAATTGACAAAAAATAAAGAGGCAAAAACCATGCAATTACATCTTTCAGAGAAAAATCTGCGTTATGCCTGGGGTTCCAATACCGAGTATTGGTTTTCACGCACGGATTATTCCATTTACAAATATTCGGATTTGCAGTGTGATGATTATGCAAGCCTTGTTGAGCTTGGGTTTATACCGTTTATTACCATAAGCAACGAGGAGGTTATAAGGGCATACATAAAATCTCTTAATAATCCAAAGGTAAAGGCAAAATTTGACAGTCTTTCTTCATATGACTGTGTTGAGGTTTTCTGGAAGTATTTTAATGCTTATAAGGATATTTCACAGGGCTTTGACAAATTTGAAAACGAGTATGTTATGAATAAGGTCATTTCCTGGTGCGAGGAAAATGCCATTGATTACAAAAAGTAATATTAAAATGCACAGGACAATGGCCCTGTGCATTACTATATACAGCAATGGGTAATGAAATGAAAAGACTTTTAATTATTAACGGCTCTCCCCGTGAAAACGGCGTCAGCGCGGAGCTTATTAATCAGATAAAAAAATATTTTCTTGACTGTGCTATAAAGCAATATGATACATTTAAAATGTCGGCGTCGCCCTGCAGCGACTGTAAATATTGCGAATATCATAACGGCTGTTCAAACAGGGATCTTGATTTGTTTTTTGAGGATTTTGAGCAGGCGGATTACATAGTTTTCGTAAGTCCGGTTTATAATAATTTTTTCCCCGCACCGTTAAAAGCCGTTATTGACAGGTTCCAAAGGTATTACAGCGCGAGATTTAAAAGAGGAGCGAATCCTCCGATTGAAAAGCATAAAAGAGTAGGCGCCATTATTTGCAGCGGGTCTTATGCAAGGCAGTGTGCCGATTATATGATATCAACGCTCAAACAGGCCTTTACTGTTTTAAACGGCGATGTTTGCTCTCGCTATTACATTCCCGGCACCGACAAAAGCAGCTGCACGTTTAATATGGTTGAGCTTGAAAAATTTGTGCATTTTCTTAAAGGCTGATAATCGAGGCTGTAAAAAATTCAGTTTTTTTCACAGCCTCTTTTTGTTATAGTGCTGTATATTATTTATTGCATATTTATATTCTTTATGATATAATTAAGCGAATCTATTATGGAGAAATATATATGATTATTCTCGGTGTTGATCCCGGCTACGCGATTGTCGGGTGGGGTGTTCTTGAATATAAGGCAAATAAATTTCGTGTTCTCGGTTACGGTGCTGTAACAACACAAGCGAAAACACCGTTTGCGTTAAGACTTCAGACTATTTATAATGATATGTGCTATTTGTTTGAAAAATATAAGCCTGAGGTTATGAGCATGGAAAAGCTTTTTTACAATAACAACGCTAAAACGGTTATTGATGTTGCGCAGGCAAGAGGAGTTATAACTCTCGCCGCACAAAACTACGGCGCCGATATTTTTGAATATACGCCCCTCCAGGTCAAGCAGTCGGTTGTCGGCTACGGCAGGGCTGAAAAAAAGCAGGTGCAGGAAATGACGCGCACTATATTGAAGCTTGATAAAATACCTAAGCCTGACGATACTGCCGATGCACTTGCAATGGCAATATGCCACGGGCATTGCTCGAGTTGCGTTATGCTTGAAAAATAAGGAGAAATTATGCTATATAATATCAGAGGAAGGCTGACGCTTACAGATGTTAATTTTATTGTTGTTGAGTGCGGCGGAATAGGCTTTAAGTGCTTTACAACTCTTAATACAGTTAAAGAAGTCGGCAGCGTCGGGAGCGAGGTTAATATTTACACATACTTGTCGGTTCGTGAGGACGCTATGGACTTGTTCGGCTTTGCAACTGCTGCGGAGCTTGATGCGTTCAAGCTGCTGATTTCCGTATCCGGCGTAGGTCCCAAGGCTGCCGCTGCGATTTTGTCGGAGCTTACTCCCGACAGGCTTGCAGTATGTATTGCAGCCGGCGATGTCAGGGCTATTACAAGAGCACAGGGCGTTGGAAAAAAGACTGCCGAGAGAATTGTTCTTGAGCTAAAGGATAAAATGGGAAGCATCGCCGTGTCTGATGATGCGTATGATGCAGTGAACAGCGTTCAGTCGCTCGGTGAATCTTCAAATACATCCGAAGCCGTTGAAGCGCTTGTTGCACTCGGCTATTCGCAGTCTGACGCCGCAGTAGCCGTTGGCGCTATGGACAAAACGCTTTCGGTTGACGAAATGATAAGGCAGGGCTTAAAGCAGCTTGCAAAAAAATTATAGGAGGTAATAGGTCATGCAGGAAACGGAGTTTGATTTTGAAAACAGAATTGTTACTTCCGACTTTACCGAAGAGGATAAAGATATTGAAAATTCGCTGCGCCCCAAAGTGCTTGACGACTATATCGGACAAGATAAGATTAAGGAAAATTTAAAAATATATATTGATGCCGCAAAGGGCAGGGGCGAGGCTCTTGACCATGTGCTTTTGTATGGACCTCCCGGTCTGGGCAAAACAACGCTTGCGGGCATTATAGCAAATGAAATGGGTGTAAATATCCGCGTTACAAGCGGACCTGCGATTGAAAAGCAGGGCGACCTTGCGGCGCTTCTTACAAATCTACAGGAGGGTGATGTGCTTTTTATTGATGAAATACATCGCCTTAATCGCCAGGTTGAGGAGGTGCTTTATCCTGCAATGGAGGACGGCGCCCTTGACATAATCATCGGCAAAGGTCCGTCAGCCCGTTCAATCAGGCTTGATTTGCCGCATTTTACACTTATCGGCGCAACTACAAGAGCGGGTCAGCTTTCCGCACCGCTTCGTGACAGATTCGGTGTTATATTCAGGCTTGAAATGTATTCAGCCGAGCAGCTTTCAACAATAGTTAAGCGCAGTGCCGGTATTCTTAAAATCCCTGTTGATGCTGAGGGAGCCGGCGAAATTGCTTCACGCTCAAGGGGTACGCCCCGTATTGCCAACCGCCTGTTAAAGAGAAGCCGTGATTTTGCACAGGTTAAATACGACGGCGTTATAAGCCGTGAAGCTGCCGTTGAAGCTCTTTCACGAATGGAGATAGATGCCCTCGGTCTTGATAATATTGATAGGGTGTTGCTTAAGACAATGATTAAAAATTACAACGGCGGTCCCGTAGGGCTTGAAACCATTGCGGCAGCTATCGGCGAGGAAGCTGTGACTATTGAGGATGTTTACGAGCCGTATCTTATGCAGATAGGCTTTCTTTCGAGAACACCGAGGGGCAGATGTGCAACAGCTCTTGCATATAAGCATCTCGGAATTGAGCAGGACGCACAGCAGTCTTTATTGTAATAATGTAAAACAAGCTTTTTAAAGGAGAAAAATTATGGGCAGATTATTCGGAACGGATGGAGTAAGAGGCGTTGCAAATGAAAGTCTTACACCGCAGCTTGCGCTTAAAATAGGACAGGCGGCGGCTATGGTGCTTATCAAAGAGTGCAAATCATCAAAGCCGACGGTTCTTATCGGCAAAGATACAAGAGCATCAGGCGATATGCTTGAAGCTGCACTTACAGCAGGTCTTACATCAGTCGGCTGCAATGTGCTTTCAGTAGGTGTTGTGCCTACACCGGCAGTTGCATATCTTGTTTGCAAATACGGCTGCGAGGCAGGCGTTATGATTTCCGCATCACATAACCCATGTGAATATAACGGTATTAAAATATTTCAGAAAACAGGCTATAAGCTTGACGATGAAATAGAGGAGGAAATTGAGGCAATTATCCTTGATAGCTCACAGGAAATCCCTGTCATAACAGGCGGAGCCGTAGGGAACAGACTTTTCTGCAAAACAGCAGTCAGGGATTATGTTGACCATGTTGTGTCAACGGCAAGCGTCAGATTTGACGGCCTTTCAATAGCTCTTGATTGTGCCAACGGCAGTGCAGCGGTTTGCGCAAAGGATATTTTTACTTCACTCGGCGCAAAATGCCTTATGCTTTCAGACACACCCGACGGCGTAAATATAAATGATAATTGCGGCTCAACTCATCCCGAGGAGCTTATGCGCTTTGTTAAGGACGCGGGACTTGACCTCGGACTTGCCTTTGACGGCGATGCTGACAGAATGCTTGCCGTTGATGAAAACGGAGAGCTGGTTGACGGTGATAAGGTTATTGCAATCTGCTCAAAGCGAATGAAGAAAGAGGGCAGGCTTAAAAAGAACACTGCTGTTGTTACGGTTATGAGCAATATGGGCTTTTTCAAGTTTTGCAGTGAAAATGACATAGACTGTGCAAAAACGGCGGTCGGTGACAGATATGTTCTTGAAAGAATGTTAAAGGATGGTTATAATATCGGCGGCGAGCAGAGCGGGCATGTTATTTTTCTTGACTATGCATCAACCGGGGACGGCGAGCTTTCAGGTGTTCAGCTCATAGAAACCATTGTTAAATCGAAAAAAAGTCTTTCAGAGCTTGCAAAGGTTATGAGGGTTTATCCGCAGGTGCTTATAAATGTCAAGGTTACACCGCAGGGCAAGCAGAAATATAATAATGACGAATATATTATTTCAGCTGTTCAGCAGGCTGAAATGGAGCTTTCCGGCGAAGGCAGAGTGCTTGTTCGCGTCAGCGGAACAGAGCCGCTTGTACGCGTTATGCTTGAAGGTTCCGATATTGAACAGATAACTGCGCTCGGTAACAGGATTGCAGATGTTGTAAGAGAAAGATTATCATAATAAGGACAGTTCAATGAGATACACAACGCAGTGGAAGGATTATGAGCTGATTGACTGCTCATCAGGCGAAAAGCTCGAAAGGTGGACAAGGGAAATACTTATTCGCCCCGATCCTCAGGTTATATGGAAAAGTGAAAAAGAAAACCGGCTGTGGCGCCGGCCGGATGCAAGATATATCCGCTCAAAAACAGGCGGCGGCAAATGGCAGATTTTTAACCGTATCCCCGATGCATGGCAGGTAAGATATAAGGATTTGATTTTTAATATCAGAACAATGGGCTTTAAGCATACGGGCCTTTTCCCCGAACAGGCTGTAAACTGGGATTACACAAGACAGCTCATACGAAACAGCGGCAGGGATGATATTAAGGTTCTTAACCTTTTTGCATATACAGGCGGTGCGACTGTTGCCTGTCTTAAAGAAGGAGCGCAGGTCGTTCATGTTGACGCGTCAAAGGGTATGATTTCCTGGGCAAAGGAAAATGCAAAGGCGTCAGGCGTTTCTGACGAAAATGTCAGGTGGATTGTCGATGACTGCATTAAATTTGTTCAAAGGGAAATCAGGCGCAAAAACAAGTATGATATCGTAATTCTTGACCCGCCCAGCTACGGAAGGGGACCGAAGGGGGAAATATGGCACCTTGAGGAATGTATATATGACTTTGTAAGACTTGTTTCACAGGTCCTTTCCGATGAGCCTGTTATGGTGCTGCTCAATTCATATACAACAGGCCTTTCCGCTTCTGTTATGAAATATATTCTTGATGATGTCATTACAAGAGAAAAAGGCGGTAAGGTGGAGGCGGATGAAATCGGGCTTCCTGTTACATCAAACGGTCAGGTGCTGCCCTGCGGATCTTCCGCTGTTTGGACAAGGGAATAGTATAATTTTATAAATTGTTTGTATCCTGAAAGGCTATGAAAATATAAATGAATTTAATTGAGTTTAAGAATGTCGATTTTTCCTATTTCATTGAAGATGATTCGGAAAAAGCTTCTCCGTCCGACGAGAGTAATAAAATCAAGGTTCTGGAAAATTTTAACATTAAAATAGAAAAAGGCTCTTTTGTTGCAGTGCTCGGTCATAACGGCTCCGGCAAATCAACGATTGCAAAACTAACAAACGGTATTCTTTTTGCCGAAAAGGGTGAGATTTGCGTTGACGGTCAGCAGGTTAGGGATGACGATACGATATTTGACATTCGCAAAAAGGTAGGTATGGTTTTTCAAAATCCCGATAATCAAATCGTATCTTCGATAGTTGAGGAGGATGTTGCATTCGGAGTTGAAAACCTCGGTATTGAACCGAAGGAATGCCGCAGGCGTGTTGACGAAGCGCTTAAAACCGTCGGAATGTATGATTACAGGCTGAAATCGCCGAGCAAGCTTTCGGGTGGTCAAAAGCAGAGAGTTGCCGTAGCAGGCATAATTGCAATGAAGCCTATGTGCATTGTGCTTGACGAGCCCACCGCGATGCTTGACCCGAGCGGAAGGAAAGAGGTTATTGATACCGTTAAAAAGCTTAATAAGGAAGACGGAATAACGGTAGTTCTTATAACCCACTATATGGACGAGGCGGTTCAGGCTGACAGAGTAGTTGTTATTGATAACGGTAAAACAGCTCTTGACGATACACCTGAAAGGGTGTTTTCACAGGTTGATAAAATGAAAAAGCTGGGTCTTGATGTTCCGCAGTCAACAGAGCTTATATACAGGCTCGGCATTGAAAGTGAAAAAACGGTTCTTAATTCAGATGAATGCGTTGAGCTGTTAAAGAAAAGGCTGGTGGCAATATAAATGGCGTATATCGTCTGTGAAAATTTAAAATATCTTTACAGCGTCGGTACTCCGTTTGAAACTGCTGCTATTGAGAATATAAATCTTGAAGTCATACAAGGCGACCTCATGGGAATTATCGGTCATACAGGCTCAGGTAAATCAACTCTTATTCAGCATCTTAACGGTCTCTTGGAGCCGCACAGCGGCAGGGTATTTGTAGGGGAAAATGATATATGGGCTAAAGAAAACCGCAAAAATATCAGGCGGGTTCGCTTTGCGGTAGGGCTTTGCTTTCAGTATCCCGAATATCAGATTTTTGAAGAAACGGTTTTCAGGGAGATTGCCTTTGGACCTAAACAGATGGGGCTTGACAGTGAGGAAATAAAAAAGCGCGTTTTAAAAAGTATGGATTTTGTCGGCATATCATATGACCTTGCAGATAAATCACCGTTTGATTTATCCGGCGGTCAGAAACGCAGGGTTGCCATTGCATCAATAATTGCCATGGAGCCGGATGTGCTTATACTCGACGAGCCTTGCGCGGGTCTTGACCCGAGGGGAAGGGAAGCCGTTTTAAATCTTATTCGTGATTATCAGCATAAAATGGGCAACACCGTTATTTTTGTTTCACACTCTATGGAGGATGTTGCGAAAATCTGTAAAAGGGTTGTTGTTATGAATAACGCAACGATCGCAATGCAAGGTACTGTTGACGAGGTGTATTCCCACGGCAGCGCTCTTAAAGCAATGGGGCTTAATGTTCCGGAGATAACCGATATATTTCTTAAGCTTAAAGAAAACGGTGTTGACTGCAAAACAAACATCTATACGGTTGAACAGGGCGTTGAGGAATATAAAAGACTTATTAAAAGGGGGAATGACTTATGATTTCCGATATTACTATAGGTCAGTATTTCCCCGGCAAATCTTTTCTTCATAAAATGGACCCGAGAATGAAGATTGTGCTTACAATGCTTTTAATCATATCAATCTTTATATGCAAAAATATTATTTCACTTGCACTTATGGTTACAGCAACGATTTTTTTTGTTGTGCTTTCAAAAATACCTTTTAAAACCATTTATAAAAGTGTTAAGCCGCTTGCGATAATAATTGTGATTACGGCAATACTCAATCTTTTTTACGGTGACGGTGAGCCGATTGTTGAGCTTGGCAGGCTTAAAATAACTGTCGACGGTATTCAAACCGCCGTATTTATGGCAGTAAGGATTATTACGCTTGTTGTTATAAGCTCGCTTTTGACTTATACAACCTCACCCACGCAGCTGACAGATGCACTTGAAAGGCTTTTGAAGCCGCTCGGAATATTAAAAATCGATGTTCATTCCATTGCCATGACAATGACAATCGCATTAAGATTTATACCGACGCTTGTTGAGGAAATTGAAAAGATTATGTCTGCTCAAAAATCCCGCGGCGCGGATATGGAAAGCGGCGGTCTTCTCCACAGAGCCAAAGCCCTGATACCTGTTCTTATTCCGCTGTTTATTTCGGCATTCAGGCGTGCAAATGAGCTTGCATATGCTATGGAATGTCGCTGTTACAGGGGCGGCGAGGGCAGAACCAAAATGAAAATCATGAAAATGACCGCAAGGGATTATACGGCTCTTGCGGCAGCGATTTTGTTTATGGCGCTGATAATTGTGCTTAATATTGTTTTTAAGAATATAATATGAGAAATTTACTTTTAACAATCAGATATGACGGTACTGCCTATCACGGCTGGCAGGTGCAGAAAAACGCGCTTACGGTGCAGGAGGTAATGCAGGACGCCATCGAAAAGGTTTTTGAAAAGCGCCTTGATGTTATAGGCTGCAGCAGGACTGATTCAGGAGTTCACGCAAATATGTACTGCCTTTCATTTAAAACAGATATGTCGATATCGGATGATGGCGCGGTGCTTGCGCTTAACACACATTTACCGAGTGATATTGCAGTCATTTCGTGTAAAGAGGCTTCAAATAATTTTCATCCGAGATATGACTGTAAGTCAAAGGAATATATATATAAGGTTTATAACGGCAGAATACGCAACCCGTTTTATGTCAATTATGCACTGCATTATAAATATGAGCTTGACGCGGAATATCTCAACCGTGAGGCAAAGGCGTTTATAGGTACATATGATTATTCCGCATTCTGCTCGGCAAAAAGTGATACCGCGGATACCGTAAGAACCGTTAAAGCCTTTGATGTTGAAAGAAACGGAGATATGGTAATATTCAGGGTTGAGGCTGACGGCTTTCTTTATAATATGGTCAGGATTATGGTCGGTACTCTCCTTTTCGCCGCTCAAGGTAAAATAAAGCAGGGCGAAATCAAAAGCATAATCTTTTCACATGACAGAAAAAGGGCAGGCAAAACCGCTCCGCCTCAGGGTCTGTATTTAAATAAAATTAACTATTAAATAAAGGTGAAAAATGGCAGGTAATCAACGGGAAATGGAACGCCGTGAGAGGCGTGCTGATAAGGAAAGAAAACACAAGAGAATTGTTTGGACTGTTATTGCGGTAATCATTGCATTTCTCGCAATAATGAAAATATGCGAAATAAATATAAATTCCGTTAAAAATCATTTTACGGACAGTGAAGGTAATTTCACATTAACGGATGGTGTAGTTGAGGATAACTATCCGTACATTCTTGACGCTTCGCAAAATGTATCCGTTATCAATATAAATAACAAGCTCGGTGTCGTAACGCCGTCGAGCTTTACGGTCCTTAACAGTAAGGACGCAACTGTTGAATACAGCTTTGAGCACGGTTATTCAAATCCTGTTTTTGCATCGTCAGGCATATATTCGCTTATATATGATCAGGGCAGCAATGATTTCAGACTTGATACCGTAAGCAGCGCGGTCTATGAGCATAGCTCTGCCAAGTCGATACTCTGCGGCGATGTTTCAAAAAACGGTAATGTCGTGCTTGCAACAACCTCAAGCGAAAAGCTTTGCGACATAAAGGTTTTCAGCAAAACTCTCAAAGAGCTTTTCAGTATAAGCCTGAGTGACGGTTATGTTATTTCTGCCGCAATAAGCGACAACGGCAAAAGGATTGCATTAGCCGCGGTTAACGGCGAAAATGCGGATATTGTTACAAATGTGTATATGTATGATGTTTCAAGCGCTTCAGAAAGCATACAGTCTGTTACATTGCCGCAGGGCTTGCTTATTGATTTAAATTTTTGCGGTAATACGCTTTATACTGTCGGCGATACTTATGCGGGTGTTATTAAAAAATCCGGCGAATATACCGATGTGTTTGAAAATTCAGGAATAAGCACAAGGTGCTTTACATATAGTCCGTCGGGGGAGCTTATTATTGCATATAATTCCTACAGTAATTCAAGTGACAATGTTGTTGCATACATTAAATCAAGCGGTAAAATAAAAACACAGATAAATGTTGATTCCAATATAAAGTCGGTTACGGCAACATCAAGCCTTGTCAGCATTTTGACAAACAGCCGCATATTGAGTTATAATCTTTCAAACGGTGAAGAAAAGGAAAGGCTGTCGGCAGATGATTCCGCAAAATCCATATGTGCGATGGGCAGTGAAGTTTTTGTTCAAAAGCAATCCGTTATTGACAGGAGTGTTGAAAACGATGATTAGTTTTATTGATATTGTGTTTGCGGCAATAGTTGTGATTATTGTTTTTGCAGGCGTTAAAAAAGGGCTTGTTGTATCGCTTCTCGGTATGCTGCGTTTTATGCTTATAGTGCCCGTGTCATTTATTTTAAGCAGATATATAAGACCTTATGTGAAGGCGCAACGGCTAACTGAAGTGCCGTCACAGCTTATTGATGTCGCGCTGTTTTTTATATGCCTTGCTGCGCTTGTCGTATTAACGGGTGTTTTAATGCTTGTGCTTAAAAAGCTGCAAAAGAAAAAGGGTATGCCCCTTCGCAATACAAACGCTTTGCTCGGAGGCGTGTTCGGCTTTATCAAGGCTATGATTATTGTGTTCACACTTGCAGGTATTCTTGGATTTTCAGCAGAATTTCTGCCCGATGATAATGAGTTTTATACGGCGGTTAAAGGCAGCTTTGCTGTTGAGCTGATAAACAATTCAAACCTTTTTGATTATTTGGGGGTTATGTGATATGAGCGATTTAAAGAAAAATTTAAAAGAGCTTTTTGAGGGCTGGAACACCATACCGAATTGGTTGTCGTTTATAAGAATAGCTCTTATCCCCGTGTTTGCCGTTTTATTTTTAAAAGGCTATGTGCTGACTGCGGTTATCATTATGATATGCGCGGCTCTTACTGACCTGTTTGACGGTAAAATTGCCAGAAAGTTTAATCAGGTGTCAAATCTCGGCAAAATTCTTGATCCGATTGCTGATAAGCTTTCACAGATGGCAATAGTTGTCGTGCTGATTGTTACATATTGGGATAATGCAATTAAATATCTTTTTATGTTTTTTATTGTAAAAGAGGTTATAATGCTTTTTGGAGGAGCGCTTCTTCTCTCACTCGGTATGCGCCCCACTGCTGCGGAAATATGGGGGAAGATTGCTACAAATGTTTTTTATATAGGTATGATATTTATACTTGCATTCGGTAAAAACGGTGCGCTTTGTGAAATTACACATTTTACATTGCCCGATGCTGTTACCTGGATACTTGTCACAGCTTCGGCAATATGCACGCTGATTTCACTTTTGGGCTATGCTCCTGGATTTATCCGTCAAATTAAGGAAAATAAGGCAAGTAAAAATAATTAACTGTTATTACAATTTTCACGAGAGGTGACTAAATGAAAAAGCAAATGTGTTCACGCTGCGGCGAAAGACCTGCGGTTGTATTTATACAAAAAATGGAGGGTGACAATGTCACTCCCGAGGGGCTTTGCATTAAATGTGCAAGGGAGCTTAATATAGGTTCAATCAATCAGATGATTGACAAGATGGGCATATCCGATGAGGAGCTTGAAATGGCGTCAGAGCAAATGTCGTCGTTTATGGAAAATATGGGCGATTTTGATTTCGGCAATCTCGGCGAAATGTTTAACCCCGATAATATGGACGGCGCACAGACTATGCCGTTTGCCGATTTGTTCGGCGGCTCGCTCGCTCCTCAAAGCAATGAAAGCGGCAGCGCTGACAGCAAAGATAAAAAGCATACAAAAAAAGGCAAAAAGGGTAAGGACGACACAAGAAAATTTCTAAACACCTATTGCAGCAATTTAACCGACAGAGCAAGAAAAGGCATGATTGATAATATAATCGGCAGGGAAAGTGAAATTTCCCGTGCAATCCAAATACTTTGCCGCAGAACCAAAAACAACCCTTGCCTTATCGGCGAGCCCGGCGTCGGCAAAACAGCCATTGCCGAGGGACTCGCAATAAGAATAGCAAAGGGGCAGGTTCCGGCGCGCCTTGCAGACAAAGAAATTTATCTGCTTGATTTAACTGCGCTTGTTGCAGGCACACAGTTCAGAGGTCAGTTTGAGGGCAGAATAAAGGGACTTGTTGACGAGGTCAAGCAGGAGGGCAACATCATTCTCTTTATTGATGAGGTTCACAATCTTGTAGGTACAGGCGATTCCGAGGGAACAATGAATGCGGCTAATATCCTTAAGCCTGCTCTTTCAAGAGGAGAAATTCAGGTTATAGGTGCAACTACCTTTAACGAGTACAGAAAGTATATTGAAAAGGATGCTGCGCTGGAAAGGCGTTTTCAGCCTGTTAAAATTGAAGAGCCGTCAATTGATGATGCGTATAAAATGCTGCTTGGCATCAAAGGCTATTATGAGGATTATCATAAGGTTGTTATTTCTGACAGTCTTGTTTACAGGGCGGTAACAATGTCAGAACGCTTTGTGACCGACCGCTATCTGCCTGATAAAGCAATTGATTTGCTTGATGAAAGCTGCACCTGTGCCAATCTGCGTAATCCCGCAATCAGCAAGTATCAAATGGCGCTTGACAGAAAGCAAATGCTTCTGGAAAATATAGAAAAGCTTTCTTCCCCTGATGAAAATGAGGTTATCGACTACGAGCTTATAACAAAGCTCAAAAGCGAGATACTCCGGCTTGATAATACTATTTCAGAGCTTGAGGAGAAGGCAAAGGATAATCAGGTGCTTGAGGCTGACCTTGCAAAGGTTATTTCATTGTGGACCGGTATTCCCGCATCCAAAATTGAGCAAAATGATATTAAAAAGCTTGCTTCACTTGAGGATGAGCTTAAAGAGCATATCATCGGTCAGGATAATGCAATAGAAAAGGTTTCAAACGCAGTAAGGCGCGGCAGGGTTCAGATAAGCCCTAAGAAAAGACCGCAGTCATTCATATTTGTAGGTCCCACAGGCGTAGGTAAAACCGAGCTCGTCAAACGCCTTGCCGATTGCCTTTTTGACACGCCGGATAATCTTATAAGACTCGATATGAGCGAGTATATGGAAAAGTTCAGCGTATCAAGGATAATCGGCTCTCCTCCCGGATATGTAGGCTATGATGACGCAGGTCAGCTTACCGAAAAGGTAAGGAGAAAGCCTTACAGCATTATTCTGTTTGATGAAATAGAAAAAGCGCATAAGGATGTTCTTAATATTCTTCTTCAAATTCTCGACGAAGGAAGAATAACCGATGCGCAGGGCAGAAATGTAAATTTTGAAAACACGGTTATTATAATGACCTCAAACGCAGGCTCAACCGATACAGGCTCACTCGGCTTCAACAAATCGTCAAATGACATTAATGCCGAGGTAACGATGAAAGCTCTTGAGCGTTTCCTGCGCCCTGAATTTCTCGGCAGGGTAGATGAGGTGATTGTATTCAACGCACTTACACACGATAACTTTGAAAGCATAGCAAGGCTTATGCTTGACGAGCTTGCGCAAGCGCTTAAAGATAAAGCTGTCGAGCTTGTTTATGATGACAGTGTTCCCGTTTATCTTGCCGGGAAAGCATATGGTTCTAAAAAGAATGCCCGCGGGCTTCGTGACGCCGTAAGGCGTGAGGTTGAGGAGCAGCTTGCAAATGCAATGGTTTTCAGTGCGGATACCGTCATTGAAAGATTTTCACTTAATGCAGATGAAAATAAAATTAATGTTAAAATTAATTAATTGATTTGTATTGATGGCAGGCTTTCAGATGTAAATTTCAGAAATTAATTAATAAATTTGCAAAAAATACTTGACTATTTTGCGGTCATTATGTATAATAATGACCGTTGCCGTGCGGGTGTAGTTCAATGGTAGAATCCCAGCCTTCCAAGCTGGTTGTGTGGGTTCG
>CAZYDW010000027.1:0-19862 GCA_964646445.1 uncultured Bacteroides sp.
TGAAATGGACCCCGCCGCCTAAGAGGCGGGGGACATCGGCGAATAGGTTATAATTAATACTTTATTTTATATCTTTTCGGGAATGTATATTTTTTGTCATTTTTGCATATTCCTGTATAAAACTTCTTTTGACCACAATAGTGACCACTTATTTTTAAGAAATAATTTAGCCGTTACATCATCTGTAACGGCTTTTCTATTAATGCCTTTAGGCATTAATAAAAAAAGATGGTAGATTTCTCTGCCATCTTTCTCAAAATCAGTGATTTAAAATGTCAAATAACCTGTTGTTGCATCAATTTTCTTAGTTGTGCATTATTTTGTGTTTAATTTATTTTAAGACAGAATTGATAATTTGCCGAGATACTTCATTAATGTTCTTCAAAGCTTCTTTGTCAAAACACATATAATAACAATCTTCTATGTCTGAATAGTTCTTTATTTCCTTCACATTTATGTATTTATCTTGTCTTTCGTTTATGATCAGTGCTGTAGGAAAGTTCCCAGAAAGGCAAAGGGAATATTCATTTTTATCAAGTGTTTTTTGATAATCTTCATAATAGTTTCTTTTATTTGTAAAAATCAAATATTCTTTATCAATTTTCAATGGAAGTGAATTATCGGGAGAAATAAATGATATTCCTTGTTTGGAAAAGTCAAAGCATACTAACTGATAAAGTATAATTTCATTTGAAGATTCTTCAATATCACCTTTGATTGTTTTTATTACTTCCATTGTATATTTGATGCAATTATAGCATACCTCACTATCAATACATTTTACACAAAATATATATTCACACTGTTCAAGCTCAGCAAGTGCCGTATCATAATCGATATTTGAATAAATATAATTGTATTCGTTAACCCAATCTTCAGATAATTGTATTTCGGCACTTGATAATTCATTTTTATTTTGACTTAAAGACAAGTATGAATTTCTTGTTATTATTCCGAATATTAAAGCAATAAGAGTAATAATACTCATAATAACAGCAATCGTTTTTTGAAACGATATTTTAACTGACAATTTCACCGCACCTCATTTCGATAATCCTGTCACTAATACTTTCAATACAAGCTTTATCATGGCTTGCAATTATGAATGTCGTGTTACGCTCTTTATTTACTTTTTTTATTATATCAAGTAATATACAAACAGAATGTTCATCAAGTGAATTTGTAGGCTCGTCAAGAATTATTAAATCAGATTTGTTCATAAAGGCTTGTATTATACTAACCTTATGGCGCATTCCAAGAGAATATTTTTTTATAGTTCTTTTGTCATTTGGATTAAGTTCAAATAATTCAAGCCATTTTTTAATCTCATTAACATCAGCTTTATTCGTTGATATATTGTTAAGCATTTTCAAATTATCAAAGGCACTGAGATATTCAAACATAGTGACATTTTCAATCACCAAGCCTAAACTTTTAGGGTATACGCCTTCTCCAACTTTTATATCATCGACAAAAACATTTCCGCTGTCTGCTGTTATAAGTCCACTAATGGCTCGTATAAGCATGGTTTTGCCGCTTCCGTTACTGCCAACCAGACTATATATTTTTCCTTTTTCTAATTTAAGATTAATATTGTTAAGAACAATATTACCATTAATTTTTTTAGTGTAATGATTTATATTGATATATGACATGATTATTAGTTCCTTTTCATAGGGCGTCTTTATTCTTTAAACATTTGTTTCCAATCAGAAGTGCAAATACAATTACTGAAAAAGTGATTATGTAGCAAATAACAGAATTATATGAAATATACTTGTTATTAATAAACAATGTATTAATAAAAAAGATTGTAACAATATCAAAACATTTATATTTTGCAGGTAAATAAAAGCTTACAATTACGCAAGTCATAAATAAAATTATACTGCTTAAAACAGCCGCTTTATCGCTTTGTACGCAAAAAGAAATTGCTAAAAGACAAAAGGCAAACAAAAGAAGGGTTGAATTCAAAACTGAAATTAAATATGTAAAGAGAAAATTCAAGTTGTTTAATTTCAGATTGCTGATAACAGCACAAAAAGAACATATACCAAGAGAATAAAATAATGACAACATAAAGCAAAATACTGCAATATTTACTATTTCATTAGTATAAAAATATGAATAATTTTTGTATCGCGAAGCAATATAGCATTGTTTAATTTTATAATTTTTTGAAAATTGACCGCAAACAATCGGAATGGAAATAAGTGTACTTAAAATGCTCATAAGAGTTTGTATATCAAACCCTTCGTTTTCTATATTAAATATAAGTCCTTCCCGTGCGTAGAAATACAAATCATCAAAATACAAGGATTCCGGATATTTTATCCTTATCGCCGAAATGTAAATTCCGATTAAAAAATTAACAATTATAAATTGCCATATTCTTTTATTTTTTAAATAGTACAGACTTATACGCAATTTTTCAGCCTCCTAAGTGAAAAAGGAATCAAAAGTATCATCACTAATAAATAGACAACGCAAGTTATAATAAATGATTGAAATGTTATTCCGCTTACCGATAAACCAAACATACAGTCAATAATATTATAAGGTATCATATATGACTCAAAAAGAATGCGTGATAAATTTATAAATATAAACATAAATGAAGTAACAAATATTTTATTTCTTATGAAAAACGACATTTCAAAACTAATTATGGCTATTATTCCTGATAACATTCCGGATATTAACATAAAAATAAAGAAATACAGATATGGTGATAATATATATATTTTTTTGAATAAAAACCAATCGCTGACAATATCGACTGTGTAAATATCAGCCTGCCATAAATCCCAAGTATACATATATGTTGACTCTAAAGGAAAAGCAATCATACATAAAAGCATATTAATTAATTGCGGAATAATCATAACAAATGCACCACATATAAATACAGCAATCATTTTTGAAAAATAGTATTTATTTTTGCCTTCTCTGATAAGGCAAATGGGAACAAAAAGATTATTGTAATCCGTAACATAACTATCTGAAAAGGCAGAGGCTGTCAAAAAAGGTGCCGCAATAGAAAAAATTACAACAAACGAATCATTGCTTCTGACATTTGCAAAAAATTGCTGATAAGCACTCGGAACATTAATTATATCATCTGCGTAGTATTCAACGCATTTTATTAAGAAGCAAATAATGCCGAACAATATACTGATAGATAAAATTATTATGAAATTTTTGGAATAAAATGCACTCTTTAATTGGAATTTTAGTTCTTTCTTCATATATAATACCTCTGTCTGACGAAACAATCAGGGCTGTATAAATACAGCACTGAAGGAAATTTATTCAATAAGGTGCATTGCACCGTCATCCAAAATTTCGGCGGAAAATTGTACTCCCACAGAAAAGCACAAGCATAACCCGCCGCATATGAGGCGGAAAAATCTTTCGTTTAGTTATAAAACAGCCTTATCACCGTAAATTACATAGTTTAAACCCTTTGATGATACACCGCTTTGTTCTCCGTAAAATCTGATTTTGTCACCGACTTTGTATGATACTCCGGATTTGTAAACAATCCAATGACCGGTGCTTGTTCCGTTAACTGTAAATGAATGCTTATTTGAAAGCGTTGTTGAATTTGTTGTATCCTTAACCCAAACTTTCAATGTATAATTGTTGTCAGATGTCCCTTTTTGTGCAAAAATACTACTGTAAGCTGTCCCGTCACCTTTGCTTACATCGCCAATAGTTGTATTAACGCTTAATGGCTTAACACTTACAAAACCTGCTTTAGTAGAAGCAAAAGCACTTATAGAAAACATACAGGTAATAACAATCATAAATACACACAATGTGCTGATTATTTTCTTTGACGATAATTTCATAATTAAATCTCCTTTTTTATATTAATATATAATTTATAAATTGTCAATTAATTCAGTTGAATTAAACCAATGGAAACACCTCTTTCATCACAAATTTTAATAAAGCTTTATTAAAGAGGATACCTCTTATATTTCATAGTATGTTTGTATTGGTTTTCAATACTTATAAACAACTTCAGTTTCATTGCCTGCTGTAAATGTAACCTTTAATCTGTAGTCACATAACACATTAATATTTTTTGATTCAGACATCGTCAAAACGGTTCCCGTTTTACTGCTTGTCCATGTTTCAACAGTTTTATATCCGCTTGATTTTTCTTTTTGTAATTCCATTTTTATTTTCAGCGACATAGAACTTTTAGAACGAAGTGTTGCCGTGCAATTCGCTTTGATACCTGAAATATCAAGTGTTGCTTCTCTTCCTGAAATATTAACATAGCAAGGGATTATCTCATTTTCAGGTTTAACCGCCGCATTACAAACAGTTGTGCCCGTAAAAATAATCAGTAATGAGAGTATCACTGGAAAAATTTGTTTGTAGAGTTTGTTTGTTTTAATCATTTGTTTTATCCACCTTTCGAATTATTCCTTTCAATACACTTAATCCCTAAATAATTCCATTTTGTGATAAAAAAATTAAAAGAACCAAAAACTTTGGTTCTTTTAACAAATAGTCACTCTATGTTTTGTGCGATTTTTACAAGTTCTTCTTTTGATATATTTCCACTAATCCAAAATATGTATTCTCCGTTATTAAAAATTATACCACCATTAACATCATTGCTTTTATAATATACCGCATCAATTCCGTTTATTTCAATGATTTCATCATCATAAAATTCTGTATCATATCCAATTGATGCAGATAACATACTTTTCTGAACTACAAATTCTTTATTACCATTTCGATAAACATATAAATATCCATAATCTTCAGTTTTTACAAAACCATCTGGAACATAGTTTATAGTTAAAGATTTGACTTGTTCGGCATTACTAATATCTGATATATTGTATTCCGAATGATCAAAAAATTTTGTTATAATAAATTCTCTGCATGTTGGAATTGCAAAGGCGGTAATCGTAAGTGATAACAATATAGCTGCAACAATTAGAAATCTGATTGTCTTTTTAGAAAATTTGTGTTTTTCTTTCTGTTGTGTTCCATTTAATAATTTTTTCATATTGTCGTTGTGCTGCTTACTGAATTTATGCTTTGGTATATCTAACGGAAAAGAATCCACCCATTGTTCACAAGATAATAAACAAGTTTCTTCAAATACAGTCACCCTATCAAGACCTTCCTTCTAATTGCTTTCTTAGTTTTTCTTTTGCATATTGTAACTTTTTTCTTATGTACGAATCTTTAACTTTATATAATTCAGATATTTCAGAACTTTTATAACCATAAATATACTTTAGATAGAAATATATTTTGCTTTCTTCATCCAATACTTTATCAAAAACTGTTAACAATTCGATTTTATCAAAATCTTCAAAATATTTTAATTCATCTATATTACTTTCCGACTCATCATTTTTATCATCACTTGAAATAGTATCTGATTTTTTAGAATTATTATATATGTCAATAGCAAATCCTGTAACTATAGTAGATAAATAACATTTTGTACTTTTAGATTCAATTTGTCCTATTTTATTAAAATGTTTTGCTACATAAAAAAATGTATCCTGAACACATTCTTCTGCATCTTCAATATTATCTGTCTTTTTCAAGGCAATCCAATAAAGCAAATCTTTATAGAAATTATAAAGTTTTGTGAATTTATCTTTTTCTTCTTGTGTGTCAAGTAAATCTAAAAATGCTATCATATATACTATATCCCTTTTAAATGGTTTTTTGTGACAAAAATTTCTAATTTAATTAAAAATCATATAATTTCCTTTGTCAAGGGGTTTTGCCAAAATGCAGAAAAATAAGGCATAAATACAAAAATTCATACTTTTATAGAATTATTCTAATGATATAAGAACAAAAAAAGGCAGGGCAATCCTGTCTTATACCTGTCATATAATCAATTTTTAAATCAGAGCAGCGCTCCATCAAGCTCGCTTGAAATGGGGCCTGCGAACGATTGCAAAGTGCGCAGGGAGCGTTAGCTCCTCAGTGCTTCGGTGGGAGATTATCACCCCGCCCCACTGAAATTCTGAAATGTTCCCCGCCCCTAAGAGGCGGGGACATCGGCGAATAGGCTATACAAACGGATGCTCGACAGTAATTATCAGATTAATCGAATTATCGGCATCGGCAAATTTTTCCTTAACCTCATTTAGCACTTCGGCAGTATCCCTGTCAAACGGCACAACAAGGTCAAATATAAGGCTTACATTTTTTTCTTTTTTTACGACTCTGAAATCATGAAATTGATAATCGCTGTCAAGCCGGCTTAAAAGCTCTGATGTAAATGCCTTGTACTTTTCAACCTCGTCGTCGAGGCTGATGGGATCCATATGAATACATATTACTGTATTAAGCTCCTGCGATATTTTTCGCTCGGCTTTATCAATTGCATTATGAACAGTAACAATATCGGCATTTGACGGCACCTCCGCGTGTGCTGAAGCAATTATTTTGTCAGGTCCGTATTCGTGAATTATCAAATCATGAACACCTATAATAATATCATCCTCAAGTATGATTTGTTCTATGCTTTTGACAAGCTTCGGCGATGGTGCCTGACCGAGCAATTTATTATTTATATCCCTGACTATTTTTATTCCCGAAATAAAAATAAACACCGCAACCGCAGCACCTATTATGCCATCAGCTCGCTTTAACGGCGTAAGCGACGATAAGACCAGTGCTATTATTGTTGCAGAAGAAGCGATGCAGTCATTAATGCTGTCCTGCCTGACAGCCTTAAGATTTATATTCCCCGTCGTTTTATAAAGCTTGTTATTAAAATATGCCATATAAAGCTTAATAAGAATTGTAAAAGCAAGTATGAGCAAATGCCACGGTCTGAAGGTAACTTTATCCGGATTTATGATTTTTTCAAAAGAGCCTTTTGCAAGCTCAAAGCTCATAACAAAAATAAAAAATGCAACGGCAAGAGCGGATATATATTCAGCCCTGCCGTGTCCGAGAGGATGTTCACGGTCAACGGGCTTGGCTGACAGTTTAGCGCCCGCTATTGTAACAATGCCGGAGCCTGCATCTGAAAGGTTATTAACCGCATCAGCTGTTATTGAAACCGACGAGCTTATGCTGCCCACCGCAAATTTCAGTATGCATATGAATATATTACATACTATACCGAAAATACCGCTTAAGGCAGAAAGCGCCGACCTCTGTCTGTCTTTATATTTAGATGATATATATTTTATTAAAATATCTGTCATATTCGCTCACCGCTAATCTTTTTTATTACAGCCGGTTTCTGACTTAATAAGCAAAAACAATGACAAAAAGGTCATATATTTAAATCAGAGCAGTGCTCCGGCAAGCTTGCTTTAAACGGACCCCTCCGCCTAAGAGGCGGGAACATCTTTCGTTTAGTTATACTCATACTGAAGACTGAATGGAACCCGCCGCCTATGAAGGCGGAACATCTTGCCTAAGTTATATTATAATTATATTTTGTTAAATTACAATTGTTAAAACAAAGATTGCCAAACTTAAAAAAATTATCGCTTTATATTGTTAAATTTTTGTCAATTTTTTGTTCATTTTAACAAACTTTTCACATAAACATTGACAAAATCTTTAACAATACTATAATGTAATAACAAGAATTATTTAATTCACAAATATTATTGACAGGAGAATAATTATGGCAAGAGTTTACAACTTCAGCGCAGGCCCGTCAACATTACCTGAAAAGGTACTTGAGCAGGCAGCGGCAGAAATGATGGATTATCAAGGCAGCGGTCAGTCTGTTATGGAGATGAGCCATCGTTCAAAAGTATTTGACAAAATCATTAAGGATGCAGAGGCTCTTATGAGAGAGCTTTATAACATTCCCGAAAACTACAAGGTACTGTTCCTTCAGGGCGGTGCAAGCGCGCAGTTTTCGGCTATTCCGCTTAACTTTATGAACGGCTCGGGCAAAGCCGATTATATCATCACAGGTCAGTGGGCAAAGAAGGCTTTTCAGGAAGCGCAGAAATACGGCGATGTTGTTGCAGCCGCATCATCCGCCGACAAAACCTTCAGCTATATTCCCAAAACAAAAGCTGAAGATTTTCGTGAGGATGCCGACTATGTTTATATTTGTATGAATAACACTATTTACGGCACAGTTTACAAGGAGCTCCCGCCTGTTGGCGATAAGGTCCTTATTGCCGATGTATCGTCTTGCGCTCTTTCACAGCCTCTTGATATAAGCAAATTCGGCGTAGTATATTTCGGTGCGCAAAAGAATGTTGCCCCCGCAGGTCTTGTTGTTGTAATCATTCGTGAGGATTTGCTCGGCAAGGCGCGTGACATAACACCGGTAATGATGAACTATAAGGTGCAGGCTGACGCAAATTCACTTTACAACACCCCTCCCTGCTGGACAATTTATATCTGCAAGCTTGTTCTTGAATGGATTAAAAATGACATCGGTGGTCTTGAAAAGATGAAGGAAAGGAATGAAAAGAAGGCAGCTGTTCTTTATAATTTCCTTGATAATTCAGAAATGTTCAAGGGTACTGTTGTTCCCGAAGACCGTTCACTTATGAATGTTCCGTTTGTTATCGGCGATGATGAGCTTGAAAAGAAATTTATTGACGAGGCTGCCAAAGCGGGCTTTGTAAACCTCAAGGGTCACAGAAGCGTTGGCGGTATGAGAGCCTCCATCTACAATGCAATGCCGATTGAGGGCGTTAATAAGCTTGTTGACTTTATGGCAAAATTTGAGGAGGCTAACAAATAATGTTTAACATTAAAACACTGAATAAAATTTCAAATGCAGGTCTTGATAAATTTGATAACACAAAATACACCTGCGGCGATGATATTGAAAATCCCGAAGCAATTATGGTAAGAAGCGCTTCAATGCACGATATGGAAATGCCAAGCTCGCTTCTTGCAATCGCAAGAGCCGGCGCAGGTGTAAACAATATTCCGGTTGCAGAGTGCGCAGGCAAGGGCATCGTTGTTTTCAATACACCGGGCGCAAATGCGAATGCGGTTAAGGAGCTCGTTATCTGCGGCCTTCTGCTTTCAAGCCGTAAAATCACAAGGGCAATTGACTGGTGCAAAACAATCAAGGACGAGGGCGATAATGTAGGTAAAACCGTTGAAAAGGGCAAGAGCGCTTTTGCAGGCCCTGAAATCAAGGGGAAAACACTTGCCGTTATCGGTCTTGGCGCAATCGGCAGGCTTGTTGCGCAGGCTGCTGTTGACCTTGGTATGAAGGTTATAGGCTATGATCCGTTTTTGCCTGAAGATGCACCGCTCAAGGCAGGCATCACACTCAACAACAATCTCGGCGAAATTTTCCCTGCTGCTGATTATATTACTCTTCACGTTCCGCTTACCCCCGAAACAAAGGGCATTATTAACAGCGAAACCATCAGCACAATGAAGGATACCGTAAGAATTCTCAACTTCGCCCGCGGGGATCTTGCAAATTCCGCTGATATTATTGACGCGCTTGAAAACGGTAAAATGGCTGCTTATGTAACTGATTTTCCATCAGCGGATATTATAGGGGTTGACGGCGTTATCGCTATCCCTCATCTTGGTGCATCAACACCCGAAAGTGAAGAAAACTGCGCATCAATGGGCGCTTTGCAGCTTATTGATTTTCTTGAAAACGGCAACATTAAAAATTCAGTTAATATGCCTGCTGTATCAATGGCTAAAACAGGCGCAGGCAGAATAACCGTTATTCATAAAAATCAGCCGAATATGATAGCTACCATTACTGACACTATCAGCAGGGACGGCGTTAATATTTCAGCATTTGAGGATAAAAACAGAGGCGAGTTTGCATATTCAATTATTGATGTTGACAGCGAGCTTGCTGATGAAATTATTGATGATATCACGGCGATTGACGGTGTAATCAAGGTAAGAGTTATAAAATAATTTTCAATTAAATTAAGAGCGCACTTGCAGGTTAAACCTCAAGCGTGCTCTTTTTTTTGTAAAAAACACTTGATTTATAATAATCGTTTTGCTATAATATCACTAATCTGCTTTAAAGCGATAAAGTGTTTTGACTGAAAGGACTAATTATGGGAAACAGAAAAGGAAATATTATGTCTGTTCGTTCAGATATAAAGGTATTGGATGCAACTATTCGTGACGGAGGTCTTTGCAATAACTTTGAATTTACTGATGAATTTGTTACCGAGCTTTATAAAACGAATATAAAGTCGGGCGTTGATTATATGGAATTCGGCTACCGGGCATCAAAAAAATTATTTAACCCAAATGATTTCGGCAAATGGAAATTTTGTGACGAGGCAGATATCCGTTCAATAGTGGGCGATAATGTAAGCGATTTAAAAATCGCCGTTATGGCTGATGTCGGCAGATGCGATTTTAAGGAGGATTTTATCCCTAAATCCGAATCGGTAATTGATATGGTGAGAGTTGCCTGCTACATTCATCAGATACCTGCGGCAATCGAAATGATTGAGCACTTTCACAAGCTTGGATATGAAACGACCTGCAACATTATGGCAATAAGTCAGGCCAACAGCGATCAGGTAACCGAAGCTCTTGAAATGCTCGGAAACAGCAATGTCAATGTTATCTACCTTGTTGACAGCTACGGCTCCCTGTACCCTGAAACAGCAGGCACGCTTGCAAAAAAATATCTTGAAGCGGGAGAAAAATACGGCAAGTCAATCGGCTTTCACGCCCATAACAACCAGAACCTTGCCTTTGCAAATACGATTGAAACATTGTCCTACGGCGTTTCATATCTTGACGCAACGGCATCGGGTATGGGCAGAGGTGCCGGCAACTGTGCAATGGAACTGCTTTTGGGCTTTCTTAAAAATCCCAAATATAATCTTTACAGCATTCTTACATTCATTGAAAAATATATTCTTCCTCTTAAAGAAAGCGGAGTTGTATGGGGATTTGATGTTCAGTATATGCTCACAGGTCAGCTCAACCGCCACCCGAGAGAGGCTATGGCGTTCACTGCTGACAAAAGGCGGGACTACTGTGAATTTTACAAGGGACTGCTTGATAACGATTAACCGTAAAAACAGGCTTTATGAATATCAAAGCCAAAATAAAAAATCCCCTTGCTGCAAGGGGATTGGCTGAATTAAAAATAAAATATCCGTGCAAACAGTTTTATTATCGGCTGCTGATATTCATTGCATCGCCTTTATTTTTTCTATCCTGTTAATAACAAGCTTTGATACAACGCCGAGCAAAAGCCCTGTTACAAGCCCCGCAACAAGAAGCACGGGAAAATAATACACAATCCTTATAGTTTCCATAATTACGCAGGCGACTGTTATCTGACCGATATTATGACAAATACCGCCGAGAATTGAAACGCCTATTACAGACAGCTTCGTTTTTTTAACAAGCAGCATAACCGCAAAGCTCAACATACCGCCGCAAAGGCTGTAGGCGATACTGTAAAAATTCCCGAAGGTCAGACCTGCAAGAAATATTCTTATTATGGCTATGGCAAATGCTTCACCCGGTTTTGTTATATACAGAGCAATTACAACAACAAGATTTGCAAGACCGAGCTTAACACCGGGTATGCCGAAATTAAACGGTATAAGACTTTCAAGATAGCTGAAGGTAAATGCCAGCGCAACCATCATACCGAACAAAGCAACATTTTTGGTTTTTTGTTTCATAAATATACCCTGCATCTATGCAACGGCGTCAACATCATCGCCGTTGCTTTTTTCATTAACAACACTGACAACAAGCTTGTGCGGCAGGCAAATTATTGACTCGCCGTTTTTATTTATTTTTTTATGATTTATGCATATGCCGTCAGGACAGTTGGCATCAATCATTTCAGCCCCGCCGTCCTTGATTATAAGAGTGTTTGTTCCGCCGTTTTCAGTTTCAATAACTCTTTCGGTATCAATATTTATATCAAGCGTTTCGACAACCTCGCCGTCAATTTCAATCTGTACGAAGCTTCCATACGAATTATTAACGCCATAAAGAAAAAACAACATAATTCCGGCAACAGCAAGCACGGCTGCAATTAAAATAAAATCCGCTTTTTTCATTACTTATCACTGTCAGAAGAAGCATAGTTGTCAAGCACAAATGCCTTTGCATTATTAACAGCATCAATAACTGCCTGCGATGAAACGGTTGAATTTGCAAGCATATCAATTTTTGAGCCTTTATTTATATCGGTACTCGAGACGATGGGCAAATATCTGCCTTCAAACTGATTTTTAAAGCTGTCAGTTGCAATTCTTACACCGAGATACTCTGTTTCCTTTTGCTTTATGATGTCAATTTTGCAGACAATAGAAGCATCAGCGGAAATTATTGTTGACATTTCAATGGGAACCTCTTTATTATATCCTACGGTTGTGCCGTCAATAACATATGCTACAAGCTCGCCGTTTGCGTCATAGGCTTCCTTTGCTGATGTAACATTATAATCGGAAGCATTTGTTGACGATATATCAATATCCTTTATTTCTTCAATGGTAAAGCTGATTTCAACCGGCTCAATATACTTTTGATTTGCAAGGTTATAAAGCACCTTGGAGCCGAAAATGACTGCAACGCAGGCAACAATCATAACCGCAAGCGAAATCAGCCAGCTTAAAGATTTTGGATTAAAATGCGCGTTTTTACTCATAACTATTTCTCCTTAATATATTTTTCAAAGCCTGAACTGAAGGTTTTGTTATAATCTTTATCAACCCACACGGCCTCGACATTTTCAAGCTTCTCAACAAACTCAACGCCTTCATCAATCGGCATATTGAAAAGAGCAGTCGACAGCACATCGCCGAGTGAGGAGCTGGTGCATATAACAGATACGGCTGAAACATATTCGCTCGGCATAAGAGTATCCGGATTTATTATGTGGCAGTAATTTTTTCCGTCAACAGTATAATATCGCTGGTAGTCGCCGCTCGTAACTATTGAAACATCTGTTACTGCAACATTGAGCAGATAATCGTCAGCCGTTCTGTCCGGATTTTCAATGCCGATATTCCAAAGAGTTTCACCGTCATCGTTTTTGTAACCGAAGGTAAAAACATTACCTCCTATGCTTATGGCTCCCGATGACCAGAGATTGTCCTTTGCCCAGGTGCAAACCTGTTCGGCAGCATAGCCCTTTGCAACAGCGCCCACATCAAGCTGAAGCTTATCGTCAGTAAAAAACACCGTGCTTTCCTCGCGGTCAATTATAAGTGAGTCAAAGTCTGTATGCTCATTTGCCGATTCAAGCTCGTTCATATCGGGGAGATAAGCATCGTCAGGATAATTTGCGGCATGCTCACGGCTGTTATGCCAAAGCTCCAAGACCGCGCCCAAGCAGATATTTGTTTTCCCGCCGCTTAAATTATATGCGTATTTACAATATTCAAGCAAATCGATTATTCTGCTGTCAACCTTTACGGGAGCGTTTTTTGCCTGTTCGTTAACTGTTTTAAGGTTTACAATACCTTCGTAGGAATTATATATATCATAAAGCTTGTCATACTCCTCGAGCCTTTGATGAAAGCTGTCAAAATGATTTTCAAACTCCTCTTGGCTTGTGTCATATGCTATAACCGTTGAGGCAGTATCGAACAAATCAAGAAAAGAGGAGGAATACTTTTCCTTTGAATTTAAAATGCCGGTGCAGGAACAGCACGAAAATAAAATTACTGCTGAAAGCAAAACACATAATATCTTTTTCATAATTATATATTATAGCAGAAGCAAAAGCTACTTGCAATAAAAAAAGAGAGTTGGAAAGCCAACTCTCTTGATTGTTATAATTAAACTGCCGCGGCATCGGCAACATTCTGAGCGATTGATGAAATAAGGATTGTGCAGCCTGCCGAAAGGTCAGCGTCTGAAGAATAACCGTCATCGCCGACAGCAGATGTGATTTCAGCGGCAGTTTTGCCGACTGCCCACGTTTCAAATGCATTTGCCTGCTCGTACCACTCTTTGCCGATTGGAGATACGCTCTTCATTGCATAATCATCCTTAAGCTCTTTCTTTGAAGCAAATGTGCCGTCTGCAACTGTAAACTTGCCGTCCTCTATTGTACATTTAGCCTGTGAAGCATCAATCAGGCATGATGTGATTTTTCCGTCAGCGTCAAGTGTAACGGCAGCATAGTTTGAATCATACTGAAGATTTGTTTTGTCGCTCTCATAATTCTTTTCAGTTTCAAGTGACAGCTTAAGCGTATCTGTTGATACGGCGCCGAGAGCCTGCGCGCCCGAAACAGCGTTTGCTACAGCCGCAGCAAAGCCCGATGCATTGATTGTGCAGCCTGCCGAAAGGTCAGCGTCTGTAGGATAACCGTCATCGCCGATGCCTGCCTGAACCTCGTCAGCGGTTTTGCCGACTGCCCACGTTTCAAATGCATTAGCCTGCTCATACCATTCCTTGCCGATAGGAGATGCGCTCTTCATTGCATAATCATCCTGCTTTTCAAGCTTGGTGCGAAGGTCAGTTACATTACCGTCATCAACAGTGAGATCAGGCTGAGTCTGCGCCTCGTCGATTTTTATCTGAACTATTTTTCCGTCAGCATCGACAAGTACGGCAGCAGCAACAGAATCAATAGTGAGCGTTGTTTCCTCAACATCGGAAACAGAGCTTACAACTGCAAGACCTGTTTTTACCGTTGCGGCTTCGCCGCTGTCATTCGATGATGCACCGTTGCTGCAGGCGGCAAATGACACAGCAAGCACTGATGCAAGACCGACAGCAAAAACTTTTTTCATCTTTGTCATAAAAATTACTCCTTAAATTAAATTATACTTAAAAGTACTGACATTATGATAACGCAAATATCAATGATTGTCAATATTTTGTCAATATATTTTATTGATAGATTTTAATGATTTTTCTCGGACATTTTTTCTCGCACAGACCGCACTTGCTGCACTTTGAATAATCAATTTTTGCAATATTGTTTTCAAACACAACAGCACCGCTCGGGCAGACCTTTGAACATATGCCGCAGGCAATACAGCCCGCTGTGCAGGCGGTTGAAACATCTTTGCCCTTTGAAAATGATGAGCACTGAACACGGTATGTGCAATCAGCGGGAACAAGCTCTATCAGTTTGTGAGGACAGGTCCTCAGGCACTTTCCGCAGGCAATACAAAGACTTTCGTCAACGACTGCCTTTTTATCTATAATTCTTATAGCTCTTTGCGGACAAGCCTTTGCGCAGGAGCCAAAGCCAAGGCAGCCGAATTTGCACGAATATGGGCTTGAGCCCGGCATTTTCGCGGCATAAAGGCAGCTGTCAACACCGAAATAATTATAATCGCTTTCACGCTTTTCGCAGTTACCGTCACATTTTACATATGCAACCCTGCGTTCGATATCTCCAAGCTCCGCTCCCGTAATCTCAGCAATTTTTTCAGCGACTGTTTTGCCTCCCACGGGACAGGCAGAGGCAGGTGCATTACCGTTTGCAATCGCCTTTGCAAGACTGTCACAGCCTGCATAGCCGCAGCCGCCGCAGTTACTGCCCGGCAAAGCCTCTCTGATTTTAACTTCCTTTTCATTAATATCTATATGAAAAATTTTTTCTGCAATGCTTAATACAATGCCGATTATAAATGCAATAACACATAAAGTTACTACAGCAATAACAATTTCGTTAATATTCATATCCGCTCTCCCTTTTACGCAAATGCATTAAAGCCGTAAAAAGCAATCGACATAAGGCACGCGGTCATAAGAACAGCAGGTGTTCCCCCAAACGATTTCGGGAAATCATTTTTTTCTGTCTTTTCACGAACGCCCGCCATAATAACAATGGCAATGCAAAAACCGACCGATGTGCCTAAACCCGTTACAACACTTGTTACAAAATCATTTTGTGCCTGAACATTTGTAAGAGCCGTACCGAGAACAGCACAGTTTGTTGTTATAAGCGGTAAATAAACACCAAGACTTTTATAAAGCGGCGGCACTGCTTTTTTTAAAAACAGCTCAACAAGCTGAACAAGAAAAGCGATAACCATAATAAATACGATTGTTTTTAAATAAGTAAGGTTCAGCTTTTCAAGCACATATGTGTAAAGCAAATTTGCAACAGCGGATGAAAGCGTTATTACAAATATAACGGCTCCTCCCATCCCTGCTGCTGTTTTAATGTTTTTTGAAACACCGAGAAAAGGACATATACCGAGGAATTGGCTTAATACAACATTGTTGATAAGCGCTGTCGTTATGAGAACCAAAAATAAAGTTTTTGCCATTATCCCTCAGCCTCCTTTTCCGCCAGCTCACAGCCCTTGCATTTTCCCGAACATTTTATATGACTGTCTGTGTTCTTGGACCTGAGCTTGTTTTGAATTGCGCAAAGAATTGAAAGAACAAAGAAAGCTCCCGGAGCAAGTATAAATATTGAAACCGGCTCATAGCTGTCAGGCAAAATCTGCCTGCCGAATATTGCACCGCTTCCGATAAGCTCTCTGACAATACCGATAACAGTGAGTCCCAATGTAAAGCCAAGCCCTATGCCCAGACCGTCGAAGGCTGAAAGCACGGCATTGTTCTTTGACGCATATGTTTCAGCCCTGCCGAGTATAATGCAGTTCACAACAATAAGCGGAATAAAAATACCGAGATTATTATAAAGCTCTGTCGCATAAGCATGCATAAGCATCTCAACAACGGTTACAAAGGACGCTATAATTATTATATAAACAGGAACTCTCACACCGTTTGGTATGATTTTTCTCAAAAGTGATATAAGCAGGTTTGACATAATAAGAACGGCAGTTGTTGCAAGTCCCATACCCAGACCGTTCTTTGCGCCCGTGGTTACCGCAAGGGTAGGACACATACCGAGCATAAGAACAAATGTGGGATTTTCTTTAATAATACCATTATATAATCTTTCAAGTATGGCTTTCATATGTATCACTCCCCTTTTAATTCAATACCATATTATAATAGCTGACGGCACTGTTGACGGCTGCAAGAACAGCTTTTGTTGTAACGGTTGCGCCGCTGATTGCGTCTATCTGATTATCGGCGCTTGCACCTGTTTTTGTATATTCAAGCTCCGTGGCAGCCTTGCCTGCAAACTGAGCTTTAAAATCACTTTCCGTACATTTTGAGCCGAGACCTGCTGTTTCGTTTTGTGAAACAACATCAAAGCCCGTAAGCTTTCCGCCGCAAATACCTATTGCAACCTGAATATCGCCGCCATAGCCGTTTGGAGATGTTGCTGCAATAACATATCCTTCTACATCGCCGTTTGAATCGGTTACGGCAAGTGCATCATTAATACAACAGCCGTCATAACCTGCACCCGAAAGAAGCTCGGCTGAAGCTTCAAGCAACGCGTCGCTGTTATCAATTTCGGCAAAGCCTGCGGCATTCGGATAAACTGCAGAATAAATCTCTGCCCTTGCATTGATTTCCGCCTGTGCAATAGGCTCCCTTGTTATTTGGTTGACAACCGAAAGTGCAAGAACCGCAACCAATGTAACCGCAACGATAACAATTGTGTTTACAAAAATATTTGATTTTTTTTCGCTATTTTCACTCATTAGTTCTTAACCTCCCTTGTTTTTTCACAGCCAAAGGGCTTGGGAACCGTAATTTTTTCAATTACGGGAACAAGAAGATTTGTAATAATAATTGCATATGAAACACCCTCTGCCGATGAGCCGACAATTCTGAAAAGTGCTGTGAGCAAGCCGAGGATTATGCCGTAAACAATCTGTCCCTTTGCGGTAATCGGACTTGTAACATAATCGGTTGCCATAAAGAATGCACCGACAAGCAAACCGCCTGAAAGGAGCTCGCCTGCAACATAGCCTGCCGAAATATCATTCCCCATTATTGCATTTATCATACAGATAAACACAAGCGTTGAGGCAATATATGTAAACGGTATTCTCGGAGTAATAACCTTTTTAACAATGAGATACAAGCCGCCGATAAGAACGGCAAAAGCCGAAACCTCGCCGATACAGCCTGCATGATATCCGAAAAAAAGCGTCAGCAGATTAGGCGTTCCTGTCGATGTAAGCTGTACAAGCGGAGTTGCAGCTGACACGCCGTCAATCGAAAAATCGTTCATCCTTGATGTGAAGGATATTAAAAGAAAGCATCTTGCGGCAAGCGCGGGGTTCATAAAATTCTGCCCCAAGCCCCCGAAAAGCATTTTAACAACAATTATTGCAAACAAGCTGCCGATAACGCACATCCACCAGGAAGCCGTTGAGGGAAGATTAATTGCAAGTATAAGGCCCGTAACAAGCGCACTGTAATCAAAAACAGTAATCGGTTTTTTAGCAAGCAGTTCAAATATAAGCTCAGCAAGAACACTTGTCACGGCACATACAGCTATTACCTTAAGTGCGCCGAGTCCGAAATGATAAACACCGAACGCAAGTATAGGAAGCATAGCTATAACCACATCTCTCATAATTGCTTTCGTTGTATTTTGCGATCTCACATGCGGAGATACCGAAACATTATACATAATTATCTTCACTCCTCATTTATTCAAATTCATTGTCTTAACGGCGGCTTTACCGTGCTTAAAAAGCTGTGTAAGCGGAATTTTGGCCGGACATACAAAGGTGCAGCAGCCGCACTCAATACATTCCATACCGCCGAGCTTTTCAAAGCCTTCATAATTTTCAGACTTAACTGATTTAGCCATCATTTGAGGTATCAGAAGTTCGGGACAGGATGAAACACATTTTCCGCAGTGGATACAGACCGACTGCCCGAGCGCCGAAACATCATCCTTTGTAAAAGCAAGGATTGATGATGATGTTTTAACTACAGGCACATCAAGCGTGCTCATAGCCATACCCGTCATAGGACCGCCCGAAATGAATTTTACAACATCCTCATTTGAGCCTCCTGCTGCTTTGAGCACATATGAATGGCTTACGCCAAGCATAACATCAAGATTGCAGGGCGAAATCACTCCTTCTCCCGTAACTGTCATAACCCTGTGAATCAAAGGCATTCTTTTATAAACCGCCTCATAAATTGCAAAGCAGGTCGCAGTGTTGATTACAATAACTCCCTTATCGGCAGGCAGCATTCTTGAGCTGATTTTTCTTCCTGTTAATGCATAAATAAGCTGACGCTCGCCTCCCTGCGGATATTTTGTTTTAAGTGCCGTTACGCTTATATTGCTGTTTTGGCACTTGTCAGACATCAGCTTCACTGCGTCCGGCTTATTATCTTCAATTCCTATCACTGCCTTCGCATTAGGCAAAAGCTTCAGCACCGCCTTTACGCCCTTCAAAATTTCATCACTGCGCTCTATCATAAGTCTGTAATCGTTCGTAAGATAAGGCTCACATTCACAGCCGTTAATAATCAAGGTATCAATGTCGTTAATATTTTTAGGCGTGAGCTTTACAGCCGTAGGAAAGCCTGCGCCTCCGAGTCCGACAATGCCCGCGTTTTTTATAATGTCAGCCGTTTCATCGGCACTAAGGTCTTCAAGTAATCTGTCGTCGCCGAAGCCTGAAACCGCCTCGTCAAGCCCGTCATTTTCAACTATAATACAATCCTCACGAGTTCCGTCTGTGAGGGTTCTTTTTTCAACAGCCTTAACTGTGCCCGAAACAGACGAATGTACCGCGCAGGAAATTAAGCCGTCCGCTTCTGCAAGCATTTGCCCCTTGAGCACTCTGTCGCCTTGATTTACAACTGTATTTGCAGGAGCACCAATATGCTGTTTTAAAGGATAAACCATTTCGTCACTTGCGGCTATGGTCTTTATCTGACAGTCCTTTGAAAGCTCCTTACCCTCAAACAGATGAATGCCTTTTTTAAATGATTTTTTATTCATCGCCAACATCCTTCCTTTAAATCAGAGCAGCGCTCCATCAAGCTCGCTTGAAATGGGGCCTGCGAACGAT
>CAZYDW010000028.1:0-18697 GCA_964646445.1 uncultured Bacteroides sp.
ATATCTGCCGGTCCAATGGCGAAAGCTTTGGTTTATAGATTATTAAAGAAAGATATTATTGCATATGATACAGGTCACTGCTGGGACGAACCTCTGGCAATGCCTATAGCAAAGGAGAATATATTATGATAGCTATTGGTTCAGACCACGCGGGATTTCCGCTTAAAGAGGAAATAAAAAAGTATTTAGATGAAAAAAATATTGATTACATAGATGTCGGCTGTTATACTCCCGAAAGATTTGATTATGCCGTTTCTGCACAAAAGGCGTGTGACAAGGTTGTTTCGGGTGAGTGTGAAAAGGCTGTTCTTTGCTGCGGAACAGGCGTCGGAATATCTATGGCAGCTAACAAGGTTAAGGGTATAAGGGCATGCTGCTGCTCCGATTATTTCAGTGCAAAATATACAAGGGCCCATAATGATGCAAATGTGCTTTGTATGGGGGAGCGTGTAATCGGCAAAGGACTTGCGGCAGAGCTTGTCGATGTTTTCCTGAATACTGAATTTGAGGGCGGCAGGCACCAAAAAAGGGTTAATCAGATAATGGCGATTGAAGCCGGAGAAAAGCTTTATTAATATATGCGAAAAGGGACTGTGAAAAACGCGTAACGATTTAAACGCGCGTCTCACAGCCCTTTTATTTTTGGCTTTATTCCGAGTTTTTGAAGCAGTATGAGAAAAATAATTCCACCTTGTTTAAAGAGATAAAGCAGCGCTTTTTACGCCGCTTTCCTGCTAAAAAATATTGCCGAAGGTTATTTTTTGATTATCCCTTATCGATTTAATTTGGCTTTTTGCATTTATCAGCTCGGTTTCAAGCTCGTCACTTTTATTTCTTGCCAAATCCTTAAGTGACGCGATTGTTATTGCGGCGTCATCAAGTGAGCCGTGGTCAATCATTGCGGTAAGGCATGGGTATTTTCCGTTCCAGTATTCTGCCAGCCTTTCACATTCCCTGACAGTGCTCTCATAATCATTTCTTTCATTAAATTCAATAGCGTTATTAATCATTTCGGTAGTATCGTTATAAGTTTTTTCAACGGTGTATTGCTCAAAAACGCAAAGTGAAATTGCTATAATCAAAAAGGTAATTGCCGCATATAGTCTTTTCAATGCCTGTTCTCCTTTTCAATTAAAAAAGTATTGCCGTTATCATCAATCGTAAGCAGCAGTATTTTGTCAATATTTTTATTTACATTTTGCATTACAAGTTCAATTTCGCTGTCTTTAATTTTATATTCATTAAAATATTCATTTACGGGTTTTCCGTCCATAACAATCGTTACCGGCATTCCTTTTTCCGTCACATCAAGCTTTACATCATTTGGCGTAAGCGGCTTATACTGCGCTTTTTGAAGGACTGTTATTGTTCCGTTTGTTTCGATTATTGCATCCTCAACCTCCGACATATCAAAAATATCCTTTTGTCTTAACGCATCAACAACATCGTCAACGGTAAAACGCATTTCCTTCAGCTTTTTTTGGTCGAGCTTTCCCTTGCGTATTATGAATATCGGTCTGCCCTGAATTAAGTTCCTGAACCAAAGGCTTTTCATTGACAACACCGACACAATAATTTCAAGGCTTATGAAAAGCAATATCGGAACAAGACAGTTTGCAAGCGGCATTGAATTTTCTTCAAGCGGAATAACCGCTACCGCGCTTAAAAGAATAGTTATAACAAGCTCGTGCGGCTTTAGTTCACCTACCTGTCTTTTGCCCATAAGCCTGACTGCAAGTATAATGAAAAAATATATTATCACAGCTCTTATAAAATTGTTTGCCATAAAATTCACCGTTTATATTGTGCTCTTATTTTCGGTTAATATTATTTTAAGTGAATAATTACGGTCTTTTTACAAAAATTAACCTTGGTGGTATTATGGAAAATTTGAGCTTTTTTTATGATGACAATAAAAAAAGATTTGAGAATGATTTTAAGGATTGCTCGGATTTTTTATTAAGAGAGGCGGTTGCCTGCAATCAGAAATGCTTTTTCTGCGTGATGGACGGTCTTGTGGATTCGCTGCAGCTTTCGCAGATGGTTGTTTCGCCTATACTTGAACGAAGGCCTGAATATGACAATAATGAGGATTTGTTTGAACAGATTAAACTGAGCGTTGTCAACTCTGTAGAGCTTAACGAGGCAAACACCTTTGATGATTGTTATTATTATCTGATGAGCGGTTTTTGCGTGTTTGTGCTTAACGGCAGCAACCGGGCGCTTGCGTTTGGAATACAGGGTTGGGCACGAAGGTCGGTTGATGAGCCGTCAAATGAAAATAATGTTAAGGGCGCAAAGGAATGTTTTATAGAAGCGCTGAATGATAATAAGGCATTATTGAGAAAAAGACTTAAAACACATCATCTCAAATTCAAGCAGATAAAGCTCGGCACTGCAGCTGATACGCCGGTGGTCATTTCGTATATTGATAACCGCGCAGATGAGAAGCTTGTGCGTGAGGTAGAGCAAAGACTCAAGGCGGCACATCTTAATACGGTTATTGACTATGGAGAGCTTGTACCGTTTGTCGATACGGATATTAAATCGTTTTTTTCATGCGTCGGAAATACGGAGCGCCCTGATGTGGCGGCATCAAAGCTTCTTGAGGGCAGGGTAGTAATAATGGTTGAGGGAACGCCGTTTGCCATTTTTCTGCCGTATCTGTTCAGCGATAATTTTCAGTCGGTTGATGATTATGACAATCCTCCGTTTTACAGCGGCTTTATACGCTTTTTAAAATATTTCAGCTTCATTATATCGGTGTTTTTGCCGGGACTGTATGTTGCAGTCGGCACCTTTCATCAGGAGCTTATACCGACAAATCTTCTTATCACTATTGCATCTGAGGAGGTAACTACGCCGTTCTCTCTTATGACGGAAGCTGTAATGCTGCTCATTTTATATGAAATAATGCGTGAAGCAGGACTGCGCCTGCCGCAAAGCATAGGCCACGCCGTATCAATTATAGGCGGCATTGTTATCGGCGAAACCACTGTTACCGCAGGACTGATAGGCGCTCCGATGCTGGTTGTAATCGCCATGACCGCAATATCATCATATGTTGTGTATCCGCTTTACGAGAGCGTTTCGGTGCTGCGTCTTTTGTTTATAATAGTAGGCGGATTTACGGGAATGTACGGAATTATACTCGGCGCAGGTATGGTGTTTATAAATATCTGCTCGCTTAATCCGTTCGGTGTGCCGTTATCATCGCCTATATCTCCTCTTGACAGACATTCCCTCGGCGATATATTCTACCGCGAAACATGGAAAAGGCTGTCAAAACGCAAGGTGCGTGTGAACAAACTGAGAGGTGCGAATATTGATAACAGCAAAGAGAGATAAGATTGCCCCCATAAGTATATTTTATATCCTTTATATAAGCCGTATAGTTGTAAGCCTTACCAATATTCAGGCGGTTTCATCCGGCAAGCTGAAAACAGATATCCTTATAAGCATTGCTGCGTCAATGGGGCTTACGCTTACAGCCGCGCTGCCTGCGCTGTACTGCTGCAAATACAATAAAAACCCGTTTGATATTAAATGGGTCGGATTGTTTTATGCGGCTTATTTTATTTTTCTTGCGGGGATAAATATAAGCAGATTTGCCTATTTCGCATCAACGACCCTTAATCCGAATGCAAGCGCAAGTCTTTTTTGCGTGCTTGTTACAGTTTGTGCTTTTTACGGTGCGTATCTCGGTATTGAGGGGATAAGCAGATTTTCTGCATTTAGCTTTTTGCTACTTATTGCCGCGGTATTTGCCGTGCTTATTTTGAATGTTAAAAATTATGAGGAAATTAATCTTTACCCCGTTATTGTAAACGAAACGGGAGATATACTGAAAAATATATTATATATAACATCTAATTCATTTGAGGTAATTATTTTGCTGTGCCTTAAAAACAAAATCAACGGTAGTGCCGTCAAGCCGTATGTATTTTCGGTAACGGCAGCGTTTCTAACGATTTTTCTGCTTATCCTTATGATACTTGCCGTGATGGGTGACAGCGCATCAATTCAGGCATATCCGACCTTTTCGCTTTTTCAGCTTGCAAAAATCGGAATGTTTGAAAAGCTTGATATTCTGCATATGTCATTTTGGATACTCGGTGTTTTTGTTAAATCAGTTATTCTTATTTATTGTGCGGGTATTTCATTTAAGGGCGGAAAAAAGAATATTAAATTCATATTGTGCGCGGCGCTTACTATGGTTGTTTCAATAATTTTCTCAAATTCGGTCAGATTAAGCACAATGCCGCTGCCGGTATATCTTGTGCCTTACTGTGTGTTTTGCGTTGCTGTCCCTCTTTTATCGCTGATATTTAAAAAGAGAAATCTCGGAGATGAGCTTATTGAAAAATTTTAAAATTATTTTCTGCATTTTTATGATTGCTATGTGCTTTACAGGCTGCGGCAGTACAACTCATCTTAAAGATTTAATGGTAGTTGAGGGGCTTGGCATTGACACTGACGGCGAAGGTGTAAGCATATGTGTTCAGACACTGAAGGCCGATATTATATCAGGCGGGGAGGCGCCGTCCGGCAATATGACCATCAATACCGACGAAAGCGGAAAAAGCGTTTTTGACGCGATTTCAAATCTTTCAAACAATCTGTCAAAAAAAGTATTCTTAGGTCATAACAATCTTATAGTTTTCGGCTCTGATATATATAAAGAGGGCATTAACGAACACCTCGACTATTTTCTGCGCTCAACGGATTCACGGGTGGATGTCATTGTTTGTGCCGCAAAAGGCAAGGCAAATGAAATAATTTCAAGTGCTGAAAACGACAGTCATATACCTTGCGAGAACATTGTAAGCCTTCTTGATAACGGAGAGAAATCAGGAACCTCGGCATATGTGACAATTAATGATGTGCTTAATCTTTATTCCGATAAAACAAGCGATATATATATGCCTATGCTTGAAAAAAGCGATGACCGTGACAATGTAACAACTGTCGGTATAGGTATATTCAACGGCGGAAAGCTTGTTTATACAACCGATGCGGACGAAACCGCCGGGCTTCTTTTTGTTCAGGGGAAAATTGACAACTGTTTTGTTGAATTTCAAAGTGATAAGCTCGGAAGGGTGGGCGTAGAAATTTACAACCCTAAAACAGTAAACAGCACTTATATTAAAAACGGAGAGGTGTATTTTAAAACGCGGATATATGCCGAATATGTGATAAATGAAATCGAAAACGGTGTGGCGTTCAGTCTTGACTATAACAGCCTTGAAGAAATCAGCAGGAATGTTGAAAATAAAATAAATCTGCTTTGCCGAAAAGCATTTTACGCGTGCCGCTCAAATTCAAGCGACTGTTTAAGAGTGGGTGAATATCTTGCAAGGGATTGCCCTGAGGCATATGATTTGCTTTCGGATGATTGGAAATCATATTTCAGCTCGGTCAAATATACCGTAAGCTCCGACGCTTCCTTGAAAAAAATCAGCGATAACAGTCAAGTAAACTGATATTTTGCCTGAATATATTTATAAGCTCCTGATTTGTACTTTGCTTTTCTACAGCAAAGCAAACAAGTGCGGGCACAGCTATTGTTAAAGCAAAAATCACGGCATATGTAATAAGGGCTTTTTTCAAAATCTCATCTCCTTGACTTTATTTAAAATAAAATGTATAATATTATCTTAATGTTAATATTAAGAAAGGAGAAAATTATGCCTAACAATTATTATATTTCCCCTATCTCTATGGATGCCCTTTCAAATTTATGCTGTGAGCTTGACAAAAATAACTCGATAAGGGCAAAGGATTTTGAAAAATATCAGGTTAAAAGAGGACTTCGTAACAGCGACGGAACCGGCGTTATGGCAGGCCTTACAAGAATATGCTCGGTTGAGGGATATTATATTTTAGACGGCGAGAGGGTTCCCAAAGACGGTAAGCTTTCGTATCGCGGCTATGATATTAACGATATAGTCAAATCATGTATAAATAACGACAGATTCGGATATGAGGAGGTTGTATGGCTCCTTTTATTCGGCGAGCTGCCCACCGAAAGTCAGCTTGTTTCTTTGCGTGAGGTTATTGCGGAGTGCCGTGCCCTTCCCGATGAATTTGTTGAAGATGTGATTATGAAACATGCATCAAAGGATATTATGAATAAAATGGCACGCTGTGTTATGAATCTGTATTCGTTTGATGAGAACCCCGACGATATTTCCATACCAAATGTTCTGCGTCAGTCGCTTCAGCTTATTTCGCAGATGCCGACTATTATGAACAATGCATATCAGGTTAAGCGCCGTGCGTTTTATAATAAAACAATGTTCCTGCATCCCATAAAAAAAGAGCAGTCAACGGCAGAGTATATTTTAAATCAGCTTAGAGTTGATGAAAAATTCACACGCGAGGAGGCAAAGCTGCTTGATATATGCCTTATGCTTCACGCGGATCACGGCGGCGGAAATAACTCAACCTTTTCCACAAGAGTGCTTACATCAAGCGGAACAGATACATATTCCGCAATCGCCGCCGGCCTCGGCTCATTAAAAGGCCCGAGACACGGCGGTGCAAATATTCGGGTTTCAAACCAGATGGATGAAATTATGTCGTCACTTCCCGATTCAACCGATCCCGGTCAGGTTAAGGATTATCTTGTTAAAATACTCAATAAGGAAGCAGGCGACGGTTCAGGGCTTATTTACGGTATGGGGCACGCCGTTTATACGCTGAGCGACCCCCGCGCTTTGATACTCAAGCAAAGCGCTAAAAAGCTTGCATATGAAAAAGGCTTTGAAAAGGAATTTAAAACACTTGAAAATATTGAGCTTTTAACCCCGGAAGTTTTTACAGATGTCAGGGGTATTGATAAAGCAATGTGCGCAAATGTTGACCTTTATTCGGGCTTGGTTTATAAGGTGCTCGGTATTCCCGTGGATTTGTTTACGCCTCTTTTTGCAACCGCAAGGATTGCCGGCTGGTGCGCGCACAGGCTTGAGGAGCTTATATCCGGGGGAAGAATAATGCGCCCTGCATATAAAAGCGTTTCGTACCCGAAAAAATTTATTGATATAGCTGACAGAAAATAATATTAAGGAGAATTGAAAGTGCAAAGGACAAGAGCAAGGTTATCCGTTTTTTTAATAATCATAACGGTAATTGCTGCTTGTGCTTTGCGCTTTTTTCAGCTTTTTAAGCTTACTGACAGTGATACCGGCCTTGTAACGGGAAGCAGCGGCACATCATTGATTATATATTCTTTGCTTGCTCTTACCTTGGGCTTTGCGGTTATATACGCCGGATTTGATGATATTAAAGTAAAAACATTTGATTTTGAAAATAAGAACAAAAAAATATTAATGGCTTCATTCCTGCTTATGCTTGGATTTTTTGTTGATTATATTCACCAGTGTTATAACTGCTGCATCTATTTCGACAGTGTTTCCTATGTTGAATATACATATGTCATACCGCTCATTATATCGGGCCTGCTTGCTCTTATGAGCAGCTTCTATATATTCACCTTTATGCTTACCGTAAAAAGCTCAGGCTATGATTTTCGCAATTTTACCGTCCTTCATTTTTTACCGCTTGCCTGGGGATTTTCACGGCTGTGTGTAATCATGACCAAAATAGTTTATGCCTTAAGCGGTATTGAAAGCATTATTGAGCTTGGAACATTGATTTTTTCAATGTGCTTTTGGCTTAATTTTATATCGGCAGTTGACAAACAAAATTTTGCTGCTGCAAAAACATTCGTTTTTTCGTCAATAATGCTTATGGCGTTTTCAACGGTGCTTGTTGTACCGAGGGCGCTTATGATAATCACGGGTAACGCTTCGCTTTTGTATGAAAAGGATTTTACCTCAACAGCCTACATTATGTCGGGCATATTTGCCTGTGTATTAACACTGGATATAAATAAAAGAAATAACGCAATAAAGGAAAATTAAATTGTTTTTTAGTAATGTAAAAACTATTGCAGTTCAGGTGCTTATTCTTTATCTGATTGCAGGCATAGGATTTGTTACTGACAAAATAGGTGTATTTAAAAAGAGCGACGGCAAAAGGCTTATAGACCTCCTTTTTAATGTTATTTTGCCTATAGCAATAATAAATACTTTTATAAATATGGAATATTCTCAGGAGCATATAAAGGGTATTCTTATTGCTTTTGTATGCTCCTTTGCTACGCATATTGTCGGATATGTGATTGCAAGGCTTGTTTTCAGAAAAGGCTCCCTCAGAGAGCAGGGGATTTATCATTATGCCACGATGCTTTCAAATGCCGCATTTCTCGCATTGCCGCTTGCCAAAAGCGTTATAGGAAGCGAGGGCATATTCTACTGTTCTGTTTATGTTGCCGTGTTCAATATAGTTGCATTTACAGTAGGCATTTATGAAATTTCGGGGCATGAGGCAAAAATCGATTTAAAAAAGCTTATTTTCAATCCCGGCTCAATGTCGGTTATTATAGGTCTTCCGCTTTTCCTTTTACAGCTTGACATTCCATATTTTATTTCATATCCCATGGAGCTTGTAGGCAACTGCAACTCGCCGCTTGCGATGATTGTGTTTGGAACATTCCTTGCAAACTCAAGCTTCAAATCAATGTTTTCAAAGGGCAGGATTTATCTTTCATCACTGTTAAGACTTGCAGTTATACCGCTTTGTATGCTCGGTATTTTTTATGTTTTTAAGGTCAGAGGGAATCTTCTTACCGCCATGCTTATTTCGGCGTCTGCCCCCACTGCCACCAACACGGCAATGTATGCGGCCAAATATGACAATGACACGGCGCTCGGCTGTGAGCTTGCAGCGCAGTCATCTCTGCTTTCAATCATTACAATGCCCGTTATTGTCGCGCTCGGCTTGGTTATAGGTTAATTGTAAATTTTGTTTTAATATAAATCGACAAGTGTTGAATTATAGTTCCTGTTAATGTATAATAAATGTGCAAGAATGATGTGAGGAGCGAATTAATATTGTTATAAGGGTGATTTAATGAAATTAGTTATCGCGATAGTTTCAAATAAGGATTTGGTTAAGGTTCTTGCAGCTACAAGCGCAGAAGGTTTTTTCTCTACAAAGATTTCAACCGAAGGTCAATTCCTTCGCGACGGTCAGACAACTGTTCTTTTCGGTGTTAAGGATGAAAATGTAGAAAAGCTTTTCAGTATCATAAAAGACAATGTAACCAAACGCATAATCAAGAAAAAAGGCGTTGAAAGCACAGTTGAAGGCTCACTTTTAAAAAAGCCCGTGGATGTTGAGGAAAACGGTGCTGTGGCATTTGTTGTTAATGTTGAAAATTTCAGAAAGCTGTAATTTATGAAGGAACTGAACTTTATCGGGAATGAAAGAGTTATTAATCAGCTTGGGGTTCTTGTTGACTCCGGGCATTTCCCGCATGCAGTGATAATCGAGGGCGAAGCAGGATTAGGCAAAAGAACTCTTGCCCGTCAGCTTGCCGCGGCTCTTGTTTGCCGCAGTGAAGAAACGCCCTGTATGAGCTGCGCACAGTGCAGAAAGGCACTTTCAGGCATACATCCCGATATATTTGAATACAGTGCACCCGGCGCGGTAAACTCATTTCATGTTGATGTTGTCAGGAATGTAATAAACGATGCTTATATTAAGCCGAATGAGGCTGACCATAAGATTTACATACTCGGCAATGCCGACTGTATGAGCGCGTCGGCACAGAACGCCTTGCTTAAAATTCTTGAGGAGCCGCCGTCATATGCCGTTTTTATTTTAACTGCAAAATCGAAAAGTCTTATGCTTAAGACCGTTCTTTCAAGGTCTGTAGTAATTAGCCTTGAGGGGGTTGACACCGACAAGGGCGCTGCTTATATCACAGATAAGGGCAGCATCGATTTTAACAGTGCAAGGTCGCTTATCGAAGCGTTTAACGGCAATATCGGAAAGGCGCTTGAAAATCTTAATGATGATAAAACAGCACGGCTTTGCGATGTCTGCTGTGATATGTGTACGGCACTTATCGGTGCAAATGAATATGAGCTTATTTGCCAATGCGCCGTTTTTCAAAAGGACAGACAGGCTGTTTTGTTTGCCTGTGATTTTCTTAAAAATATTTTTCGTGACGCCCTGCTTTTCGGCAAAGCAGCTTCTGTTTCGGGAAGACCGGATACGGCGCAGAAGCTCAGCAAGAAATTCACCGCGAAAAAACTTATTGACTTAATTGATGTTTGTGATAAACTTAAATTGACGGCACTTATGAATTCAAATAATGCCGTTTTAATTACAAAATTATGCTATGGGCTTATGAGCGCCGTAGGTAAATAGAATCGGAGGATACATATAAATGACAAAGGTTGTTGGTGTTCGCTTTAAGGACACGGGCAAAACCTACTATTTTGACCCTAAGGGTCTTGATATAAAAAGAGGGCAGATGCTTATTGTCGAAACCGCCAAAGGTACTGAAAACGGATTTGCGCAAAGCGGAACAAGAGAGGTTGACGACAGCGAGATTGTCCCTCCTTTAAGACCTGTTAAAAGAATTGCAAATGCGGAAGATTTAAAAATCCTTGAGGAAAACAAAGAGCTTGAAAAAGCCGCAATGCGTATATGCGCGCAAAAAATTCAGGAGCATAAGCTTGAGATGAGCCTGACAAATGTTGAATATGCATTTGACAGAAACAAGATAATTTTCTTTTTTACGGCTGACGGCAGAGTTGATTTCAGAGAGCTTGTAAAGGATCTTGCAATGCATTTTCACACAAGGATTGAGCTTCGCCAGATAGGAGTTCGTGATGAAAGCAGATTGCTCGGCGGGCTCGGTATATGCGGCAGACCGTTTTGCTGCTCAACATTTTTAGACGACTTTCATTCCGTAACGATAAAAATGGCAAAGGACCAGGGCTTGTCGCTTGCTCCGGCGAAGATAAGCGGAACATGCGGCAGATTGATGTGCTGTCTTAAATATGAGCAAAATTCATATGAATATCTTAATCGGATAACACCGAAAAAGGGCAGTGTGGTTGACTGTAAGGAAGGCAGAGGAGTTGTCATTGACTCTGCTGTTTTGACAGGCAAGCTCAAAATTCAGCTTGACAACAACCCCGAAAGACTGCCCGTTATCGCCGACAGAGAAGATGTAATCGTAATAAAGGAATAATTTACTGTATATTTATTTAAAAAATGGCTTGATTTTTGTCGGCATTATTGTTATATTATGTTTAGAAGTTTGATGTGGGAGGTGTATTTTGATGGCATACGCAATTTCAGATGATTGTATTTCTTGCGGCGCATGTGCTGCTGAATGTCCTGTAGGTGCAATTTCGGAGGGTGACGGTAAGTTCGTTATTGACGCTGATACTTGCATTGAATGCGGAGCTTGCGAGGGTGTTTGCCCTGTAGGTGCTCCTGCACAGGCTTAATTAAAATACTTAATAAAAAAACAAGGCTGTCAAACAAACAGCCTTGTTTTTATATGCCTTAATACCAAAAAATAAAAAATGCCGTTACCATTATTTTTATTATTGACATATGTCGATAATGTAATATAATAAAAACAGCCGTTAAAACATTAATTACGGCGAAATAAATAACAGCGTGAATTTATCAAACAGAGCAAATCAAATTGCCCTCAAATTTGACTTCGGAAAATTTTGAGCAGGCTTGATTTATATAGCTTGTCAGGTTGCGGCAGGTGCAGCTATGAAAGCTGCGAGCTTTGCATAGGTATTTTTCACGATAACGGCAGTGAATGCTGCACTTTGCAATAAAACAAGGAGGAATAAAAATGAACGCTTGGAGAAATTTTAATGAGGGCGTATGGTGCGATGAAATAAATGTAAGTAATTTTATCAAGCTTAATTATACGGCATATAACGGCGACGCGTCATTTTTGACAGGTCCTACCGAAAGAACAAAAATTGTTTTTGAAAAGGTTAAAGAACTGCTTATTAAAGAAAATGAAAAAGGCGGCGTTCTTGATGTTGATACAAGCAAGGTGCTTTCAATTCTTTCGCACAAGCCGGGATATGTTGATAAGCAAAGGGATATTATAGTCGGTTTACAGACTGACGAACCGCTTAAAAGGGGCGTGTCTCCGTTTGCCGGCTACAGAAATACCATTCAGGCATGCCGCGCTTACGGTTATGAGCTTTCCGACAAGGTTAAGGATGAATTTATTTACAGGACAACCCATAACACAGGTGTGTTCAGGGCTTATACCGATACAATGAAAAAAGCACGCCATGCAGGTATTCTTACAGGCTTGCCCGACGCTTATGCAAGGGGAAGAATCATCGGCGATTACAGGCGTATAGCTCTTTACGGTATGGATTATCTTATTGAGCAGAAAAAGCTTGATAAAAAGAAAATCGGCGATTCTGATGTTCTCGACGAGGAAACAATACATCTGCTTGAGGATTTGTCAAAGCAGCTTGAGTTTATGAATCAGCTTAAAACAATGGCGCTTGATTACGGCTATGATATTTCAAAGCCCGCTTCAAATGCAAGGGAGGCTGTTCAGTGGCTTTATTTCGGTTATCTCGGAGCAGTAAAAGAGCAAAACGGCGCCGCCAACTCAATTGGCAGAATTGCTGAATTTATTGATTGCTATATCGAAAGAGATATGGCGGAGGGTACACTTGATGAAACAGGTGCGCAGGAGCTTATTGATGATTTTGTTATCAAGCTTCGTCTTGTGCGTCATTTACGCACAGCGGAGTATAACGAGCTTTTCGCCGGTGATCCCGTTTGGGTTACTCTTGCGCTTGCAGGCGTAACGAGTGAAGGCAAGTCCATGTGCTCTAAAACCTCCTTCAGAGTGTTGCAAACGCTTTATAATCTCGGTGCTTCCGCAGAGCCTAACATCACTGTTCTCTGGTCAGAGCATTTGCCGCAGGGCTTTAAGGACTTTTGCGCGCAGGTTTCAATAGATACCGATTCAATACAATATGAAAATGACGATGTTATGAGAAGACTGTACGGAGATGACTATGCCATCGCCTGCTGTGTGTCGGCTATGAAGGAAGGCAAGCAGATGCAGTTCTTCGGTGCAAGGTGTAATCTTGCCAAGGTTCTTTTGATGGCGCTTAACGGCGGTAAGGATGAAATAGGCGCCGAGCAGATTGCTCCCGAAGGCGAAGTGTTTGACGAAAGTGTACTCGACTACGATAAAGTAATTACAGCATATAAAAAGTATCTTTCATGGATGGCAAGGCTTTATGTAAACACAATGAATGTTATTCATTATATGCATGATAAATATGCCTATGAAAGGCTTATGATGTCGCTTCACGATACTGATGTTGAAAGACTTATGGCATTCGGTGTTTCGGGTATGTCGGTTGTTATTGACTCGCTTTCGGCAATTAAACACGCAAAGGTTACGCCTGTTAAGGATGAAAGAGGTGTTATTACCGACTTCAGGATTGAAGGTGAATTTCCGAAATACGGCAACGACGATGACAGAGCAGATTTGATAGGTAAGGATATTATTGAGTATTTTTACAAGGAGCTTTGCAAAACGCCTGCATACCGCGGGGCAAAGCATACGCTTTCAATTCTTACCATTACATCAAATGTTATGTACGGCAAAAAAACGGGCGCTACACCTGACGGCAGAAAGGCAGGCGAGCCGTTTGCTCCGGGTGCAAATCCAATGCACGGCAGAGATTGCGAGGGTGCTCTTGCCTCACTTAACTCTGTCGCAAAGCTTGATTACGCCTGCTGTCAGGACGGTATTTCAAATACCTTTTCCATTACTCCCGATACTCTCGGTAGGGATAATGATGAAAGGGTTGAGCACCTTACAACAATGCTTGACGGCTATTTTGCACAGGATGCACACCACCTTAATGTCAATGTGCTTAATCGTGAAAAGCTTATTGCTGCTATGAACGACCCGACACTTTACCCGTCGCTTACAATCCGTGTAAGCGGCTATGCGGTTAATTTCAATAAGCTTACCCGTGAAAAGCAGGAGGAGGTTATCGCGAGAACCTTCCACACAGCTATGTAATATCAGACAACAAAAACGCCTATCGCAGTGATAGGCGTTTTTATATAACTGTTATATTAAATAATGCAAAACACCATAGTCACCCAAGCAATCTTTGCATAAACTTCCGCCACCAAAACCTGAATTTTTAAATCCAAAACAGAAGGTTCCACATGAGTTATTTGAAATTACTGATGATTAAATTTATAACCCATTGAAATCATTGTATTTCAGTGGGGTTTGTGTTATTTTAATTATATGGATAACGAATTGCAAAAGCGAAAACCGAACAGGTTAAAAAATTTTGATTACAGTCAAAACGGTGCATATTTTATTACGATATGTACAAAAGATAAAAAACACATATTGAGTACAGTAGGGGCAATTCACGAATTGCCCGAAACAATATTGTCGGAATATGGTATGATTGTTAATAATATAATAAAAGAAATTCCGAAGAGATTTAATGTAACCATATCAAATTATGTTATTATGCCAAACCATATTCATTTATTAATTGAAATAAATCATTTGAATGAGCGGACAATTCGTGAATTGTCCCTACGAAAAAATCATTCGGTTATTTCAAATATTATCGGATATTTAAAAATGAATTCATCAAAGGAAATTCATAAAATAAATCCTGATGAAATGGTCTGGCAGCGGTCATACTATGACCATATTATACGCAATGAAACGGACTATCTCAATATATGGGAGTATATAAATAATAATCCTTTAAATTGGTGCGATGACAAATACTACAAAGGTGATGATTAAATGAAAGCAGATATACATTCATTTGAATCAATGGCGGCGCTTGACGGTGACGGAATACGCTATACCGTGTTCTTTACGGGCTGTCCGTTAAGATGCGCCTATTGTCACAATCCCGATACATGGTATAAATCAGGCAATGTTTGGGAAAGCCGTGATTTGGTTAATAAGATAAAAAGGTATAAACCGTATTTTAAAAACGGCGGCGGCGTTACATTTTCAGGCGGAGAGCCGCTTATTAATGCTGCTTTTATTTATGAAACAGGGGTTCTCCTTAAAAAAGAGGGTATTAACTATGCAGTTGATACATCAGGCAGTGTCGCGCTTACGGATGATGTTAAAAAATCACTTGACGGCGCTGAGCTTGTTATTCTTGATGTGAAATTTGCTGATGAGATAAGCTATAGCAAATATACAGGAGGCAGCCTTGAAAGCTTCGTTGCAATAGGCAGATACTGCACTGAAAAGGGTATAAGGCTTTGGCTTCGCACGGTTATTGTGCCGGGCATTAATGACAATGAAAAAAGTATTGAAGAATATGCAAGGCTTGTGTCACAGTTTAATTTTGAAAAATATGAGCTTCTCGCTTTCCACACAATGGGATTTTTCAAATATGATAATCTCAAAATAAAAAATCCTTTGAAAAACAAACCCGCACTTGATAAAAATGTTCTTGAAAAATTACAGCAATATCTTAATGACTTGCTGAAAAACAACAGTAATGCATAGAGATGACAATAATAATATTTGACAACAGCTAAAAAAATGCTATACTCATTATAGGTTTTTACCTTTAATGAGTATTTTTTTTTGAGGTGTTTTATGAAAATACTAATATGTGACGATGAACAATTGTATGTTAATAATATAAAAAAACACATAGAATTATATGAATCTGAAAAAGGTTTATCATTTGAAATTGATACTTATACTGATGCACAAAAGTTACTTGAATGCACTACACACTATGATATTGCATTTTTGGATGTCGAAATTGGCAATATAAAAGGAACAGATGTTGCGAAAAGACTTAAAACATCAAATAATTACATAATAATTTTTATAATCACCTCATATGATAAATACTTAGATGAGGCTATGGATTTAAATGTTCTAAGATTTATAGTCAAACCGATTGATGCCAAAAGATTATATGATGGTATGGACAAAGCAATAGGTTTAATCAATAATAACGAAATTACTTTTAAAACACGAAATGATGGTATAGTAACAATTCATAAAAATGATATTATTTATGTTGAGGTTAAGCGAAAAATCGTTTATGTAAATACTGTAGAAAAACAGTATATTGCAAGAGAAAAAATGGACTTTTTCAAAGAAAATCTTACTTCATCATATTTTGCAATACCTCACATCAGTTATGTTATTAATTTTAATTTTGTGAAAAAGTTTCAACGAGATAAAGTTCAATTAAAAAACAACCACATTATTTCAATAGCACCTAAAAAGCAGACAGAAATTAAAAAGAAATTTATGAATTTTATGGGAGAAGGCTATGGCGGTTTATCAGACAATTTTTAATATTGTATTGTATTTTACAGAAGGTCTGATAATCTTCTATTATGCAAATTCATTTTTTAAACGAAGATATAATACATTGAAAACTATTCTTGGAATATCTTTATCTCACATACTGCTTTTGGGCTTATATTATGCAAATAATACAATATTGAATTTTATTGCATTATTTGTTATATACTGCCTTATATTTATGTTGTTGTATGAGTGCCGATTTTTCACTGCTCTTTTCAATACGATATTACTTTTAGTAATTATGCTGTCTTGTGAATGGTGTGTTATATTTTTAACTTCACTTTTTCTAAATAAAGATTTTCATGCATATCAAGAATCAATTCCTTTACAGATGTTTGATATAACATTAAGCAAATTGGCATATTATCTTATCTGTTTAATTCTAATTCGCATATTTTCAAAAAAGAATATCAATACGCAAAATAAATCTGTATTCTGGCAACTTATGATTATGCCTGTTGCATCTGTGTTTTCTCTTTTTGTATTTAGATATATTTCTATAGAAACTTTACTGACGGATACAGCTAATATCCTGTGTTCTATTGCCTCTCTATTCTTATTAATTTCAAATATCATTGTATTTTTTATTTACGAGTATTCGATAAATAATGCAGCTGAACTTTACGAATTAAGGTCTATAAAACAAAAAGAAGAAATTGAAAAACAATACTTTGATATATTAGAACAAAACAATAAAGATTTGAAAATATTTACCCATGATATTAAAAATCATTTAGAGCAAATAAGCAATTTGACTGACAATACAGAAATAAGCTCATATATATCAAAGCTATATGGAACTGTCAATAAGTATAGCAGCGTTGCATTAAGTGGTAATAAAACGCTTGATGTAATTATAAATAAATACAATACTTTATGTGCCAATAAAAATATTGAAATTACCTTTAATGTAAAAACTGCTAACTTGATGGATATAGATAATACAGATTTGTCAACAATACTGAACAATGCACTTGACAATGCAGTTGAGTCTGCAGAGCAAAGTACATCTAAAAGAATTTCTGTTGACATATATACTAAAGAACTATTTGAAATAATTAAAATTCAGAATAGCTGTGATTCAGTTCCTATAACATCAAATAAAAAGCTCTTGACAAGCAAGAAAGAAAAAGAACTGCACGGCTTTGGAATTGAAAGCATAATGCGAACAATAGAACACTATGACGGTATGTTTGATTGGGGTTATGATGAAAAAAATAAATTTTTTGAAGTGACAATCGCAATACCAAAAAGTGAATAATCAATAATTATACCGATTGCGATATGCAGTCGGTGTTTTTTTGACTAAAAATATTTTCAACAATTAGGTCAATTTTTTCGATAGATAGGCAAAGTATATTTATTTTTGTATTAAATTAAGTTAGTTTAGCATTGGATTTATTTTGACAAAATCTAAAATACAAGGGAGAAAAAATATAGTTTAAAATCTTTATTAAGCATACTGCTTATATGTTATCTAAAACTAAGTCATGGAGATGAAATTTGTTTATGTCAATTCTCAACTGTTTTCCACATCAGAAATCTATCAAATATAATACAATTATTGAAGATGAAATATTCTTTTCAGAAAGCATATCAAGTGTTATACGAAAAATCGGCAAATCTGAAAACACAGAAAAGCGCGAGCACCAAACCACACTCAAATATAAAAGAAAGCTGCATGCTCATATCTTAACAGCATATTATTGCTTTGATGACGGCAAATTATGCTCTGTATGCTATGAAAGCGATGTATTGACTGATAATGAGTCACAGCATTTTTTGTCTGAAATTGAAAATGTAATAAGTGAAAATATATTCGACAGTGTTATTCAATACACCAGCTGTGGAAAAGAGTATTGGGAATTGACTGACGGCGCAGTATCTATGCAAATCTGCTTGTATGCAGAGAATAATATAGTTCATATAAAAATCGACTGTTTCGATTGATTCAACTTAAATCTCAAAAAAAAGGAGAATAAATACAAGTAACAGGTAATACAAAAAATAACACATACTATACCTATGCCGGCAACGGCAGAGTAACAAGTGAGGTTTATTCAACAGGCGAAAAGAAAAGGGAAACCTTTGATATTTATGAGTATGACTATGATGTTAAAGGAAATCTCACAAAAGTATTTGTTGACGGAGTTAACACTTTATCTTATAATTATGATGAGGATGGGAGTGAGTTTCTATGTCAAATAAATTGAATTTATTTTTTTATATAATTCTTTTTATAATCTCCTTTGTTTGTATGATTATTATGTTATTAAATAATCATCCTAATAAAAAAACCGGTATTATAGTAACATTATTATTATTTATACAAATGATATTTAATGTCATTATTAGCAATGTTAATTGTTGATTTTTATCAAAACAATGTTTGTATTTTTATTTGAACTTCAATAAAAA
>CAZYDW010000029.1:0-18690 GCA_964646445.1 uncultured Bacteroides sp.
GGTTGCGGGGGTAGGACTCGAACCTACGACCTTCGGGTTATGAGCCCGACGAGCTACCAACTGCTCCACCCCGCGATATTACTCGGTGCTATATATTATAGCAGAATTATTTTTCTTGTCAATAGTTTATTGAAATAAATTTAATTTATGCATATTGAACAAACATTATCTAAAAATATATATGTGATGCTCAAATGAACAATGACGAAATTTTTTCACTGTCGCTTGATATAGGACGGAATATAATTAAATGCGGCGGAGAGGTACACCGTGCGGAAGATACCATAAAGCGAATCAATAACGCTTATAATCAGGACTGCACGGTTTTCGCGATACCCTCGCTTATTATAGCACAAAGCGGCAAGCTGATTGGAATAAGAAAAATCGAATATGAACAAACAGACCTTGCGGAGCTTGACAGGCTTAATAATCTTTCACGGCGGCTTTGCTTTGAATATTATGAGGAAATTAAAGCTACACAAACAAAGCTTTACAGTCCGTTTTTCACGGCTGCGGCAACCTTCAGCGCAACCTGTTCTTTCTGTATGTTTTTCGGAGGAGGAATAATTGACGGTTTATTCTCCGGGATAATAGGACTTATAATAAGCTATATGGGATATAAAAAAACAGAATTGCCGGTTTTTTGCTCAAATCTTATTGACGCATTTTCGGGAGCGGTTATTGCACATCTTGTTCACATCATAGGCATAAATGTAAATCCCGATAAAATAATTGCAGGCACAATAATGCTGCTTGTTCCCGGACTTACCGTTGTAAATGCAATGCGTGATATGATGAGCGGCGATATGGTAGCAGGACTTATTGAGCTTTTCAACTCCGTTATATCTGCGCTTGGAATTGCGTTTGGCACCGCAGGAGCATTACTCCTGTTTAATTTATTATGATAAACCAAATAATTTTATGCATAATCGGAACAATTTCATTTGCCGTTACAATGAAAGCACCTCGTGAAAGCCTGATATATGTGCTTGCGGGCAGCGCAATAACAGCTGCAACAGAACGCATACTTGCACAGTATTACGGGGATTTTATCGCCTGCTTTCTTGCTATGCTGTGCCTTGCCTTTTTCAGTGAGCTTGCAGCACGAAAGATAAAAACACCAACTACGGTTATTCTTATGCCGTCGGCAATTCCGCTCCTGCCCGGAAGCTCAATCTATTATACAATGCTTTATGCAATTCAATCCGATAAAAAGCTTTTCAGCCATTATGCGGCATCAACGGTTTTATCGGGACTCGGTATTGCCTTGGGCGCAGTTATCGGCAGCACAATAGTCAAAATGATTAATGAATACCGAACGAAGGATTAAACGCAGATTGATAATTAATATATAGTATGTTATTATTATTGAAGGCATATGAAAAAGTTAAAGGAGAATTATCAATGAAAATACTGATTGTTCCCGACAGCTTTAAGGGTACGCTTACATCAGAACAGGTGTGCTGTGCAATAAGTGAGGGAATTGAGATTTCAGGCAATGAAATAACCTGTATGCCGTTTTCTGACGGAGGCGAAGGCTTCAGCAAATATTTAGCCAACGCCTGCAAAGCTAAAATACTTTACAGCAGATGCACTGACATATACGGCAGGGCAATAAACGCTCACTATTATACATATGACAAAACGGCAATAATTGAATGCTCAACAGCAAGCGGACTTCAAACAAAAAAGGATGTTATGAGCGCAACCTCCTTTGGTACGGGAGAGCTTATAAAATCTGCTGTATCAAAGGGTTTTTCAAACATTATACTCGGTCTTGGCGGCAGCGGATGCAGTGACGGAGGCGCCGGTGCATTGTCGGCACTCGGAGCAAGCTTCAGGGATATTTACGGGGAAATAATCCCACGGCCCTCCGGCAGAGATATCGAAAATATTTACGGTGCAGGCTTTGCAAATATTGTAAAGGGAATTAACTTTACATATGCCTGCGATGTTGAAAACGAATATTACGGTAAAAACGGTGCCGCATATGTTTTTGCAAAACAAAAGGGCGCCGATGATAATGACATTATACACCTTGATAACGGTTTGAAAACACTTGCTGCTTTTTTGCCGTTTGATTTGAGCGGCGTTAAGGGTGCCGGAGCCGCGGGGGGACTTTGCGGAGGATTATATTCGGTTTACGGAGGAATAATAAAAAGCGGATTTAATATTCTTTCACAAGCATACTGTCTTGAAGAAAAAATCAGTGAAGCTGATATAATAATAACCGGAGAAGGCAGAACTGACAGCCAGACATTTATGGGAAAGCTTGTTTACCGAATTGCAGAGCTTGCAAAAAAATATGACAAAAAATGTATTGTTATCAGCGGTATGATTGATGATGGTATTGTTATCGGAAATAGTGTGATAAGACTTGTTGATGATGAAACCTCAATTTATGAGGCATTATCACACCCTTATCGGACATTAGTTCAAAAATCAAAAAAGATATTGCAATTAATTTGAAATATATATATAATATATTATTAGTAAAATACTGTAAACAGGAGTGGCGTATGAAAGTAAGGATTCCAAAGCACAGAGAATTTTTAATTAAATTTGAGGACGGTTATGCAAAAGAAGCAGAAGCATGGGAGGCGCTTAACCAAATAGTTAAGGATTATTGCGTTGACGGCAAGAGCATATATACCGAAACCTTCATTGAGGATAATGAGGATAAAGTTAAAGCTTTGCAGGAAACATATGAATTTTCATATGAAATTATCGAAAAGTAAGGGATTAATTATGAACAGTAAAAAAGCTTATACCGTTGCAACCGCACATCTTGACACTGTTTGGAGATGGACGCTTGCAAAAACGATTGATGAATATTTACCTGATACCTTGGCAAAGAATTTTGATTTGCTTGAAAAGTATCCGAGCTACAGATTTAATTTTGAGGGTGCGTTTCGCTATGAGATAATCAGCAAATTTTATCCGCTTGCATTTAATAAGATAAAAGAATATTCCGACGAGGGCAGATGGTGCATTTCGGGAACAGCTTATGAAAACGGAGATACCAACATTCCCTCACCCGAAGCCATCATCAGAAATATTCTTTTGGGCGATAAATATTTTAAAGAAAATTTCGGCAAATCCTCAAAGGATTTATTTTTGCCGGATTGCTTTGGTTTCAGCTGGGCACTGCCGTCAATAGCAAATCACTGCGGTCTTAAGGGCTTTACGACTCAAAAGCTTTCGTGGGGCAGCTCAAACAAGATTCCGTTTGACCTCGGTTTTTTTAAAGGACCTGACGGAAAAGGTATTTATTCCTGCCTTAACGCCTGTTCTTACCGTTATAAATTTACCGACGATATAAGAGGAGACATAAGCGTTATCAACAGAATTATCGACAACGAAAAAAATGCCTCATTGCCATGGGCTAATCATCTATACGGCACAGGCGACTTGGGAGGCGCCCCGACAGAGGAAAGCGTTGCCGCTGTTGAAAAAAGCATAAATAAAAACAAAAGCAGTGATTTTGAGGTAATTTCCGCATCAAGCGATCAAGTGTTCATTGATATGGATAACGAGCTTTCAAATGCGGAAAAGTCAAATCTCCCCGAGTGGAACTCAGAGCTTCTTATGACAACGCACGGTGCCGGCGCATACACCTCAAGGGCGATGAGCAAGAGGCTTAACCGACAGTGTGAAACGATTGCGGAATGTACCGAAAAGGCAAGTGTTCTTGCTAACGAAACAGGTGCTTTTACATACCCGAAAAATCAGCTTAACAAGGCATGGAAAAGAGTTATAAAGCATCAGTTTCACGATGATATTACGGGAACATCAATAATGGATGTTTATAACGATAGCTGGAACGATTATTACCTTTCCCTTTCACAGTTTAAGCTTGAATATCTCGGTGCGGTTAAGGGTATTCACTCGCAGATGGATACCTCCTGGGTTGATGACAACAGCATTGTACTGATTGTAAATAACCCTACTCAATACACTCATAAGGGTACTATTGAGGCAACCATAAGAATGAACAGGAACTGCCGTCAGGTTTTGGTATATGATAAAAAAGGAAACCATTATCCCTGTCAGGTAAACAAAAAGCACGGCAAAATGCTTGACATTGTATTTCAGGCTGAAATATGCGGTCTCGGATTCAAGGCATTCGGCGTTTGTGCTGTTGCCGAGGCTGAGAAATTCGATACGGATTTAAAGGTAACAGAGCACAGCCTTGAAAACGAAAAGTACATAATAAGGCTCAATAAGAACGGAGATATTGCTTATCTTTACGACAAAAAACTCGGCAGGCAAATTATTGAAAATCCTGTTAAAATGGCACTGCTGCGCGATACAGGTTCACTCGCTTATCCGAGCTGGGAGCTTAATAAGAATGATATTGACGCCGAGCCGTACTGCTATGCAAATACCCCGGTATTCACGATAATTGAAAACGGTCCCGTCAGGGCAGCGATTAAAGTATCACGCGAGGCGGAATATTCAAAAATCGATCAGATAATAAGCCTTAACGCCGGCGGAGAAACCGTTGATGTTAAAAACTATGTTGACTGGAAAACGAGAAGGACTTTGCTCAAAGCGGTATTCCCTCTTGCTGCCCATAACGAAAAGGCTTCATATGACCTTGGTTTAGGCGTTATCGAGCGAGGAAATAATTCGGAAAAATTATATGAGGTGCCTGCTCAAAAATGGGCGGATATATCTGACAGCAGCGGTCAATTCGGCGTTTCTGTTTTTTCAGACTGCAAATACGGATGGGACAAGCCGAACGATAATACATTAAGGCTTTCGTGTATTCATACACCGACAGGCGCATTTACAAAAGAAGCAAGGCAGGATTTGCAGGATATCGGCAGGAATATTTTTTCATTTGCAATATTCAGTCACGAAAACGGCTTTGAAGCTGCAACCCAAAAAGAAAGCGAAATTTATTCAAAAAAGTTTTTATGCGTTCAGACCAACGATAAAACAAACGGTAATATTAATTGCGACAGCATATCGCTTGCAAGCATCAGCAACGACGACATTTTAATCAGAGCAGTTAAGCAATGCGAATATGATAAAAGCATTATTGTCAGATTAAACGAGGCTGTGGGCAGGCAGCAAAACAATGCATCACTAAAATTTTACAAACCGATAGTTAAAGCAGAACTTGTAAACGGCGTTGAGGAAAGCATTGAAGAAATAAAATTAACAAAAAACGGCACAATGAGAATTTCAATGAAGCCGTTTGAAATAAAGACTGTCAAATTAACTCTTGCACTTAACAATCAAAAAGCAACAAAGCCGAGATATTCCGCTATACCTTTAGATTATTTTTACAATACAAAGGGCTTTACAACCGACAGTAATATGCGACACGTAATACTTCAGGGCAGCGGCTTATCATTGCCGATTGAGGAGCTTGAAGAAACATATGTTTTAGGCGGAGTAAGATTTAACACGCTGCAAAACAGAGCTATTGATACGGAAAACGCGGTTGTGTGCAGAGGGCAAACAGTTAAGGTTCAAAAAAATTATCAACGATTTTACTTTATAGCCGGCTCAACACTCGGCGAGCAAAAAATCGCTGTTTCAACTGCAAAGGGCGATGTGTATTTCAATATCAAGCCGATAAATGATGTAATGAGCAAATGGGATATGGCAGGCTTGGCTCAGACAGCAGATGTTGCAGCAGATGACTTTCTTGCCATTGAATTTAATCATACTCATCATCCTGAAGGCAACAGCCCTCAAAAGGCAAGGTTTTATCTTTATTCAATGAACATTAAAGATGTTGACAGTATTATTCTTCCCGAAAACAACAGAGTCGTTATCCTTGCAATGACCTGTGTTCGCGACCCGATAACCTCACGCCTTGCAAGCAAAATCGAGGATACTGTTTCAAAGGATTATTCATTCTTTGAGGACTTGCCTCCAATCGACAGGATAATTGACAAAACCGATTTTCTTACAATAAGAGCCGGAAAAATTCAGGATCAGATTAACACCGGCAAAGGCAAAGGAATAAAGCGGGATAATATTGTGACGAATATTATAAGATCATTCACTAAAAGCGAATGGTAATAAGGGGCACATATACAAAAAAAATGTATATGTGCTTTTTTTATTGTAAATACATAACACTTTACACTTGAATTTTTTGTTTAAAAGCTGTGGAAAAGTTTGTTGGTTTTGTGGAAAAGTCAATATTTTCAAGTTAAAAAGTCTGTGGAAAATGTTAAATTGTAAAGTCTTTAAACTTTCATTTAACAAGGTTTTCAACAATGTGAATACAGATGCAAATTAATATACATTCTGACAAAAAATAATCAATATCTTTCAAAACGAATGGTTTATCTTCGGTTTAATCTAAAGCTTTATATATAAAAAATATCCCCTGTTTAATGAAAAACAGAGGATATTTTTTAGGGAAGAAATTTTTATTTTTTAAAGAAATTAACTATATCTGAAAATGCATCGTCATCGTTTGCCGAAAAGCTTGAGGCTGCCGAGGTTGCAGCAGCAATCGGCTGAGGCGGTGCAACCTCGTTATTTGCCGTGATTGATTTTATCTGACCGTTAGGTCCGTCATTTCCGAAGCGTGTAGCGATAACCGTAATGATAATTTCATCTTCAAGATTTTCATCATAGCTGACACCCCAAATAATTTCACAATCGGGATGAACTGCGTCAGTAACGATTGACGACGCCGCATCAACTTCTTCAAGACCTATATCGGTTGAAGCCGTGATATTAAGAAGAATACCCTGCGCACCGTCAATTGATGTATTAAGAAGCGGCGAAGAAATTGCCTGTCTTGCGGCAACCTCCGCTTTATCCTTGCCTTTAGCACGGCCAACGCCCATATGAGCAAAGCCTGCATCCTTCATAATTTCTGTAACATCGGCAAAGTCAGAATTTACAAGACCGGTTGCGTTTACAAGGTCAGAGATAGACTGAACACCCTGACGAAGAACATCATTCGCAATCTCAAACGCATTTAAGAGAGTGATTTTTTCTGTAGCTACCTCTTTAAGCCTTTCATTGGGTATAACCATTATTGAATCAACATTTTGTGCAAGCTCTTCAATACCCTTTGTTGCCTGGTCCATACGGCGTTTGCCCTCAAATGCGAAAGGAGTTGTTACTACGCCGACTGTTAAAACGCCCATTTCCTTGGCAATTTTAGCAACATACGGCGCTGCGCCCGTACCTGTTCCGCCGCCCATTCCGGCTGTAATAAACACCATATCTGCGCCTGTAAGTACATCTGTAATAGCTTCTTTGCTTTCTTCGGCTGCGCGGGCACCGATTTCAGGCTTGGCACCGGCACCCATACCCTTAGTAACCTTTTCGCCGATAAGTATTTTATGTGTGGCTGTTGATTTTGCAAGAGCAGGCTTGTCGGAATTTATCGCAACAAACTCAACATCCTGGATATTACAATGTACCATACGGTTTACCGCGTTTCCGCCGCCGCCGCCGACACCGACTACTTTAATCTGTACTACCTTGGAATCATCCGTATCAATTTCATAACGACCCATGCTTTAATTCTCCTTTTAATTTTTTATGATTAAATCGCTTTCGATTTGTTACATATCATATTGTAACAACATTGTAACCTTTTTGCAATACTTTTTTACAATTTTTTTCAAAGAGTTGTATAATCTTTAATTGATTATTCATTAATATTTAGTGATTATGCATAATTATATACTAATGTCTATTATTTGACAAGAATTTTACTTTACAGTTATTTCTCTGTAAAGTAAATTGACTTGCCGCCTGATATATCCATTGTGCCGCTTACATTAGGACTTGATTCATTGAGCTGCTCACAGGACGCAAGACCTTTATAAATTTTGTTTTCTATATCATCACAGCTGCCAAGCTTGAAGGTGATTCTTTTATCATAAACAACATAGTTATCATCATAGGCAAGAGAATATATTGCTGTTATTTCGGTGAAGGCGTTATTCTTTATAACCGCCGCCATATTTTCAAGACAGGTACTGATTTCTTCATCCGCAAATTCGATTACATTGCCGGCAACTGCCGAGCCTGTTTCAGCCTTAAGTATAACAATGCCCGAAGCTTTTTTTGCATTTGTTTCAAGCACCTTGAAGTTATCATCAAGTAGTATATAGGTTTTATCCTCATTTTTTATACAGTAAGCAGGCTGTGCTTCAATTATATTTATTTCTATTTTATATGGAAGGCTTCGCTTTATTTGCGCGCTGTAGATATATGGGAGATTTCTCTCAAGCATTTCCTTTGCGCCTTTTATGTCCGCAAGAAAAAGATTTTCTCCGACATCGACCGAACACTGCGAAAGAATTTCATCGGTACCGTAACGCTCATTGCCTGAAACGGTTATTTCGGTTATATTAAAAAATACTGTGAGCGAAAGGACTGTACCGACGGCTGCAAAGGTTATAAGTGCAATCAGCCAAATAAGCGCGCGTCTTAATGTGTTTCTTTTTTTTCTTTTTTTATTATCAAGCTCTCTTTTTTCAGAGCGGCTGATGCTTTGCTTATCAGTTGACTTTTTTACTCTTGACTGCTCTTGCCTTGCAATAACGGATTTCTGTGCCTCACGGTAAATTTTCGGCGGTTCTATGCCGAGGTCTGCAAAATTATTTTTATTGTTGCTATTTTCTGCTTTTGAATTCTTCTTTTTCTTCATAGCTAATCCTCTTGATATCTGCTCCCAATCGGGATAATTCCTTTTCAAGCGACGCGTATCCCCTGTCGATATGATAAATGCTGCTTATTTCCGACTCACCGTCTGCCGCAAGTGCAGCCACAACAAGTGCCGCTCCGCCGCGCAAATCAGTTGCAATAACATTTGCGCTTTTTAATGAATTAACACCGTTAATTACGGCAAGATTGTCATTTACATCAATATCACTGCCAAAGCGGTTAAGCTCACTTACAAATCTGAAACGGTTTTCAAATATATTTTCCTTTATTACCGATGTGCCGTTTGCGACCGTCAAAGCCGCCGTTACCATAGGCTGTGAATCTGTAGGAAATGCCGGATAGGGCATTGTTTTTATACTGCGAACTCTTTTTAATCTTTTCGGCGCTTCTATATTCAGTGACGTGCCGTTAAGGTAAAGCCGGCACCCCATTTCCATAAAAGCGGGAAAAACAGGCGACAGATGGTTTGCCCTTACATCATTTATAACAATATTTCCCCCGGTTATTGCACAAGCGCTCATATATGTGGAAGCAAGTATTCTGTCGGGGATAATACTGTGCTCACAAGGCTTAAGCTTATTTACGCCCTCAATTTCAACTACTCCTTCGCCTGCACCGAATATTTTTGCGCCGCACTTGTTAAGAAATTCCGCAAGGTCACAAATTTCGGGTTCTCTCGCAGCATTGATTATTATTGTTCTGCCCTTTGAGACAACAGAGCAAATAATAATATTTTCAGTCGCGCCGACGCTTGCAAACGGCAGGATAATTTTTGCTCCTTTAATTCCGTTCGTTTTGCAGGATATTGATGAGCCGTTTTCCTTAACATCGGTACCAAGGCTCCTCATGGCTTTAAGATGTAAATCAACCGGTCTTGTGCCAATATCGCACCCGCCGGGTAAAAATATTTCAGCACAGCCAAGCCTTGACAAAAGCGCGCCGAGGAACAGCACTGAGGAGCGCATTTTTCGCATATGCGTTTCGTCGATTGAAAAAGCTGTTAAATCATCTGCATTAACAATGACCGTTGTGCCGTTTCGCTTTACCGAGCATCCGAGTGCTTTAAGAATATCTATTGTTTCCGATATATCTGTAAGGTCAGGGCAGTTATGTATAATACTTTCGCCTTTTACAAGCAGGCTTGCGCACAAAATCGGCAGAGCCGAATTTTTAGCGCCGTGCAAGGTAACCTCGCCCTTTAAACGGCTGTTGCCTGCAATTTTAAACTTTTCCATTGAATCACCCCTGTAGTGTAGGGATAAGCACCCCTTATCACAACATACTATGCAGGCGTGATTTTTTTGTTATTTTACAAGCGACATAATAATTTCAGCTATTTTTTCTCTTGCGTTTGTAACTGACATTGCCTTTGCGTTTGACTCAACCTCGCAAAGCTTTTCTTTATCTGACATAAGCTCGTTGATTTTATCATACAGCCTGTGTGAGGACAAATCCTTTTCCTCAATGATAAAACCGGCATTTCTGTTCACGAGAGCCATTGCGTTATGGAACTGATGATTTTCGGCAACATACGGAGATGGGATAAGTATTGAAGCCTTGCCCATTGCCTCGATTTCGGAAAGTGATGACGCGCCTGCTCTGCCGATTACAAGGTCTGCCGCCGCCATACAGATATCCATATTGTCAATATATTCCCTTACCTCGACAGTGCCCTTTTTGCCGTCAACAAAACCGGCGTTTTTAAATCTTTCAAGATATTCGCCGCCGTTTGTTCCGACAGAATGAATGTGACAGTATTTTCCGTTTTCCGCACTTGTAATAAGAATATCGTACATCGCATCGTTAATCGGCTTTGCACCAAGCGACCCTCCGAATGATAAAATAAGATATTTATCATCCGGTATATTAAGCTGTGCTCTCGCAACCGCCTTATCGGCTTTAAGCAGCTCCCCCCTTACCGGAAGCCCCGTAACAACAATATCATTTTTTGCGTCAAGGTGCTTGGCAGCATCTATGACGGTAAGCATAACCCTGTCAACCTCTTTGGCAAGAGTTTTGTTTGTAATACCGGGATAAGCGTTTTGCTCATGGATGCAGCTTGCAATACCCATTTTAACAGCCGTCTGCAAAACAGGTCCCGAAACATAACCGCCGAATCCGACAACAACATCAGGCTTGAAATCCTCAATTATTTTTTTGCTTTCGCCTGACGACTTCATAAGATTTAAAACCGTTTTTACATTATGCGAAATTGCAGACGGAGAAAAGGAACGCCTGAAGCCTGAAATTGTTATGGTTTTAAAATCAAAACCGGCTGCCGGAACAAGCCTTGCTTCCATATGATCCTTTGTTCCGATAAAAAGTATTTCGGCATCTTCTCTTGTTTCTCTGATATATGATGCAACGGCAAGTGCCGGATTTATATGACCTGCAGTACCGCCCGCGGCAAATAAAATTTTCATAGCTATACCTTTCTTTGACTTGATTTTCGTGATATTGAAAGAACAACACCTATTTCAAACAAAAGCATCAGCATTGCCGTGCCGCCGTAAGAAAAAAACGGAAGTCCTATACCGGTGTTGGGAATTGTATCGGTAACAACCATTATATTCAGTCCGACCTGAATACCTATCTGTGAAATAATACCTACTACTAAAAGAGATGCAAATTTGTCATGGCACCTTGCCGCAATAATAAATCCCCTGATAACAAGCGCTGCAAAGAGAAATATTATTACTGCCGCGCCTACAAAGCCAAGCTCCTCACATACTATTGAAAAAATAAAATCATTCTGAGGCTCCGATACATAAAGATATTTCTGTTTTGAGTTGCCGAGCCCCACTCCGAAAAGACCGCCGGAGCCTATTGCATAAAGCGAATTATTGGTCTGCCATCTTTTATCATCCGGCGAAAAATCCTTGTCAAGCCATGCCTTTATTCTGTCACCGGCATAGTTTTCAAGCAAATCGGGAAATGTTATTATAACAAATATCATTAAAGCAAGAACGCCTACACCAAAAGCAAACAGCTTCCAGTCTGAGCCGCCCGCAAACATCAGCGTTGCGCCGATAAGAAACATCAGTATTGTGCAGGACATATGATGCTCAAGATAAATGAGTCCGCAAAAGATAATTATTATTCCGAGAGGATAGCATATACCGTATTTAAAGGTTCGCATTTTGCCATAATAGTCGCTTATATAGCTCGCCATTGTCAGAATTATTGTAAACTTTGCAATATCCGACGGCTGCAGTGTAAGAGGGCCTATAGGTATCCAGCGTTTAAAATCACTTGTATCAGCGCCGCCGAGATTTGTATGATAGAACAAAACTATTACGAGCAAAAGCAGCGTGACCGCAAGCAATGGTACTGTTGCAACCCTTAACCACTTATAGTTAATCTTTGACATAACCGCCATAACCGCAAGACCTGCTATTGAAAAAATAAACTGCCTTGTAAAATAATAATAGGAATCATGGTTTTCGTTATAGTATGCATACGGATAAGACGCTGAAAAGAGCATAATCAAGCCGATTGTCAAAAGAGCAACTGTAATTGCGAGAAAGGGTATATCAATACTGCCGGTCACAAATATATCGCCTTTGTCTATGCCGTTAGTTCTTTTTTTATGAGTTTTGATTATTTTGTCATCACTTGGCATACCGTAACACTCCTTTCAGCCAAATTAAATTAATAAGTTTTTTAATCGATGTCAAAGCCCAAACATCAGGATTTGTCAAGTGCGCAGCCTGTTTCAGAGGAGATTACTACTACCTATGAAAGAAAAAGGCGAAACCCGCCGCCTATAAAGGCGGGGGGACATCTTTCGTTTATTTATATACACCGAAATACATAAGTATAATGCCTATTGCGCAGCCGACTGCATTTACAAGCGAAAATACAATACAAATCTTTTTTTCCTTCCAGCCGCACATTTCAAAATGATGATGTATGGGCGCCATTTTGAATACTCTTTTCCCGTGTGTGATTTTAAAATATCCGATCTGTATTATATCGCTCATGGTTTCACAAACATATATAATACCTACCGGCAAGAGAATAAGCGGACATTTGCATAAATAGCCGAGTGCTGCTGCCATACCTCCCAAAAACAACGAGCCTGTATCGCCCATAAATGTTTTTGCGGGATTCCAGTTCCAGCAAAGAAAGCCGAGCACACCGCCAAGCAGTGCGCCTGCAAAAATCTCAAGCCCGATAAAAGACATCATTTTGCCTATAATGATAAATGCTGCCGCGACTGTAACGGTAACGGATGAGCAAAGCCCGTCAATGCCGTCGGTAAGATTAACTGAATTTATGCAGCCGTAAATTATAAAAAATGACAGTGCCCAAAATATTATTGCAGTGAAGATATTTTTTTCAAAATTGATATTACCGATAAACGGAAGAGTCCAGCAAGTATTGTGTGAAAGCCACAATGTAAGAATAAAGCCGAATGTAATTATAAGCTGACCGAGAGTTTTTTGCTTTGCGCTAAGCCCCTTGTTTCTTTTAAGCTTTATTTTAATATAATCATCGGCAAAACCTATTGCTCCGGAGCATAGAGCAAGGGTAAGCCCTGCAATCAGCAATACCAAATCCCTGTGAAGCTGCTCATTCATAATATCGCTTGTTTCAATAACAAAACCCAATGTAAATCTTGTTATAAAAGCAGTTAAAATAAATGAAACCGTTATGCCGATAATGAACATTAGACCGCCCATATTAGGTGTGCCCTGCTTTGACTTGTGCCAGCTTGGTCCGATTTCAAGAATAGTCTGACCGAACTTGAGCTTGCGAAGATAAGGTATAATAACAAATCCAAGTCCTGCCGTTAAACCAAACGCAATGATAATACTTATAAATATACTAACCATTATTTTCCCCACCTGTCATACACATTATGGATTACATCTTCAAGAGCCATACCTCTCGACGCCTTAAATATAACCGTGTCGCCGTTTTTAAGGGTTTTAATAAGCTCCTTTGACAATTCCTCTTTATCATTAAAATGCACTGCATTTTTAATGCCGTTTTCTTTTGCCGCTTTATTAATAAACTTTGCACTCTCACCGACAGTAAAAAGGTAATCAAGCTTTGCTTCAGCCGTAATTTTTCCGACCTCACTGTGAGCCGCCTGTGAAAAATCTCCAAGCTCAAGCATATCCGATAAAACGGCAATTTTTCTTTTTCCTTTTGTTGCTGCGAGCGCCGATATTGCAGCTTTCATTGAATCGGGGCTTGCGTTATAGCAATCCTCAATAACGGTTATACCGTTAAACTCAATAACTCTTTGACGCATACCCTGCGGCACATATTTGTTTAAAGCGTCTGCCGCAAGCTGTGCCCCAACATCAATAAAATAACCTACAGCGAAGGCTGCTGTCGCGTTATATACATTATGGAGTCCTATAGTCGGTATAACAATTTTCTGCCTTTTGCCGTAATAATTTATATAAAATTGTGTGCTGCCGTTTACCTCTTTTATTTCTGTTGCAGTGAAATCACCGCTGTTAATGCCGTAAAAAACGACATTGTAATTATCGTTCTTTACACCTTTAAGCATATCGTTATCACCGTTCAAAAGCAGTGTCGAGCCCTTTTCAAGACCGTCAAGTATTTCAAGCTTTGCTTTTAATATACCCTCTCTTGAACCGAGATTTTCAATGTGCGAGGTGCCGACATTTGTAATAAGCGCGATTGTCGGCTTTGCGGCGACTGAAAGCCGGTGTATCTCTCCAAAATGGTTCATACCCATTTCAATAACCGCTGCTTCTGTTTCGTTATCAAGCTGAAACAGCATCTGCGGCAGCCCTATTTCATTATTAAGGTTGCCCAGGGTTTTTACAGTCTTGTATTTAGCTGAAGCGACAAGGTATGTAAATTCCTTTGTGGTGGTTTTACCTACGGAGCCGGTCAAGCCTATAAGATGCAGTCTGAATCTTGAACGATAGAAGGCACTGAGGTCAAGCAGCGCCCCTGCGGTATTTTCCACCATAACAAAGTTATCGTCAATACCTTCAACTTTTTTATCAATCATAACAGCTGCCGCTCCCTTTTCAAGAGCCTCATGGGCAAACTGATGAGCGTCAAACCTTTCGCCCTTTATGCATATGAACAGGCATCCTTTTGTTATTTTTCTTGTATCAATGCAAACTGAGTTTATTACTGCATCGCTTTTAATTGTGCCGTGGCAGGCATTTGCGATTTCACTTAATTTAAGCTTTTCCATAATTTTTATCTGCCGAGTATTTCGGCAACCGCTTCTCTTTCGTCAAAATGGATTGTACCTGTAGGTAATATCTGATAGGTTTCGTGTCCCTTTCCTGCAAGAAGAATTATATCATTTTTTTGAGCATTGTTGATTGCGTATGCTATTGCTTCCTTTCGGTTTTCGACAACCTTGTAGGGTGTGCTCACATTTTTCATACCCTCAAGAATATCATTAATGATTTCAGCAGGATCTTCGCTTCGGGGATTATCTGATGTAACCACACAAAAGTCAGAAAGCTCCGCAGCGATTTTTCCCATTTTGGGGCGTTTTGTTTTATCCCTGTCACCGCCGCAGCCGAAAACGGTAACCACCCTTCCCGTTGCAATCTCTTTGAGTGATGAAATAATATTTTCAAGTCCGTCGGGCGAATGGGCATAGTCAATGATAATTGTAAAATCCCTGTCGCAGGGAACGACCTCTATCCTGCCCTTAACGCCGCTTGAGGTGCTGATAGCCGATAAAACATCGGTAAAGCTTATGCCAAGCGCAAGTGCGCAGGAGGCAGCGCAAAGCGAATTATAAACCGAAAACCTGCCGGGAATGGGGCAATTACAGCGTCCGATGCTTTCACCCACAATTTCATAATCAACGCCATTCGGCTTAAAATTGACATTCTTTGCAACATATGTCGCGTCGTTTCTGTCAACAGCATATGTCACCACACGCTTAAAATCAATACCCTCGATAATCTTCATACCGTTTTCATCATCGGCATTTGTAACGGCGATATCACAATTTTCAAAAAGAATTTTTTTGGAATTAAAATAATTTTCCCAGGTTTTATGATAATCAAGATGGTCCTGAGTAAGATTTGTAAATGCGCCGAGAGCAAATCTTAATCCGTTCACCCTTCCCTGTGCAAGCGCCTGTGACGAAACCTCCATAACGCAATATTCGCATCCGGCGTCAACCATTTGCGAAAAAAGCTTTTGCAGCTCATATGGGTCGGGGGTTGTATATTTGGCAGGATAAATCTCGTCACATATCATATTCTGAACAGTACCGATAAGCCCAACCTTTTTGCCGGCCTTTTCAAGTATTTGCTTGATAAGAAAGGTTGTGGTGGTTTTGCCGTTTGTGCCTGTAAGACCGATGAGCTTCAGGCTGTTTGCGGGATTGCCGAAATAATTTGCACATAAAGGAGAAAATACAGCCCTTGAATTTTCTACGATTATCTGATTTTCAAGCCCCAAATCATATTCGCAAATGACAGCACGGGCTCCGTTTTCAATCATTTTTGCCGCAACTGTATGACCGTCAAATGCGCTGCCCTTAATGCAAACAAAAAGCGAGCCTTCCTTAACAAGCCTTGAATCCTGTGTTACATCAAGAATATCAATATCTTTATATTCGTTTTTTACATCAATTTTGTTTAATAGCTTTGACAGTTTCATAACATTTCTCCTAAATATTATTGTGCTTAATCAGTCGAGAACCGACTGTGTGTTTTTAAATGTGACGGTAATAACACTGCCCTGCTCAACCTGTGAAGATTTTTCATCGCTTTGCCTGTAAGCAACAACAGTACCGCTTGTAAGGTCGTTTCCGTTAATCTGAATATTAAGATTATTTGATTGAGCTATACTCTTGGCTTCGCTCACGGTAAGCCCCGTAAAATCGGGAACCTTTGTCATTTTCTTTTCAGTATCATCGGTATAAATATAAACCGTACCGCCGCTCGGTATTGTTGAAGCGCTTGTAGGGCACTGCCTTACGACAGTGTCACCGCTTCCGATAACCACATAATCAAGACCGTAATCACTGATTGTCTGCTTCGCATCATCCAAAGAATTATCAACAACATTCGGAGCATAGCTTGAAAGATTTTCAATTTCTTCATCTGAATATTTCGGTTCAATACCCATAACCGACATTGACTCCTCAATTACCTCGGCAGCGATAGGAGCACAGAGCGCGCCGCCGCCCAAGTCAACATTCGGCTCGTCAACAATGATAAGCATTGCTATTTCGGGATTATCAGTCGGAGCAATAGCACCAAATGAAACAATATACTTATCGCCCTCGCCCTGCGCCGATTCGCCGAGCTTTGTCGATGTGCCGGTTTTGCCGCCGACGCTGTAACCGGCAACATAACCGTTTTTGCCCGTACCGTTATCTACAACCGATTTCATCATCTGACGAACGGTTGCCGCCGTTTCAGAGCTTATTACCTGACGAACTACTGTTGTTTCGGTCTTATTCACCGTTTTGCCGTCAGCATCTATAATTGACGAAACGAGATACGGCTTTACAAGATTTCCGCCGTTTGCTATTGCGCAAAGACCGGTACAAACCTGTATAGGCGTCAGTGAGTTTGTCTGTCCGAATGATGCTGATGAAAGCTCGACTATACCGTATTCCTCCTCCTCATAATACTGCGGAGAAGCCTCGCCCGGTAAATCTACGCCCGTTGTTTTTGTAAATCCGAAAGCGTCAAAATATTTGAAATAATTGTGAACTCCGAGCTTTTGACCTATTGTTATAAAAAACGGATTGCACGAATTTTCAAGACCTTGTGTAAGATTTTCCGTTCCGTGACCCGCGTGATAATGGCAGTTCATCGTGTATTCATCGACCTTGATTGAGCCTGTGCAGGTATATGTTGTATCAAGCGTCACTACATTTTCTTCAAGAGCCGCAGATGCAATAAAGGTTTTGAAAACAGAACCCGGAACATATGTATCGTTCACCGTAAAGTTACGCCACTGATTTTGCACTGCTTCGCTTTCATATGTTTCCTTTTCGGTTTCGTCTGTCAGCTTTTTAAGTGCATTTATATCCTTGCTGTAAGTCAGTGTATAAGGGTCATTACAGTCATAATCAGGCAGTGACGCCATTGCAAGCACAGCCCCTGTATTACAGTTCATAACAATACCGTAGGCTCCCTTTGCCTGATAGTCCTCAAGTGTTTCCCTCAAGCCTTTTTCAAGATAATACTGAATGGTCTGATTTATTGTTGTAACGATTGAGTTGCCGTCGGTTGCCTCAACCGTTGTTTCGTAGTCGCTTGCAATATCATTTGAAAATGCATCCTTTGCGGTGATAACTCTGCCGTTTGTGCCTGTAAGCTCCTCATCATAATAAGCCTCAAGACCTGAAAGTCCCTGGTCATCGGCTCCCGTAAAGCCAATCACCGATGATGCGAGAGTGCCGTACGGATAATATCTTTTTGTAGCTTGCTCCATGCCTATGCAGTTAAGGTCATTTTCCGATATAAAATCGCTTATTTTTTCCTTAACATTGTTTTCAACCTTTTTTTCGACGATTTCATATCTGGTGTCAGCTTTGGTTTTTTCGAGCAGCTCTTGCTTTTCCTCATCGTCATATTCAAATATTTCGCTCAAGGTATCAACAATAAGCGTTCTTCTTTCCTCGCTCTTTTTTTCTTTCGAGGCTATCTGTTCCCGGGTGTCGGTATCTAATATTTCAATGTCAACAGCACCCGGATCTATGTAAATATTCCACACTGTTGCAGATTGAGCAAGCACATTTTTATCGGCATCATAAATCGTACCCCTCATAGCAGAGATTTCCGTGTCCTTCATTTGCTGTGATTCAGCCTTGTTTGCAAGCTCCTCGCCTCTGACCGTTTGAAGATAAAACACTCTTGCAGCATTTGAAGTAAGAAGAAATATAATAACAACGGCAAGAATTAAAATTCTTTTAAGCATTTTTTTGCTTGTATTCATTTTCATAAAAACCGCTCCCTCGCAATTGTTATCTTATTTATTTAAAACGGAGCAGCGCTCCATCAAGCTCGCTTGAAATGGGGCCTGCGAACGATTGCAACC
>CAZYDW010000030.1:0-18282 GCA_964646445.1 uncultured Bacteroides sp.
AAAAAAGCAACACATTCTGACAGAAAAATGTCCGTATGGTAGGAGGTGTTTTAAATGCAATTCTAACTGATACTGACGAAATAAAATCAAACATAAAACCTAATTTTTATAATATAACAAAATCACTTGCTTTTTGTTATTTTTAAGCAGAATATTTAAAATAAAAAGCAACAGCCCAATTAATATAAGCTGCTGCTTTGGTGCCGGTGGCGGGGGTCGAACCCGCACCCTGTTGCCAGGACCGGATTTTGAGTCCGGCACGTCTGCCAATTCCATCACACCGGCAAATATATATATTATGGTATAGTAAATATTTACTATACCATAATGGTGCTGGTGACCGGACTTGAACCGGTACGGTGTTGCCACCGAGGGATTTTAAGTCCCTTGCGTCTGCCTATTCCGCCACACCAGCATACAACAGATATGATAATAAATTTTTATGTTAAAGTCAATACTTAATTTTAAATTTGCTTATAAATAATATCAATTTACAACATTCTGCGGTGTACCGTTAAGGTACGCTCTTATATTATCCTCAAGTATATGCAAAAGCCTTGCTCTTGTTTCCTGCGCAGCCCACGCAATATGCGGAGTTATGCAGCAATTTTTTGCTTTAAGAAGCGGATTACTTTCAAGAGCCGGCTCTGTTTCAAGCACATCAAGACCTGCCGCCTTGATTTTCCCGTTATTAAGAGCCTCGGCAAGTGCAGCTTCATCAACAACCGAACCCCTTGATGTGTTAATAAATATAGCACTTTTTTTCATTTTTGAAATATTAGCACTATTGATTAAGCCTTTTGTTTCAGGCGTCAGCGGACAGTGACAGGTTATTATATCGCTTTGCTTAAGCAGCGTATCCATATCTACAAATGATACTGCTTTTAAATCACCTTTATCTTTCGGCCTCGGCGTATATGCAAGCACATTCATATCAAAAGCCACGGCAATCTCTGCAACTCTACGACCGATTGAGCCAAAGCCGATAATACCTATTGTTTTCCCGTCAAGCTCTGTGAGCGGCTTTTTCCAAAAACAAAAATCCTGACATGTGCACCATTCGCCGTTTTTAACAGCATCAGAATGTAAAGTAACCTCATTTGTAAACTGTAATATAAAAGCAAAAACAAGCTGCGCTACAGCCTTTGTGGAATATGCCGGAATGTTGCAGACTGTTATTCCGAGCTTTCTTGCATAATCACAGTCAACTACATTATATCCGGTTGATTGCAGACCTATGTATTCAAGCTCCGGCTTGAGTACATCAAGTATTTCCTTGGTAACAACTGTTTTATTTATAATAAGTATGTTGGCGCCCTTTGCTCTTTCAATAATCTGATTAGGCGCTGTTCTGTCATAAACTGTGTAATCGCCTATGGAGGTGATGCCGTCCCAGCTAAGATCGCCGGGATTTGTTGTTATGCCGTCAAGATTAACTATTTTCACAGTATCAATCCTTTATAATAATTTTATACGATAATTATTATATTCATTTTATCCCAAAAAAGCAATATCGGCTTGATACTTTTATCATAATAATATATAATTATAACATAAGTATTAGTGGTGCTTTTTATGAAAAAATTTATCACAGTCTTATTAACCGGCATTTTTTCTTTTACTGCAATACTGTCAATTTATACCATAAGTAACGATATTGAACAGACATCGCTAACCTTCAGCGATAATATTAACCTCGTTATTGATGCAGGTCACGGCGGCAAGGATTCGGGTACAATCGGTACTGATAACGCCCTTGAGAAAAATATTAATCTTGACATTGCATTAAAGCTTTATGATTTTGCAATGGTCAGCGGTATTTCTGCATTTCTCGTAAGGGATGGGGATTATCAGTGCTATGATGATAATGACGATAAAAGCCGCTCTGATTTATACAACAGGCTCGATATTGTAAACAGCATACCTAACGCTACACTGATTTCAATTCATCAAAATCATTTTGAAAATCAAAACGAATGGGGTATGCAGATATGGTATTCTCCAAATAATGATAAAAGTAAAATGCTTGCAGATTGCATTTTAAATGTTTCCAAGGACAATCTTCAAAAAGATAACGAGAGGCAAAATAAGGAATCCGATGACAGCTATTATATTCTATACAAAGCGTCAGTACCGTCTGTTATGGTTGAGTGCGGCTTTATGAGCAATGCTGACGAAAATAAGCTCCTCCAGAATAATCTGTATCAGTCAAAGCTTGCGTATTCGATAATGCTCGGTTTCAGCGATTATTTAGTATTGAAAGGATAAAAAAATGACAAAGAAAAAATCAATATATGTTTGCAGCGAATGCGGCTGGGAGTCACCCAAATGGTTTGGGAAATGCCCCGGCTGCGGCGAATGGAACACAATGAACGAGGAACTGCCAAATTCAACACCGCTTTCAAAGGCGTCATCAGCTGCTGTAAGTCAGGTACTTGCACTTGATGAAATCAGTGCTGATGTTGAAAAACGCATTTTAACCGGGAATAATGAATTTGACAGAGTGCTCGGCGGCGGTATTGTATATGGAAGTCTTGTTTTGGTAAGCGGCGATCCGGGCATCGGTAAATCAACAATTCTTCTTCAGCTTTGCGAGCATCTCGGCAAAAAATTGAAAGTGCTCTATGTCAGCGGTGAGGAATCTGCAAATCAGATAAAAATGCGTGCAAATCGTCTCGGTGTTACAACTGAAAATCTGTTTATACTTACTCAAACAGATGTTTCGGTAATTGTTGAAACAATTAAGAAAGAAAAGCCTGAACTTGTTATCATTGATTCAATTCAAACTATGGTGTATGAGGAGGTTGGCTCCTCAGCCGGTTCTGTAACACAGGTAAGAGAATGTACCAACATTTTTATGCACACTGCAAAAGGCTATGGAGTACCGATAATTATTGTCGGTCATGTTAATAAGGACGGCGCGATTGCAGGACCAAAGGTACTTGAGCATATTGTTGATACAGTGCTCTATTTTGAGGGAGAGAAAAATTATTCCTACAGAATATTAAGAGGCGTTAAAAACAGGTTTGGCTCAACAAATGAAATAGGTGTATTTGAAATGACAGGGGAGGGGTTAAAGGAAGTTTTAAATCCCTCGCTTATGATGATTTCCGGCAGACCTAAAAATACTTCGGGGACTTGTGTTGCCTGCGTTATGGAGGGAAGCCGGCCAATTCTTGCCGAGGTTCAGGGGCTTGTATGCGCAACAGGCTTCGGTACTCCGAGGAGAATGAGCACCGGCTTTGATTATAACAGAATGAGTATGCTGCTTGCTGTTCTTGAGAAAAGAGCAGGGTATTTTTTCAATAATATGGACGCTTACATAAATGTTGTCGGCGGTTTAAAGCTTGATGAGCCTGCGGCGGATTTGACGGTTGCGCTTGCACTTGTATCTTCATTAAAGGATAAAGCTGTCGGCGATAACATACTTGCCTTTGGAGAGGTCGGACTTGCCGGTGAAATCAGGGCAGTAAGCAACTGTGAGCAAAGAGTCGCCGAAGCACATCGTCTTGGTTTTGAAAAATGCATCATTCCGTTTCATAATTATAAGGCTCTGCCAAAACAATTAAAGGTTAATATGGATATCATACCCGTAAGAACAGTTCGTGACGCTTTCAGCGCACTTGTAGAAAATTAATCATTTAAACAAATAATTCTTATCACAAATCATCATTTTTTTGCTACAATTATACAAAATAAAAGTGTTAAAAGCTGAAATGAGGCTTGAGAGGTCATATTATGCTTGTTAAAGATGTCAAAATAGAAATTATTGAAAATTTGTTGAGTAATACTCCCGACCATATGCGCATTGACAGTATAAGCTTAACTGACGGATACGAGCTTGTACTGCGTGCAGGTACTGAACAAATTAAAGGGTATGAAAGGGAGCTTTCATTGAATGAGTTAAAATGTATGATTGCACAGCTTAAAAACCAAGAAAAAGCATTGATTGACAAATAATTAACAAAATTTTTTGCTAATATAAAAAAAGGCAAAATTCATTGATTTTTCGTTGTTTTTTTGCTACAATTATACAAAAGTAATATTTTGTATAATTTAGGGGAGATAAATGTATAAAATTACTAATAATTCTTTTAAATTTATTCACTTTAAATTATAGCTGATTTATGGTATAAATGTAAAATAAATAAAGAGCAAAAATCATTAAATAACAGTTTTCAGATTTTATGAGCGTCCTTTTATTTATTGAAAAAAATCCAATTGAAAAAAATCCATTAGATTACAAATATTTTTTATTGCATTAACAATTATTTTTCTTTGTACTTAAATATCGGAGGTTTAATTTAATATGCGAAAAGAAGAATTTACTTATTTACCGAAGCTTGTACAGCAATATCTTGTTTATATTGAGGCAATTAAAGGACACAGCGAATTATCGGTTCTTGAATATGCATCGGATTTGCGCACATTTTTCAGATTTATTGCAAAAAACAGAGGCTTATGTAATGATGACACTGACGAAGAAAAAATTGACCTCTCCCCTATTGATTTAGAAATTATACAAAGTGTAAAATTAACGGACGCATACCAATTTCTTATTTACTGTAAGGATGTAAGGCATAATAATGAAGCAACCCGTGCGCGCCGTGTTGTCAGTATCAGGCGCTTTTATTCATATCTTACCGATAATCTCGGACTGATTGAAACAAATCCGATGAAAACTCTTGATGCACCTAAAACAAGAAAATCACTGCCGAAATACCTCTCGCTTGAAGAATCTGAAAAGCTGCTGTCGGTAATTGACGGTAAATACAAAGAGCGTGATTATGCAATAATTACTTTGTTTTTAAATTGCGGAATGCGTTTGAGTGAGCTTTGCTCAATTGATTATAGTGATATTAAGTCGGACGGCTCGCTTACGATAATCGGCAAAGGCAACAAGGAACGAATTATTTATTTAAATCAGGCATGCATTGACGCAGTTGTTTCATATATGAAAGTCCGTCCGAATGACGGAGTTAAGGACAGAGCTCTCTTTTTAAGCTCACGCAATCAGCGTATCAGCAACAAAACAGTTCAGCATATTGTATATACATATCTTGAAAAAGCCGGTCTCGGAGACAGAGGTTTATCCGTTCATAAGCTTCGTCACACTGCAGCAACACTGATGTATCAGCACGGAAATGTTGATTTGCTTCTTCTAAAAGAAATTCTCGGTCATGAAAATCTCGGAACAACGGAAATATATACCCACATAAGCGATGATGCAACAAAAAAAGCTATTGAATCAAATCCTTTGGCAAATGAAAAATCTAAATGGTAACAACTGAATATAATAAGCAGGTTATTGCCGAATTAAGCGCTGCAGTAATCAAAATCAGCAATGAATAAAACAAGTATTTTTTAATGTACTTTTTTATATCGATACTGTCATATGTACTGTCTTTTTTGGCAAGGCTGTATATATTTTTTGAGAGCCGAGTGCTTAATTCAATACTGTAAGCAATAACTGTTAAGAGCAGTGCCGAAAACGGAATAATCATTATAAGCGAATAACCAAAGCCTTTTAAATTATAGTTAATCAAATAATAACAAATTCTCAGTCCTGACGAAATTCCTATTACAGTCGGTATAATATTTATTATCGGATAACCTATCATACAGAAACCAAGAAACATTACAAGCAAGAACAGTGAAAAATAGATGCAGAAGCTTGAAAAAAATAAGCTTAAAAAATCAATGCTTTTCGCCTCAAGCAGATTATTCAGACTTTCAAATTGAGTAATTTTATAAAAATATGATCCAATGAAAAGACCGAATGAATAAAAAAGTACAGTATAAATAAACGATTTATATTCTGTAAAGCTTAATGAAATCTTTTTCTTTTTATCAGGTATAAGCTCCTCCGACAGTAAATCCTCTGACATTATATCACCGCGCTTTCCTCGTAGACTTGTAAAGTGCATATAAAACCGATATAATCAAAATCAAAACAAGCTTTATTATTTCAATACCGAATGAAATGTTGTGCGAAACAGAAAAATTAATAATGCTAAACAGCATTAACGGAATTACGGAAATTATTGAAAGCATCAAATAATTGTTTTTGAAGCCGCTTATGCTCACTGATGAAATTATTAATGAGGATATTGATGTTACAATTATTGAAAAATATTGAAGAAGCTTTAAATCGACATCAAGCTTAACTGTTATAAATGAAATTATTATTGATAACAATAAAACGCTTGCCAATGATGATAAGATAATTTTTATAATGTAGGCAATAAATAAGCTTTTGGTATTACTTGCTGTAATTTTAGGCATAATAAAACCCCCTGAATAATTATATTCAAGGGGTATATTTAATAGAATAAAATCAGTCTTCTTTTTTGCCTTTTGTTTCGTCAACAATTTCCTTTGACTTTTTGTTGGCCTTTTTTGCTTTGGCAGCTTCACGGGCAGCCTCAACTTCCTTCTGGTGCTGTTCAGTCTTTGTTTTGTTTGACTGAATAGCCCATCGCTCAATCTTCATTTTATTTCTGTCAGAGCCGGTTTCGATAACAAGGTCATTTTCCCTGATTGTAACAACCTTACCGACAATACCGCCGATTGTAACAATTTCATCGCCGATTTCAAGTGCAGAGCGCATTTCCTGTTCTTCCTTCTGGCGCTTTTTCTGCGGTCTAATCATAAGAAAATACATAACAACAAACAGTATAATTATAAATATAATATATGACGATGAAGATGTTGTTGATGCTGAATCGGATGATTGAGCCATTAGCAATATAGAATTTAACATAATTTAACCTCCAAAATTGAATAATGTTATTATATTAGATAATTTCTAATTTTGCAAGTCTTTTCTATATTCTTGTATCAAGTTTAACACAATATTCATTTTTATAATCAAAAAATGAGTTGTTTTCAATACTGTCGCGAATTTCCTGCATAAGATTATTATAGAAATACAGATTATGCATTACAGCAAGTCGCATTGCAAGAATTTCACCGTTTTTAAACAAATGTCTCAAATAGCTTCTGCTGTAATTACGGCAGACCTCGCAGTCGCAGGTCTCGTCGACGGCTTTATCATCATAGGAATATTTTGCATTATTAATATTGATAATACCGTTTTTCGTAAATAAATGACCGTGCCTTGCGTTTCTGCTCGGCATAACACAGTCGAAAAGGTCAACTCCCCTGCTCACACCCTCTATGATATTTCCCGGAGTTCCTACGCCCATAAGATATCTTGGCTTGTTTTCCGGCATATACGGCTCTATTGCAGATATAATTCTGTACATATCTTCCTTTGGCTCCCCTACTGCAAGACCGCCTATTGCATATCCGTCAAGATTAAGCTTTGATATTTCCTTCATATGTTCAATTCGTAAATCATCATAGGTGCAGCCTTGATTAATGCCGAAAAGAAGCTGATTTCGGTTGATTGTATTTTCAAGCGAGTTGAGCCTTTCCATTTCGGCTTTGCAGCGTTCAAGCCAGCGCAATGTTCTGGCGCAGGACTCCTTTGCATATTTGTAGCCGGCGGGATTTTTAACACATTCATCAAATGCCATTGCAATTGTTGAAGCGAGATTTGACTGAATTTGCATACTTTCTTCGGGACCCATAAAAATTTTTTTGCCGTCAATATGAGAGTTAAAAGTTACGCCGGCTTCGCTTATTTTATTAAGCTTTGAAAGGCTGAAAACCTGAAATCCCCCGCTGTCTGTCAAAATAGGCTTGTCCCAGTTTGTAAATTTATGCAGACCGCCCATTTCATAAATAAGCTTATCATTTGGCCTGACATGCAGATGATATGTATTGCAAAGCATTACCTGACAGCCAATGCGGTTTAAATCTTCAGTTGATAGACCGCCCTTAATTGCAGCAGAGGTTGCAACATTCATAAATGCAGGCGTTTGAACTGTCGCGTGTACCGTTTCAAAAACAGCACGCCTTGCAGAATTTTCTTTTTTAATAACGGTAAATTTCATACTTTCCCCTTAAATATTTGCGTGTTAATAAGAATACATAGTAATGATATTTTAATTTCCAAGTTATATTTTTTGACTTATCTCTGCCGTTTGACTTTTTATGATATAAACATAGCATCTCCAAATGAAAAAAAACGGTATTTTTCATTAACTGCAATCTTATATGCGTTCATAACATTATCATATCCTGCAAAAGCGCTTACAAGCATTATCAGAGTACTCTCAGGTAAATGGAAATTGGTTACAAGCGCATCCATACACTTAAAATTATACCCCGGGTATATAAAAATGCCTGTATCATCCTCGTCCGCGCAAATACAGTGATTTTTGGCAGCAACCGATTCAACCGTTCTGCAGGCAGTTGTTCCGACGCAGATTACACGCTTTTTGTTATTATGCGTTTCATTTATCAAATCAGCAGTTTCAAGCGGCATTATATAATGCTCCTTATGCATAATATGCTTAGAAGCATCATCGACTTTAACCGGTCTGAATGTGCCTAACCCGACATGCAGAGTAACATATCCTATATTAACTCCTTTTGCACTTATCTTTTTAAGCATGTCCTTTGTAAAGTGTAATCCCGCGGTGGGAGCTGCCGCAGAGCCGAGGTATTTGCTGTATACTGTCTGATACCTTTCCTTATCCTCAAGCTTTGCTTTGATATAAGGCGGAAGCGGCATCTGACCTATTTCATCAAGAATTGCAAATATATTGCCGTCACAGCTGAACCTTACAATACGGTTGCCGTCATCGAGAATATCGGTTATTTCACCCTCAAGCCTGCCTTCTCCAAAGGTAAAGCGTGCGCCTGTTCGGGCTTTTTTACCGGGACCGCACAAGCATTCCCATAAAAGATTTTCTTTTTGCTTTAAGAGCAAAAACTCAACAACTGCTCCTGTTTCATTTTTAACGCCGAATATCCTTGCAGGTATTACACGGGTATCATTAAGAATAAGGCAGTCCCCTTCATTCAGATAATCAGTTAAATCACTGAAAATTTTATGCGATACCTTGCCCGTGCTTTTGTCAAGAAGCATAAGCCTTGATGAATTTCTCGGCGTAGCGGGTGTCTGCGCAATAAGCTCACTTGGCAGTTCATAATAAAAATCTGAAGTTTTCATCATTTTCTCCATAATTAATAATTGACATATATATATAATAAGTGATATCATATTAAAAAGTATGAATAATTAAATTTCATACCACAATATTATATTGCATATTAACCTTTTTTACAAGGTATTTTTTAAGGAGTTTTATATGAATAAAAAGTATAATGTAGGTATTGTAGGCGCAACAGGTATGGTCGGCCAGCGATTTGCAACACTGCTTGACGGTCATGCGTGGTTTAATGTTGTTTGTCTTGCGGCATCTTCAAGAAGCGCAGGTAAAAAATATAAGGACGCCCTCGGGAAAAAATGGTGTATGGATGTTGACATTCCGAAGTCAATGGAAGATATTATTGTTTTGGATGCAGCAAATGATATTGAAAAAATCACATCAATGGTTGATTTTGTGTTCTGTGCCGTTGATATGAAAAAAGATGAAATCAAGGCACTTGAGGAAGAATATGCAAAGCACGAGTGTCCCGTTGTTTCAAATAACAGCGCCCACAGGTTTACTCCTGATGTTCCTATGGTTGTTCCGGAGCTTAACCCGCAGCATATTGAAATCATTAACAGTCAGCGCAAAAGACTCGGTACAAAAAGAGGCTTTATTGCAGTTAAATCCAACTGCTCGCTGCAGTCATATGTTCCGGCAATATTCCCGATTAATGAAAAATATCCCGTCAAGGATGTTCTTGTCTGCACATATCAGGCTATATCAGGCGCCGGAAAAACATTTGAAACCTGGCCCGATATGATTGACAATGTTATTCCTTACATAGGCGGTGAGGAAGAAAAAAGCGAAAAAGAGCCGCTCAAGCTCCTCGGTAAAATTGAAAACGGTATTATCAAATCAGCCGACAAGCCGAATTTTACAGCGCAGTGCATAAGAGTCCCTGTTTCAAACGGTCATCTTGGTGCAGTATTTGTAAGGTTTGAAGAAGGCAAAAAGCCTTCAAAGGAAGAAATGATTGATATTTGGAACAGCTTTTCAGGCAGAGCACAGCAGCTTGATTTGCCGTCTGCTCCAAAAAAATTCCTTAACTATTTTGTTGAGGATGACAGACCTCAAATTAAATCAGAAAGAATGCTTGAAAACGGTATGGCTGTTTCAATAGGCAGGCTGCGTGAGGACACACAATATGATTATAAATTTGTTTGCCTCTCACACAATACGCTTCGCGGTGCTGCCGGAGGCGCGGTTCTTCTTGCTGAGCTTTTGACTGCCGAGGGCTATATGGACTGAAATTTATATAATTAATTTAATGGAGAAATAGTGTGAAAATTCACACTAATCCGATTGTATCACCCTCAAAATTTGCCTGCGTCATAATTTTGAGATGGTTAAATTTCCATTATACGCCTTGTCAGGCTGCAATGAGGCGAATAGGTGATTTTTAATAATATTTGCAGCCGGAAAGGCTATGGAAATTATTATGAAAAAACCGATTTTTACAGGTGCCGGTGTCGCAATTATAACACCTATGAAAGAGGATGAAACAGTAAATTATGAGGAATTTGCAAGATTTGTTGATTTTCAGATTGAAAAAGGTACCGATGCAATAGTTGTTTGCGGTACTACAGGCGAGTCCTCAACTTTGCGCGTAGTTGAACACAACGAAGCTATCAAATGGTGCGTTGACTATGTAAACGGTAGAGTTCCTGTTATTGCAGGTACAGGCTCAAATTCAACAGCTTGTGCCATTGAAATAAGCAGCAAGGCATGCAAGGCCGGTGCAGACGCAATCCTTCTTGTAACTCCTTATTACAATAAAACGAGCCAGAGAGGTCTTATTGCTCATTATACAGCTATTCACGATGCAACCGACAAGCCCATTATCCTTTATAATGTTCCTTCAAGAACAGGTCTTAATATTGCGCCCGAAACTGCGTATGAGCTTTCAAAGCTTCCGAGGATTAACGGTATCAAAGAGGCGTCGGGCAATCTTGAACAGGTTGCTGAAATTCGCAGACTTTGCGGTGATGAGCTTAATATATGGAGCGGTAATGATGACCAGATTTACGATATTATGGAGCTTGGCGGAAAGGGTGTAATTTCCGTTCTTTCAAATATCTGTCCGCGGGAAACACACGATATTGTTCAAACATATCTTGACGGCGATAAGGAAAAGAGCAAAGCCTTAATGGATAAATATCTGAAGCTTGCTAAGGCTATGTTTGTTGATGTAAACCCAATCCCTGTTAAAGAAGCAGTAAACTTAATCGGGTTCAAGGCAGGTAAATGCAGGCTTCCGCTTGTTGATATGGATGAAACAAACAAGGCATATGTTAAGCAAACTATGAAAGAATACGGCTTAATCGGATAATAAATGAACAAGGAATTTAAAAATGACAAAATTAATATTAGTTGGTGCTTGCGGTAAAATGGGCAGAGTTGTTGCCGATATTGTCAGCAAGCGTGATGACTGCAGTATTGCTGCAGGTGTTGACAAGTTTCCAAAGGAATGTGCTTTCCCTGTTTATGACAGCATATTTGATGTGCTTGAGGATGCAGATGCAGTTATTGATTTTTCCCACCCCTCGGCATTAAATGATTTACTTGAATATACAAAAAATACCGGCACCCCTCTTGTGCTTGCCACAACCGGCTATGACGATAAGCAGAAAAATCTTATCGCCGATGCTTCAAAGCACTCCCCTATTTTCTTTACTTATAATATGAGTATGGGTATAAACCTTCTTGCAAATCTTGCTAAAAAGGCCGCACAGGTTCTCGGCAGCAGCTTTGATATAGAAATTATTGAAAAACACCACAATCAAAAAATTGATGCTCCGAGCGGTACTGCCCTAATGCTTGCAGACGCTGTTTGCGAAATTAAAGACACACCGATGAAATATGTATATGACCGACACTCAAAGCGTGAAAAAAGAATGCAAAATGAAATCGGTCTGCACGCTGTAAGAGGCGGTACTATTGTCGGGGAACATGATATTATATTTGCAGGCAGAGATGAAATAATAACGCTCTCGCATTCTGCACGCAGCAAAGAGGTATTTGCAGTCGGTGCGGTTAACGCCGCAGTGTATATGTCAGATAAACCCGCAGGTCTTTATGATATGAAAGAATTAATAGATTAAACAAGAAAAGGATTGCCGAAAGGCTGTTCTTATAAAGAGGTTAAAATATATTAAAAAATTACCGGTTGAAGTGCTGAAACAATTTGAATTGCAGTAATTTCGGGGCTGTCTCTGCTGACTTTGTAAGTTGAGACAGTCCCTTATTATTACATTCTTTAATATTTGCTTTTTACTCTGCAAATTTATTATGAATTAATAAAATGTAAATCAGCATTAAATGTAATTAAGAGTGACAAAAAATGGACTTGTATTAGTGAATATATTTACTTTTACAAGTGCATATGCTATAATTTCCACATAAATTAATATTTAAATACTAAGGGGAATACTGCTATGATTGAACAATTTACCAATCGATATTCATTGAGTAGGACATTAAGATTTTCCTTATTGCCTGTCGGCAAAACCGAGGAAAATTTTAATAACAATTTTCTTTCAGAGGATGAAAAAAGATCTGAAAATTGCAAAAAGGTTAAGGGATATATGGACGAATATCATAAAGCCTTTATTGAAGATGTACTTAATAAAACTAAAATTGACTCTCTGAATGAATATTCAAGTTTATATTTTAAGCCAAATAAAAGTGATGAAGATATGTTAGCTTTAGAAAAGTTAGAAGCTGAAATGAGAAAGCAAATATCTGCGTCTTTTACAAAGGATTCAAATTATAAATCCATTAACAATAAAGAATTCATAACAAAGCTTTTGCCTGAATTTTTGGAGGATGATGAAGGAAAGGATATAGTTTCTCAGTTTAATACTTTTTCAACATATTTTAAAGGCTTTTTTGACAATAGAAAAAATATGTACACCGAAAAAGAGCAATCAACAGCAATTTCTTATCGTTGTATTAATGACAATCTGCCTAAGTTTTTAGATAATGTTAAAAGCTTTGAAAAGGTGTCAAAGAGCTTGTCTCCGGATAATTTTTGTGAAATAAATAAGAATATTAACGGCTTGTTCGGAGTAAAAGTCGAGGAAGTATTCACTGTTGATTATTTTAATTTTGTTTTGTCGCAATCCGGTATTGACAGATACAACCAAATTATTGGTGGTTACAGTAATGATGATGGCTCAAAAGTGAAAGGGCTTAATGAATATATTAATCTGTTTAATCAACAGGTGGCTAAGAACGATAAAGGTAGACGCTTACCATTAATGCGTACTTTATTTAAGCAAATATTGAGCGATAGGGACAGCGCTTCATTTATACCGGAAGCCTTTAATAATGACAACGAGGTTTTGACCTCTATAAATGATTTATATTCTGATAAGGAATTTGGAATCGAAAATAAAATAGAAAAATTAAATACTCTGTTTTCTGATTTGAACAATTATGATATAAACGGTATTTATATTTCAAATGGTTCAGCCATTACTGAATTATCCAAAGCTGCTTTCGGTGATTGGAATTTAATTCGTGATTGCTGGAAAAAGCAATATGAAGCTGAAAATCCGATTAAAAAAGGAAAATCAGAAGAAAAATATTATGATAATGAAGATAAGGCGTATAAAAAAATTAAAAGCTTTTCAATCAACGATTTGGAAAAGCTTGTAGGAAAGCCTAATTCTATTGTCGGTTATTATTCAAATGTTTTAAAAGAATTGGCTTCATCTGTTAAAGAAAAATATGAACCTATTAAATCTCTGTTATCAAACGAATATAAAGATTCAAAAAAATTATCAAATAATGATAAAGCTATTGGTGCAATAAAAGCATTTTTAGATAGTATTAAAAGCTTAGAAAAGCTGTTAAAGCCATTAAACGGCTCCGGTAAAGAGGAGTTTAAGGATAATGAATTTTATGAGAAATTTTCTTCGCTATTAACCAATATATGTAATGTTGACGGTCTTTATAATAAAGTTCGTAATTATGCCACTAAAAAACCATATTCAACCGAAAAATTAAAGCTTAATTTTAACTCACCGACTTTATTAAACGGTTGGGACTTAAATAAAGAGCAGCAGGATTTAGGAGTATTATTAAAAAAAGACGAAAATTATTATTTAGGAATTATAAATCCAAACAGCAGAAAGATTTTGGTTAATACCGAATGTGATACCGAAAATAATTGTTATAAAAAAATGGAATATAAATTATTACCCGGTCCTGATAAAATGCTGCCAAAGGTATTTTTTTCAAAATCAAGGAAAGAAGAGTTTAGTCCGAGTGATGAATTATTATCAAAATATAAAAAGGGGTATCATAAAAAAGGCATAAATTTCGATTTAGAATTTTGTCATGAATTAATTAATTTTTATAAAGAAGCAATTAATAAAAATGAGGATTGGGAAAAATTTAAATTTAATTTTAAAGATACTAACGAATATAATGATATAGGAGAATTTTATAAAGATGTCAAAAGACAAGGATATAAAATAAAATTTAAAAATTATTCATATGAGTACATAAATTCTTTAGTTGAAAAAGGAGACTTGTATTTATTTCAAATCTATAATAAAGATTTCTCTGAATATTCAAAAGGAACGCCTAATTTACATACTTTATATTTTAAAATGCTGTTTGATGATGAAAATTTGAAAGATGTCGTTTATAAGCTTTCCGGTGGAGCGGAAATGTTTTATCGTAAAAAAAGCATTGAAGACGCCGAAAAAACAGTACATAAAGCCAATCAGCCCATTGATAATAAAAATCCCGACAACAGCAAAAAGCAAAGCACTTTTTCTTATGATTTAATAAAAGATAAAAGATTTACAAAGCCGCAATTCTCATTACACATACCAATTGAAATGAATTTCAAGGCTGATGGAAATGAAATTATTAATGAAGATGTTAAAAAAGCATTGAAGTCATCTGAAAAGAATTATGTTATCGGTATTGACAGAGGCGAGCGAAATTTAATTTATATTTGTGTAATTGATAGTGACGGAAAAATTAAAGAACAGCGTTCCCTTAATGAGATAATTTCAAATGGATATAATGTTAATTACCAACAGCTTCTTGATAATAAAGAGTCTGAAAGAGATAAGGCTCGTAAGCAATGGAAGGAAATCGGAACAATTAAAGAGCTTAAGGAGGGTTATATCAGCCAAGCAGTTCATGAAATTTGTAAATTAGTAATAGAATATGATGCAATAATAGCTATGGAGAACTTGAGCTCCGGCTTTATGAACAGTCGCAAAAAGGTTGAAAAGCAGGTTTATCAAAAGTTTGAAAAAATGCTGACAGATAAATTAAATTATCTTGTTGATAAAAAGCTGTCTCCAAAAGAAACGGGTGGTTTATTAAACGCATATCAGCTGACCAATAAGGCCGGTAAATCCCTCAAGGGGTATCAGAATGGAATTATTTTCTATATTCCCGCTTGGTTGACAAGCAAAATTGATCCGACAACAGGATTTGCGTCATTGCTGAAACCAAAATATACAAGTGTTGAAGCAGCAAGAGAATTTATTAAAAGGTTTGATGATATCAGATATAACTCAAATGAAAATTATTTTGAGTTTGATATTGATTACAATAAATTTCCAAAATGCAATGCTGATTTTAAGAAGAAATGGACTGTTTGTTCAAATGCAGACAGAATTAAAACCTTTATAAATCCCGAAAAGAATAATAAATGGGATAATCAAACGGTTATATTGACAGATGAATTTAAAAATTTATTTGAAAGGTATGGTATCGATTATTCAGCTTCATTGAAAGAAAGTATTATTAGTCAGGATAAAAAGGAATTTTTCAAAGCATTAATACATCTGTTGTCACTAACTCTCCAAATGCGTAACAGTAATGCGGATGTTGATTATTTGATTTCACCTGTAAAAAATTCCAATGGTGAATTTTACGACAGCAGAAATTATAATACTCCTGATTCACAACTTCCGGCTGACGCTGATGCCAACGGTGCGTATAACATTGCACGGAAGGGCTTGTGGGCTGTAAACCAAATTAAAGATGATGTAAAGAACCTGTCAATCAGCAATGCCGATTGGCTGAAATATGCACAAAATATATGAGCGAAAATCCATTAAATATCACGGCTTTAAACGACTTTGTGTTTTGTCCTATGTCAATATATTTTCATAATCTTTACGGCGATATGGAAAGAATGACATATCAAAGCACTGCTCAAATCAATGGCGCCAAGGCTCACGAAGCTGTTGATAACAAAACATATTCCGCTGCTAATACCATAAAGAGCTTGGAAGTATTTTCAGAAAAATACAATCTTATCGGAAAAATCGACATATATAACAAAGCCACAAAAACACTGATTGAACGAAAGAAAAAAATTAAACAAATCTATGACGGATATGTATTTCAAATTTATGCTCAATATTTTGCTATGCTTGAAATGGGATATGAGGTTGACCGTTTAATTATACATAGTATTGATGATAATAAGAACTATCCTGTTGATTTACCTGAGTTAAACATTGTAATGTTTAAAAAGTTTGAAAAAATTATTGATGATATAAATTCGTTTAATATGAATTCTTTTTTTCAAACTAATGGTGAAAAATGCAAGCACTGTATATATTCTCCATATTGTGATAGGGAGGCTTGATATGCTGTCAATTAATGATTTTACACAAAAGCAAATACTGTTTTTAGTGCCAAAGGACGGTCAAAAGCTTTCATTTAAAAATGATAATGCTGTTGTAAAGGATGCTGATGATAAAATAATTTGCCAGACTACTTGCTATAGACTGTTTGCTCTATTCATTGTTGGGCATATAACCATAACAAGCGGTCTTATACAAAGGGCAAAAAAGTTTGGCTTTGCAATTATTTTTATGACCAGCTCATTTCGACCGTATCAAACTATTAGTGCATTTGCTGAAAGTAATGTTATTCTGCGAAAAAATCAATATGATTATAGTGGCGTTAATGCAGCAATTCAATTAACAAAAAACAAAATAAATAATCAAAGAATCACTTTAATGAATTGTCGAAATAAAAGCGATGATTTAAAAAAAGCTATTGCTCATCTTGACGGATATATAGCGAGCATTGATGCTTGTGACTCAATTCGCAGTGTTATGGGTGTTGAGGGCAGCGCATCAAAGGTTTATTTTAAAAATTATTTTGATAATGTCATATGGAAAGGAAGAAAGCCGAGAGTTAAATTTGATATGGTCAACGCATTGCTTGATATAGGCTATACAATATTGTTCTCTTATATTGATGCTGTTACATCTCTTTTTGGCTTTGATAGATATTATGGCTTGTTACATCAGCAATTTTATATGCGCAAATCATTGGTTTGTGATTTGGTTGAACCGTTTAGGGTTATTATTGATCATCAGATTAAAAAAAGCATTAATTTAGGCCAGTTTAAAGAAAAAGATTTTGATATATATGACGGTAAATGGTGTTTGAAATATAAAAAATCTCCTGAATACTCTAAAATATTTATATCTTCAATTATAGAGTATAAGGACGAAATATATATTTATGTTCGTGATGTATATAGATGCTTTATGAGAAATCAGTTAGACAATTCTTTCCCGCAATGGAGTGCTGAGTTATGGTATTAGTCAGTTATGATATATCTAATGATAAGCTTAGAAATAAATTTTCAAAATACCTGTCTAAATTCGGTTACAGGCTTCAATATTCTGTTTTTAAAATAGAGAATAGCGATAGGATTTTAAACAACATAATTTCAGACATTGAAAATAATTTTTCTAAGAAATTTGAACAATGCGATAGTATTTATATTTTTAAACTCAGTTCGTCTTGCGAAGTGATTAAATATGGATATGCTGTAAACGATGACAATGATGTGATTATGGTAATATGACTTGCAAACCTCCGTCTTATGTGTTAAAATCTAAAGGAATAAGGGTTATTAAATGGCAAATTATTGTAAGGAATGCTCAAAGGTAAATACAGGATTGTTTATTTTGTTGTTTGAATTATACAAAACAAGGATTTAATAATCCTTATTAATTTCTACTATTGTAGATTCAATAAGGAATATAACTTAAATGACATATTTAATAATCCTTATTAATTTCTACTATTGTAGATGTGCATAGTTAAGTCTATTGTTTGCTGATTTAATAATCCTTATTAATTTCTACTATTGTAGATTTCCCCAGAGCCATAAGCTGGTAAGGATATTTAATAATCCTTATTAATTTCT
>CAZYDW010000031.1:0-18153 GCA_964646445.1 uncultured Bacteroides sp.
AAAACTCTGACCTATGATATTGTGCCGAGAGCCACAACAATAACAAGCGTTGTCGGCAAGAGCCACGGCTTCACCGTTTGGTGGAACAAGAACACAACGCAGTCAAGCGGATATGAAATTCAGTACAGCACCGCAAGCAGCCTTGCAAACGCCGCGACAATAGATGTTACAAGCAACACAAACTACGCAAGGTCGGTTACGGGCAGGCTTGCAAATAAAACCTACTATGTAAGATTAAGGGTCTATACAGATGTTGAATATAACGGAAAAACAGTTCGTGTTTATTCCCCGTGGACATCGGTAAGCTCCGTTAAAACAGGCGATCACAGCTATGAAAGCACATCAACCGTTACACCGGCTACGCAGAGCGCGGACGGCAAGCTTGTTACCGTATCAAAATGCAGCGGCTGCTCGGCTGTTAAATCCACATCAACAAAAAAGATTGCCAAAGCAGCAACCGTTCAGCTTCAGAAAACAACCTTCGGCAATAACTGGTATTACACGGGAAAGACAATAACACCGACCGTAACTGTTAAGGACAGCACGGGCAAAGCGCTTAAAAGAGGAACGGATTATTCCCTTACCTACGACAGCGCGAGAACCAAAGTCGGCAGATACAATATCAAGGTTACCTTCAAGGGCAATTACAGCGGTACTAAAACTCTGACCTATGATATTGTGCCGAGAGCCACAACAATAACAAGCGTTGTCGGCAAGAGCCACGGCTTCACCGTTTGGTGGAACAAGAACACAACGCAGTCAAGCGGATATGAAATTCAGTACAGCACCGCAAGCAGCCTTGCAAACGCCGCGACAATAGATGTTACAAGCAACACAAACTACGCAAGGTCGGTTACGGGCAGGCTTGCAAATAAAACCTACTATGTAAGATTAAGGGTTTATACCAATGTTGAATATAACGGAAAAACAGTTCGTGTATATTCCCCGTGGACTGCCGTTAAATCCGTCAAAACAAAATAAGCCTTTGTAATTAATGCTTGACATTTACAATATTTATGGTATAATCATAAAGCCGCATATTATAGGCTTTAAGCTGCATTTTTGTGCGCGCCTATCGTAGCGAGACTTATAAAGGAGATTATTATTTTATGTATGCTGTTATTGTAACAGGCGGTAAGCAGTATAAGGTCAGCGAAGGCGATGTCCTTTACATTGAAAAGCTTAATGCTGATGCTGACACTGATGTTACTTTTGATACTGTACTTGCGGTTGGCACTGAAGACGGCTTCAAGGCAGGCAAGGATTGTGCAAAAGCTACTGTTGACGCTAAGGTTCTTAAAAACGGCAAGGGTAAGAAAATCACTGTATTTACTTACAAGCCAAAGAAAGACGAAAAACGCAAAAAAGGTCATCGTCAGCCATATACAAAGGTTGAGATTACCAAAATCAATGCATAATGATTAAAATTGAATTTTACGACGGCATTAACGGTATATGCGGTTTTGAGTCAAGCGGTCACGCACACGGAGCCGATTCCGGCGAAAATGTGTTGTGCGCATTTGTATCAAGCGCCTGCCTTATGGCTGCAAACACCATAACGGATGTAATGCATCTTGATGCCGATGCCCAAAGTGATGATGGATATTTAAAGCTTATGATACTTGAAAATCCGTCAAGGGCACAGGATATTCTTAACGGGCTTAAGCTCCATTTGAGCGAGCTTGAAAAGAATTATCCTTCAAACATAAAAGTTATTTATCGGAGGTGTAACAATGCTTAAATTAGATTTACAGCTTTTCGCTCATAAGAAAGGTATGGGTTCTACAAAAAACGGCCGTGACAGTGAATCAAAGCGCCTTGGCGCAAAAAGAGCTGACGGTCAGTTTGTTCTTGCAGGCAACATCCTTTATCGCCAGAGGGGTACTCATATTCATCCCGGCAATAATGTCGGCATTGGTAAGGACGATACACTTTTCGCTCTTATTGACGGCACTGTCAGATTTGAAAAAATGGGCAAGGACAGAAAAAAGGTTTCTGTTTATCCTGTTGAGCAGTAATTAATCATTGTATTATCAAGGGGCTGTTTCAAATTCCTATTTGAGACAGCCCCTTAAAATTAATTTTCATGAAAGGTTTGATTGGAACACAAATAAACACAGCTAAACTGTGCATTTTTTTGCGTTGACGGTATTTATTTTTAAGCGATAGCCGCCTCAAAAATAACTCCCATAATCAAGCTCCTTTCTTGTATCCTGCCTAAGCTGTAAAAAATACAGATAAATTTCGACAAAATACAGCAATAATATTGTAAATTCACAGCACAAGGGCTATAATAATGATAAAATTATTCTTGCGAGGTTATCATTATGCACAGCGCGGGCAGAATTAAATTTATCAAAATAATTTTATGCGCCGTGCTTGCTGCTTCAATAAGGTGCATTGCACCGTCATTCAACGTTTCGGTGGGAGATTGTACTCCCACCGAAAAACAAAAGCATGACCCGCCGCCTATAGAGGCGGGGGACATCTTTCGTTTAGTTATATATTCGCGCCGTTAAATGCATTTTCGCTTGATACCTACTGCGTAAACGGCGCTTTTAAGGATGAGCGCTATTGGTACGATGTTGCCGCGGTGCATATCAGTGACAACGGTCTTGAGGATTTTAAAATACAGGCTTATTATTTAAATCTGTAGCCCCTGCCCCAGATGGTTTTAATGTAATCCGACGAGGGGTCGCAGTCTTTAAGCTTATCCCTTATTCTGTTTATATGAACGGTAAGCGTTGATGTGTCACCGAGTGAATCGTAACCCCATATCTTTTCAAAAAGCTCCTGCTTGCTGAATACTTTATCAGGGCTTGATGCCATTAGATATAAAACCTCAAATTCTTTTTTTGTCATAATTATTGATTTGCCGTTAAGCGTCACATCGCCGGTATTTTTATTCAGCATCAGGTTATCAATGTGAAGAATATCAGGCTCGGTATTATTTGTAAGTCTGTTATATCTTGCAATATGAGCTTTTACCCTTGCGACAAGCTCGCTCGGGGAAAAAGGCTTTATTATATAATCGTCGGCGCCAAAGCCGAGTCCGTTTATTTTATCCGAATCTTTTTTCTTTGCGCTTACCAAAATAATAGGTATATCCTTGCGCGCTCTTATTTTACGGCAAACCTCAAAGCCGTCAAGCCTTGGCAGCATTATGTCGAGTATTACCAAATCGACATTGCTTTCAAGTGCCTTTTTAACCCCTGTTATTCCGTCGATTGCAAAATCGGTTTCATATCCGTTTGCTTCAAGGTAATCCCTTTCAAGCCGAAGTATATTGCTGTCATCTTCAATAATGAGTATTTTATTCATTTTTCTTTTCCTCCTTTTTCGGAAGTGAAATAAATATCGAAAGTCCTTCGCCCAGCTTGCTCCTTGCCCATATTGAGCCGGAATGCATTTCAATAATCTGCCTGCATATTGACAATCCCAGACCTGAGCCTTGTGATACCTTGCTTCTTGCGGGGTCGGCACGATACATTGTATCAAAAATATTGGGCAGGCTTTGCTCATCAACACCTATACCGTTGTCGCTTATTTCAATTATAACACTGTGCTCGTATTCCTCAATAATAAGCTTTACGATACCCTTTGTGTTTTCCTTTGCATATTTAATGCTGTTTGAGATAATATTATTTATAACTCGTATAAAACGGTCGGCGTCAATGCTTATTATCGGGTTATTTTTGCATCTGTTAATATATTCAAAATCAAAGCCCGCGTTATTTAGCGCTGTTCTGATTTCCCCTGCGCCGTCATCAAAAAAGTCGCTAACCTTTATATTGCTTAAATTAAGCTCAAAGCTGTTAAGCTCTAACTTTGAAACGGTAAGCAAATCATCTAAAATTTTTTCGGTATCCGAAATCGAAGCGCATATGGTTTTCAGGTAATGCTCCTGCTTTTCAGGTGTATCCGCAATTCCGTCTATGAGTCCCTCTGCATAGCCTTTAACAGATGTAAGAGGGGTTCTCAAATCATGAGCAATTCCGGCAACAAGTACCTTGCGTTCTTCCTCGGCGGTCTTAAGTCTTCCTATGGATTCCTTGAGCCTGCGCCTCATAGAGTTGAAATTGTCAACTGTTTCTCCAAGCTCGTTTGTGGATTTATAATCAATTTCGTAATCAAGGTTTCCCCTTGCGATTTCGTTTGCTCCAAACGCAATTTTTTTAATCGGCTTGACAATGGTTTTTGTTGTTATAAATGATATTACAACAATTGCCGCAACAAACAGCATAACTATTATAAAAACAATTATTCCCGTTCGCCCGAGCAAAAGCTTGGTAAACTGCTCGGTATTCATTTTCTGCGTGGCGTCGTTTACAATATAATCGTCATTAACAACTACTACAGTGTATGTGGGTGAGCTTTCGCTTTTCTGTGCGTGCGTAACAATGAGTAAGCCGTCGCTTCCGAAATAATTAAGATTTTTGCCCATATCAAATTCAACAAGAGTGCCGGCTTTTGATAAAATATCACAGTCGGTGCTTGTTGAATAAAATTCTGTCCCGTCACGCTCTATGTAAATAAGAGAATTGAAATCTTCAAGAGGTGCCACAAAGCTTGACAGGTTGCTTGTTTTTTGTTCATCGCTGTTTTCGCTTAAAAGTTCATTTGTTATGCTGACAAGCGTTTGCGACCACTGTATTTGGTTAATGGCGCTGTAGGTGTTTGTTGTTACCGATGAAAAATTGAAATATGATGAAATCGTATTTATAAACACAGTGGAAAAAGATGCAATGATTATAAGCGGTATTATTATCGCAAGCACCGAGGTGATTATAATCCTTGTATTGATTTTAAGGTTTTTTGAGCTGCGTTTTTTTCGTGATCTGCTCATAACTGCTCCTCTTTATTTTGAGATTGGCGCGCAATTTCAATCATACTGCCGAAATGTATGCGTGTAAAATTAAGACATTCATTGTGCAGATTGTCAACTCCGTTTAATACATAATGCTTTATTATGCCTGTTATGCCGGACACTATATATTCTATAGATAAATCGCTTATGCCGCTGATGTCGTCTTTAATGAAATCAATAAACCTTTTGACAATATTGTTTATTTTATGAGTCAGCATATCCGCGCCGGTTCCCGAAAAAAGGATACGGTACTGCTCCCTGTCCTCTTCAACAGCGAGCAATCCAAGCTCGATAATGCTTGAAACATCATCTACTGAACAGTAATTATTCTGCACTTGTTTCAGCTGCTTTGATATTCTGAAAAAAAGTGTTCGCATAAGGTTGTCGCAAACCGAATTGAAAAGCTCATATTTATCACTGTAGTGCAGATAAAAAGTATTTCTGCTTATCATAGCCCTGTCGGTTATATCCTTTACCGATATGTGTTCAAAGCTTTGTTCGCTTAAAAGCTCAAAAAATGCCGTCTTTATAGCACGCTTTGTTTTTTTGACTCTTAAATCAACACTTCCGTCTTTTTTCAATATCCGAACCCCCAATGTTTAAATTAAAATGATAAACAGTTTATTTGTGTAAATTATTATAACATCTGCAGCTTTTATTTTCAACAGTGAAATAATTTGCTTGTGTCTATTTATTCGACAAATTTCTATTAACTTTGTGTTTATACAAAATTTACAATTCGTACACTTGACATAACATATCTGTATAACTTATAATTATCAATGATAGTCAACATTTTAAAGCCAATAAGTCTATTAACTGAAGGAGGTATTGAGTTGGCAATAGCTACCTTTAAGCGTTATGAAAAGAAATATCTTATAACCGAGGAAAAGCTTGCCCGAATTTTACCCGCTTTGCTTGAAAATATGTATCTTGACCCGTTTTGCCTTAACGGTAAGGAATACCGTATCTACAGCATTTATTACGATACCGATAACCACGATGTTATAAGGCAAAATTCATCAGGTCCCGTATATAAAGAGAAAATGCGGATACGCTCATATTATGATTTAAAAGACCCTGAAGATAAAATTTTTATGGAAATAAAAAAGAAAAGCGAGGGTCAGGGCAACAAACGCAGGATAAAGCTGAAAATCAGAGAGCTTGAGCCTTTTGTAAATGAGGGCATACTCCCGCAAACAAAAGATTATCTTTCCGCGCAGGTTGCGAAGGAGCTTAAGTATTATCTTGAAATCAACAAGGTACACCCTGCGCTTTATGTTCAATATGACAGACTTGCATTGTTCGGCAAAGAGGATAAAAATTTCAGAATAACATTTGACAGAAATGTTCGCACAAGAAGGAGCAATTTTGTTTTCGGCGAAAGTGACGAGGACGAATTGCTTTTGCCAAACGGCGAATATATTATGGAAATTAAAATTCTCGGCGCAATGCCCTTATGGCTGACAAAAATTTTAAGCGAAAATAATTTGTTCAGTCACGGCTTTTCAAAATACGGCGTTAAATACAAGCGTGATGCCGAGCAGGGCAGGCTGGAATACAGGCTTCTTGACAGCAGCGGCAACAAGGTTGACTTTGATTATTTTAAAAATATTCACCAAAGGGGATAATACAATGGATTTTAATCAGTTTTTATCATCGGCGGCTACAGGCGAAATTGCTGATTCGCTGACCGTTACAAGTGTTCTTGAAATACTTGCTTCATCAATTATAATAGGATTGATAATCAGCGTGGTTTATCTTTTCACGCATAAAAAGGAGGGCTACAGCCAGGCATTTTGCGTTGCGCTTATTTTGCTTGCGCCGATTGTAGGGCTTGTTATACTTCTTATAGGCAACAATGTTGCAAGAGCATTCAGCCTTGCAGGTGCGTTTGCACTTATTCGTTTTCGCAGTGCGCCCGGAGATCCTAAGGATATTGCGTTTGTGTTTTTAAGTGTTGTTATGGGACTTGCCTGCGGTATGGGCTACTGGCTTTACGCAGGCATTGCGACGCTTATTATATGCGCTGTTATTATCATTTTGCACATTACAAATTTTGCCGGCAAAAAGGGCGATGCTTATTCGCTTAAAATAACAGTCCCGGAAACATTGAATTATGTGGGTGCATTTGATGAAACTCTTAAAAAATATACAAAAAGCTTTAAGCTTTCAAGGGTTAAATCTGTTGATTTCGGCGCTCTGTTTGAGCTGACATTTACAGTTGACCTGAAGGATGATAAGCAAATAAGGGAGATGCTTGACGACCTGAGAGTAATGAACGGTAACCTGAAGATTATGCTTTCGACAGAGGAACCGGCCGTAAAGAATTTCCATTTTCAGTAAAAGACGGAAGTAGGCAGATCATTTTATGAAAAAAGAAAAAATAACCGCTGCCGTTTTTGCGGCGGTGCTTTGCTTAGGTATGCTTTCAGCCTGTTCATCAGAAGCTGATGACGCTGCCGCTGTCACAAAGGTTGTTGAGGCAACAGATGCAGATGACAGCATAACGGTTGCGGTTGACGATGACGCCGAAGCTGAATTGGAAATAACGGATAAGGACGGTAACGTCCTCACCGTTATACCGATATATAACAGTGACGGTGTGTCAATTATAGCGGGCTATATTGAAAAAGCAGAGGACAAGTCGGGAAATGAGCTTGATGAAAAATCATATTCTTATCTTAAAACGGTTGCTGCTCTCGTTAAAGACGAGGAGGGCAATTATTCAATAAGCTATTCAGACGATAAACCCGTAACGCTTGACGCGATATGTGATGAAAGCGGATATATTATAGCTCTACAGGACAGCATTGATATTGACGGCGATAAGGATAAAACAGAATATTTTCAGGTTGTCACGAAGGCTGACAGTGACGGAAATTTGTTTATAAAGCTTGATAAGGACGACAGCGGCAATCTGATTAATGTTACCGTAAAAAAGGACGGTGACGGCAATGCCGCTGTTACTACCTCTGACGGCAAAACAATATCGGGCACAGCTTCAGTTAATTCCGTTAAACTCGGCGCGTCGGCATCGGGAGCAAAAACATATGTATCTTCTGACACAGGCAGCAACACCGCCGGCAGTACAAGCTATGCACGAAGCAGCACGGATTATGTAGCAATAGTTTTGCAGAATAACGGCAAGGTATCATGTGACGCGGATAATGTTACGGTAAACGAAGCGTCTGCCCTTAACGGCGGAACAGAGGTTATTGTCGAAGGCGCGGGACAGTACAGCAAATATTATGTGACCTCTGAAACAAGCATTTTCAGCGGTCAGCTTGAGTTTAGATTTTCGGTTGATGAGAATGTCGAGGTTAAATTTTATAATGTAAGCATTTCAACCTCCAAAAAAACAGCAGTGAAATTTACAAATGTTGATTCTGAACAGGAAAAGGAAAACGATACTGAGGAAACAGGCTCAGGCACCGACCAAAGCGGTTCGTCTGTTGCTACTCCCGTACCGAAGGTTGAGTGCTCGTTTACCGGCGTCAACAGCTTTAAAGCAACGGGCAGCGGTAAAAACGGCACTGTTTACAGCGAATGCAAGCTTGCCGTTAAAGGTCACGGCAGTGCGGAAATTGACGGCGGTCAGAATTTAAGCGGTATATGCTCTACCGAATCAATTGAAATCAAAAATGCAACCCTTAATATAACAAGCAATGCAAAGCAGGGTATATCCTGTGATAAAAAGGTTACTGTTGAAGGCGGCGCGGAAATTAACATTGAATCAAAGGGCGACGGCATTCACTGCAATAAATTTGAAGCTGCCGCTCTTGAAAGCGGTGAAAGCGAAAGCACAATAAATATAACATCATTAAGCAGCAGCGATGGGGCCGACGGAATTGACGCTAACGACTATATTATTATCAACAGCGGTAAAATTAATGTTGTTTCAAAGACCTTGCAGAAATACGCACTCAAAGTCAGAAAGGTTATCAAGGGTAAGGAAAACGGTGCTTTTGAGATAAACGCAGGCACGGTTACGGCTGTCGGCAATCTTAACGCGGCTCTTACCTCGTGTTCGCAGAAAACACTTTATGCTAAATCAAGAACCGCCACTGTGTTTACGGTCGGCGATATAAGCTCGCAGGAGGGCACGGCTTTTATTTGTTCGCCTGTAAGCGCGGACACTGTCACCAACTCAAAAGGCAGCTCAAAGACAATAAGCTGGACAAATAATATCGGCACGGTATCGTTTTAAAACGATACCGAGGAGGGTAAAATTTGAAAAGACAATTAAAAAAAACGGCTGCCGTTTTTCTGGCAACAGCAATAGCCGTAACAACATTATTAATATCTCCGTTTACGTCTTTTGCGGTAAGCACTGCCTTGGAGCTTGAAAACTCAGGCATTGCCGTATGGGCAGATTCCGAAAATGTCCTTACTCAAGACAGCATAACCGCGTTTTCAACTGATAAGCTTGCGCTTCTCGGCGGTATCAATCCGCAGAAAATAAGCACAAGCTCGACAGAATATTATCTGTTTCTGCCATCCGACGCCGATTGCTCTGCTTTAAAATTTTGGTTTGACGGCACTCTGTCAATTAACGCCGTATCTGTTACAAGCGGCGAGCCGACAAACGCTTTTGAAAGCATAAACGAGGGCGGTGTTTCACAGGAAAGCACCTTCACTTTCAATAACACGGATTACAGCGTTACGGTTATAAAAAGCGGCGATGTAGGTACGGTTTATATTGATACGTTATCGGGCTCTCTTTCCGCAATCACAAACTCCGACCATACAGGTGAGGAAAGCGGCTCAATAATGGTTGTTCAGCCTAACGGTACTGTCGATTACTGCGGCGCTTTAGATAAAATGTCGGGCAGGGGCAACGGCACATGGCAGAGCTCTGTATCCGGCAGCAGTGATGACGCGGCAGTCAGGGCGTCAAAAAAGCTGCCTTATAATATAAAGCTGAGCAAATCCGCCTCACTGCTCGGTATGGCGTCTGCTAAGAAATGGTGCCTTCTTGCAAATGTTAATGATAAATCACTTGTTAAAAATCAGCTTACATATGACTTTGCAAAATATATAGGGGTTAATTATCAGCCTGTTTGCAAGCCTGTTGATTTATATGTAAATCAGCAGTATCTCGGCTCTTATCAGTTGTCGGAAAAAGTTGAGATCAAGTCAAACAGGCTCAACATTACCGATGCGTTTGAAAATCTTCAAATTGCAAACGGCACAACCGACTCAACAGGCGTTATAACACCTGTGGATTTTAACACAAATCCCGCGTCGGTTTACAACTATACGGATTCAAATTCAACCTGTAATGATATAAAAACCTCATTAACCGGCAGTACAGCTACATTTCAAATGACTGTCGGCAATAAAAAATATTCAGGCGATCTTGCAAACCCCGATGACTCCTCGGGCGGTTATCTGTATGAGCTTGAAATAAGCAATCGCTGGACAGATGAAAACGCAGGCTTTTGCGCATACAACCGACAGTGCTGGGTTATAAAGAGTGCGGATTACGCCTCAAAGGATATGGCGCAGTACAGCTATAAGCTGCTTTATGCGCTTGGTTCTGCTGTTTATAACAGCGGCACAGTACCGAGCAGTTCAACCACAACGAGCTGCAGCAGCTTGGGCAGCACAATGATTTACGGTACAAATTCGGTAACAAATCCTGCACCCGATTCAAAATATACGGGTATGAGCTGGAGCGATATTCTTGACGCCGAATCAGCGGTCAAATATTACTGGACTCAGGAATATTTCAAAAATATGGACTCATCAACCTCCTCAACATATTTTTATAAGGACAGCGATACTGTTGATTCCATGCTTTATGCCGGACCGGTATGGGATATGGACTATTCAATCGGCGGTTATGATTCAACGGAAGGTACACGCTGGGGACTTGTGTGGACAGACCCTGAGGACTGGTACACGAAAAGCGCGCGTATGTACCGCTGGAGATCAAACGACAGCAAAACATCATATTCAACGGATGCTTATTCGCCTCTGAATTTTTACGCGGCGCTTGCGACAAATTGCAGTGACTTTTGGCAAATGGCGGAAAAATACTGGTATGCATATATTTCTCCGGCGGTTGATATTTTAACAGGTTCGGCGGTTGACAAAACGGGCGTTCTTAAATCAGCAGAGGAATATGTCGGCACGGTTTCAAAAAGCGCGGCAATGAACAATCTTCGTTTGAATATTGATGACGATACTTATGACGCTTTGTCACAGACAGATGCACTGACAAGCTGGTTTAAAACCCGCCAAAGCTGGATAAGCAATGAAATTTCACAAATCTCAATCGAAAACAAAGCAAGATTTGAGTCAGTGCCGTCACAAACATATACGGGTTATGAGCTTACGCCGACAACGACCGTAAAGGCGGATGCCGTAAATGCTTCGGGCATAACCGAAACAATCGTTCTTGAAGAAGGCGTTGATTACACATTTTCATATGATAACAATATAAATGTCGGCAGGGCAACTCTTTATGCAAACGGCAGCGGTATTTATACGGGTACATCAAGCACAACCTTTAACATTACAAAGGCTGACCTTACAAATTATACTGCTTCGATTGATACGGCGGCCTACGCTGATATGACGCTTGAAGCTGTTATTTCAGATTCAAACGGAAATAACCTCGGCGGCGGTACAGCATATCAGTGGTACAGGGGTACATCTGAAATTTCAGGCGCAACAGACAGGGAATACACAACGACCTGTGATGATATAGGTTCTGTTTTAACCGTTAAGGTGACAGGCGACGGTACTAATGTTGACGGCGAAATTATCTCCAACGAATGCAGTGTTATTTCAGGCACGAAGCCGCAGGGCTATACCAGAACAATAGCATCGTGGGATTATGATTACTCGCTTGACAGCACACTTCTTGCCGCCTCCGCCCCTGATGCATCCGAGTATTACTATCTTGCAACATCGGGCGAAAATCAAAGCACATCAGCACTCAGGGCATCTGTAAATGCTGTTGATTATGCTGAAATTAAATGGTCGGGCGCCGATGATGTTTATGATAATGAAGAAGCATCTGCTTTATCAGACAGAGCCCCTGTAATGGGTACATCAAAGACCGATGCTCTTGCTTGGGGCGAATACCCGTATTTTGAAACAACGCTTTCAACCGCAGGCTATGAAAGCATAAAATTTACTGCAAGGCTCGGCGGAACAAAGAAAGGTCCGAGGGACTGGAAGCTCCAATACAGCCTTGACGGCGTTAATTATACCGATGTAAGCTCATATTCCATAGTGAAAAACAAAAATATGGAGCTTGCTTTTGACAATGTTGTTTTGCCTGATGAATGTAATAACCAAAAGCTTATATATATAAGAATGGTCGTTTCAAGCGATACGGCAATTAACGGTACAAATACCATTATAAATCAGGTAAGCGGTGACGCGGCAGTAAACAATATTCACATCACCGGCTCCTCGCTAAAGGTGGTAACATCACTTTATGAGCCGGATATTTCTGCCGAAAACGGCACTCTGCTGTATGATGATGACCTTGTAACAATAACGGATAATAACGGCGGCGCACCGCTGTATTATACAATAAACGGCGGCGAGGAGCTTGCCTATACGGGTGCGTTTAATCCGTTTGACGGCAAGAGCGCGTCCTTAGGCGATACGGCAACAGTTGTCGCGTATGCGAGGTTCAACGACATTCAAAGTGACAGCACGGCTGAAACATATACCTTTGCAGGTGTTGATATTATGAGCTTCAGCTATGATACATACAGCACGGATGTTACAGGCGGCGCCGTTAAGTCAACGGGCGGTGTTTATGATGAAAGCGGAAGAATGACAGCATATGCCGATGATACATCACAGTATGTTCCGCTGTGGAATGACGCCAACAGCTCGTTTTGTGTTTCCCCCGATGACGGCCTTAAATGGAGCGAATATTCGGGCTTTACATATAAAACCACAACAGCCGGATATGAAAATATTACATTTTCCTGCAAGGCATATACAACAGCGCAGGGTCCAAACAGTGTAACCCTTCAGTACAGCACAGACGGTGTTAATTATTATAATGTTAAGTCAAATGCGGTTTTGAGCGCATCATCGGCGCTTGAAGATTTGTTCGTTACGACATCGCTTCCGAGTGCCTGCGATAATCAGGCGGTGCTTTATATAAGGCTTATTACCGACGAAGATTTGACGAACAGCGGTGAAAAGCTTTGGAACAATGTGTCAAAGGGCAACCTTTATGTAAATAATGCTGTTATCGGCGGTGAGGATGACGGCACATACAAAATGCCGTACACCAACAAATCAACCGACTATTTCGGCACAAACGGCACTGTTAAATATTACAGCCCGGATAATATGCAGATGACTTATATGGTTACTGACAGCAGCGCAAATATCGTTATGAGCGGCACATATCCGCAGCCCGGTATTCAGCTTTCGGCTGTGAACGGCTTTGCAGCTAACGAGCAGGAAAAATACACCATTTCAATTTATGTGACAGAGGATGGGGAATCGAGCCTTGTAAATTCACGCACCTTTATGTATAAGGGTGAAACAATTACAGCCTTTGATTACAGCTCAACCGTATTTGACAGCAGCGTAAGCGATGATTTAACATCTGTATCAAGCACATCGGGTGCAAACGGCGGTACTCTTTCAATGTACCCTAACGCGCTTAGTGCGGCAACTCTTTCATATTCGGGGACATACGGCGTTAAGGTTTTGTGGGATGCAAACAACTATTACTATTTTGATACAAGTGACGGTATGAATAATCCCGACCCTGAAATAAACGGCTTTTGGCTTATTGAAACCTCCACGCTCGGCTATGAAAATATTACGCTTAATCTTGAGCAGCTAAGTTCAAACAAGGGTCCGAGGGACTGGGGCATTGCATACAGTACTGACGGTACTCATTATACTTACCTTGAAAATTCAAACGCAAGGGCCATAAGCAATGACGCTTCAAATAAAACTGTTGAAACCTACGGCAATATCGCACTTTCAAGTGATTGCGACAATCAGGAAAAGCTGTATATCAAGGTATTTATAAACGGCGGTGAAAGTGTTGACGGCACAGAGCTTGACCTTACAACAACAGGCAACACAGGCATTAATGCTGTTGAAATAAGCGGCACAAGGCTTGAAAAAGCAATAATACTTAACACAACCGTGCTTGAAAACATGAGTGATACTTCGGGAACAATTCCCTGGGGAAGCGTTGATGTGACGATAGACGGCGTTTTTGCGGGCACAACCGATGATAACGGTTCTTTTGTTGCTTACTATGAAGCGGGTACAACACATGAAATTACAGTCAGCGGCGATGGTATTATATCAAGGTCATATACCGTTGTGCTCAACGGCAATGCAAAAATCAATGCCCCTCTTATGATTTTTGATGTAAATTCTGACGGCTATGTAAACGCAAAGGACTATGCCGTTATATGCAAGGACAGCAGATATGATAATGTTCGCGGAATGTTCACTAACTTTATAAATGTTAATACAGGCACATTTGAATATGCCGAATAAGCAACAGCAAACAGTCCGATATAACCTATTCGCCGATGTTTCCCCGCCTTTTAGGCGGCGGGGTTTAAAACCGGCTTATATCGGACTGTTATTTTTTAAAGCTTATTTTCCTCCTGATACTCCTTTGAAAATTCAGTGTTAAGCTTGTCGGGAATCGGCACACCCATTTCCGTTTTATTGTCGGGCTGAACAGTGGGATTACTCAGCCAGCTTGAATATCTGTTTGTCAAGTCGGGAGAGAGCTGATATTTTTGCATATAATTCTTTTTTGTTTTTTCAGTCTTAACGGGAATGTCATAATTGTTAAGGCTGTTTATTGTTTGGCTATCGTCACAGCTGCTCATTGTCGGTTGTACCCTGTGCCACAGCTTTTAAATCATCAAGCGAATTTATTTTAGCACCGCTTTGAATAATGGTTTCCTGAATCATCTCAGGCAGAGAGTTAAAGTATTCCTTCATCTGCGGTGTCATATTGAACATATCGGGCATAATAAAAAACTCCTTTCATTAAAAGCTTTTGATGAAAAGGAGTTTTTATTATTAGAAAAAATTGTTATTAATATTTTTTAAGCTGTTCCTCATTGAAGTCCTCAAGGAATTCGTCATATGTTCCCTTGCGGTCGAGGATTGTGTTTCCTGAAATTTCAATAATTCTGTCGGCAACTGTCTGAACGAACTGATGGTCATGGGATGTAAACAGTATTGTTTCGGGGTAACGCATCAGACCGTTGTTAAGCGCAGTAATGCTTTCAAGGTCAAGGTGGTTGGTAGGCTCGTCAAGGATGAGAACATTAGCTCCGGAAAGCATCATTTTGCAAAGCATGCAGCGTACACGTTCGCCTCCTGAAAGCACATTTGCTTTCTTTAACGCTTCATCGCCTGAAAACAACATTCTGCCAAGCCAGCCTCTGATATCGGCTTCAAGGGTATAGGAGGTATATTGCCTTAACCAGTCAACAAGAGTTAAATCAATACCGTCAAAATATTCGCTGTTGTCGCTCGGGAAATAGCTTTGTGATGTTGTTACGCCCCATTTAAACGAGCCGCTGTCAGGCTTTGTTTCACCCATTATTATTTTGAAAAGTGTTGTTTTGGCAACAACATCGGAGCCGACAAACGCGACCTTTTCCCTTGGATGAATAACAAATGAAATATCGTCAAGCACCTTTCGGTCTCCGATTGTTTTTGAAAGATGGTCAACACGCAGCAAATCATTGCCGCATTCCCTGTCGGGCTTGAAATCAACATAAGGAAATCTCCTGCTTGAAACAGGCATTTCAATCATTTCAAGGGCATCAAGCTGTTTTTTACGGCTGGTTGCCTGCTTTGATTTAGCCGCATTTGCGGAAAAGCGGTTAATGAAATCCTGCAATTCCTTGATTTTTTGTTCATTCTTTTTATTTTGATCCCTTGCCTGACGCTGACGCATCTGTGTGTATTCATACCAGAAATCATAGTTGCCTGTATAAAGCTGTATTTTGCCGAAATCGACATCACAAATATGTGTGCATACCTTGTTAAGAAAATGCCTGTCGTGCGAAACAACAATAACAGTATTTTCAAAATCAAGCAAAAAGTTTTCAAGCCAGCGTATTGCCGAAAGGTCAAGATGGTTGGTAGGCTCGTCGAGCAGCAGTATATCGGGATTGCCGAAAAGCGCCTGCGCAAGAAGCACCTTGACCTTCAGGTCAGACGGCAGCTGAGACATCTGCATACAATGATATTCGTCTGAAACGCCAAGCTTGTTAAGCATAAACGCGGCATCGCTTTCGGCATTCCAGCCGTCCATATCGGCAAACTCCGCTTCAAGCTCGCCTGCCTTTATGCCGTCTTCCTCGGTGAAATTTTCTTTCATATAAAGGGCGTCCTTTTCTTCCATAACCTCAATGAGCCTCGGATTACCCATAAGAACCGTGCGTATCACCTGATATTCGTCATAAGCAAAATGGTCCTGTTTTAAAACAGAAAGCCTTTCGCCCGGCGTCATAAACACCTCGCCCTTCTGTGTGTCAAGCTCGCCTGAAAGCACCTTTAAAAATGTTGATTTGCCTGCACCGTTTGCGCCTATAATACCATAGCAGTTTCCCGCGGAAAAGGTAACATTTACCCTTTCAAAAAGCACTCTGCCCCCAAACTGAACAGTCACATTGCTTGCCTGTATCATAATCAATCCTCCAATAAAGCATTGGATATATTTTACTACACATATATGTCAAATACAAGTATTAATCAAGTCTTATTTTTGTTTCGCAAAACATTTATTGTGTGCTGCAAAAGATTTATATGTCTTCGTCAAGGTCGGAAATATCAAGAGTTTTTCGCTGCACTGTTTCAATTTTGAGAAGATAGTCTGCGCAAACATGAAAAACAAAGGCAAGCTTTTTCAAAATTTTGGGCTATGGTGTACGCTATTGAAGCTCATAATATGAAACAACGCTTTTTGTTACTCCGATTTGTTCGGCAAGCTCCCTTTGACTTAACCTTGCGGCAAGCCTTAATAGTGATTAATATTCGTTCGACGGAAAAAGCTCAAAACCACTTTTTCCTTTTAAACCACATATAAAGAATTGCGACAATACTTACCGCCAATACGATAACATAAATATATCCGTATTTCCAGTTAAGTTCAGGCATGGATTTGAAATTCATACCATACCACGAGGTAATGACTGTTATCGGGAAAAATATTGTTGTCACAAACGCGAAAACCTTCATTGTCTGGTTAAGACGCATATCAAGATAAGCCTGATAAGCGTCCCATAAATGAACGACACTGTCACGCAGAAGGTCAACATTTTCCTTCAGTCTTACAGCCTTGTCCGTGAAAATTGAAAATTGATTTAAGGCTGAATGTTCAAATATTTCGTTTTCATTTTCTCTTAATGCTTCGCTTATGTCAATCAGCTGTTCATAATATCCTCGAAGCGATAAAAGCTCTTTTTTTATATTAAGCAGTTTAAGATTAAAGCTTTTATCGGCTTTGCTTTTCAGCACTATTTCCTCAAGCATATTTATTTCGTGCTCGGCATTTTCAAGATTCTTATTGTCACCGTAAATTAAAACCTCAAAAAAGCTGCACACAAGCTTTTCAAGAGTTATATTTTCACAGGATATTTTTGATGTGAGCTTCATAAATATATCCCTGTTTATGCAATTACATTCTTTAACATTAACAATCAAAAGCAGATTTTTTTTAATAAATACACCGAGTGAATTTTTATTCAAATTCGGATTATCCGTGCTGACTATATTGATTTTTACAAATGAATAATAATCAAAAACATCAATGTCGCAGGAGAAAAAGCTGCTGTGCTCGCGGCACATTTCCATAGTATGATTTGCAAAGCCCAGCTCTCTGTAGTGCTCGCTCAGTTCACTGAAATTAATATAACCGAGATAGAGAGAGCTGTCGCAAAGCTCGCTGAAATCAACATTAACCGGGTCATCGTCAAATCTGTAAAGCATAATATCACCCGTAATATTTTACCTTAAACCGTTCGGATTAAACAGACGAAAAACAGGCAGAGTACCGTCAGCCGCCTGTTTTTCATTTTAAATGTGAAAGCAAGTACGGCATATATTCAAACATTTTGGATATTTAAAATTCAACTGTTAAGGACGATGTGCGATTTACCTTTAAAAACGGGACAGAGATTAAGGCATAAGGGCAAAAAGATACTCCTCACTACACAGAGATGTGCGGTGAGGAGCTTTTGCGTTATGGTCTGTGCGACAGGTTGGAAGTTACAAAACTCTTTCGTCAGTTATGATAT
>CAZYDW010000032.1:0-17005 GCA_964646445.1 uncultured Bacteroides sp.
TCGCAGGCCCCATTTCAAGCGAGCTTGATGGAGCGCTGCTCCGATTTAAATAAATGAAAGATGAATTTTGCTCTTTGAGGGTGACGCAATGAAAAACGAACTTTATTACACAAAAAAAGCAAAGTGCTTTGAGGAGGCTCTGCCTGTCGGCAACGGCAGGATAGGCGGTCTTATATTCGGCAATTTAGCCGTGGAAAGAATTGCACTTAATGAGGATACGCTTTGGTCCGGTTATCCAAAAGATTACAACAAAAAAGACGCCTTTATGTACCTTGACGATGCAAGAAAAGCCATATTTGACAAGGACTATTCCAAAGCAAAAAGCATAATAAACAAAGATATGCACGGCTGCTGGAGCGACTCATATCTGCCGTTTGGCGATTTGATAATCGAACAAAAGCGCAGAAGGGGAATTGCATACAGCCGAAGGCTTGATATATCAAAGGGCATTGCAGTCGTTGAGGACAGCAGCGTTAAGGAAACAGCTTTTGTCAGCTGTCCCGCACAGCTTATGGTTATTCATCTTGAGGGCAAGGTTGCTCCGATATCATTTGATATAAAATTTGACAGTCAGCTTAAGCACAGTGTATATTCCGATGAGGACGCCCTTGTAATTGAAGGGCAGGCCCCGGAATTTTGCATGCCTGCGTATTATAACAAGGGTGAAAGTATAATTTGGGGAAGCAAGGGTATGAAATTCTGCGGTATAGTAAAGATTTTGGGTAATGCGGAATTTGAAAGTAATAAAATCAAGGTAAGAAATCAGTTTCATACAACGATACTTGTTTCGCTTGCCACCTCTTTCGTTGATTTTAAGTCGATGCCCACAGCTGACGCGAAGGCCATAGCCGCCGGCTATTTTGAAAACGCCAAAACCTTTGAACAGCTCAAAAGCGAGCATATCGCGGATTTTTCATCTTTGTTTAACCGTGTTCAATTTGAGCTTGAGGGCAGCAGGGATAATCTTCCCACAGATAAAAGAATAAAGCTTATTAATAAAAAAGGCGGCGATAATGACCTGATTGCGCTTTTGTTCCAATATGGCCGTTATCTCACAATAAGTGCATCACGAAAGGGCACGACCTGTATGAATTTGCAGGGCATATGGAATACGCATATGCGTGCTCCGTGGTCATCAAATTATACAATTAATATAAATACGCAAATGAACTACTGGTGTGCTGACAGCACTGATTTAAGCGAGTGCTTTGAGCCGCTTGCGGATTTTGTGAAAAAGCTTGCATATAACGGGAAAGCCACTGCCAAAAGCTATTATAACTGTTCGGGCTTTTGCGCTCACCACAACAGTGATATCTGGGGTATGACCTATCCGGCAGGATACCCTGACGGCGACGGAGATGTTGTTCAATTCGCACCCTGGACAAGCGGTGTGCCGTGGCTTTTAAATCAGCTTTATGAGCATTATTTATATATCGAAGACGAAAGCTATAAGCAGGATATAAAGCCTATGTTCAAGGAATGTCTTGATTTTTACAGGGACTTTTTAATTGAATATAACGGTGAGCTTGTGACCTGCCCGTCAATCAGCCCTGAAAATAATTTTAAAGACGGCAATTTTGAAACCGCCGTTACATATATGCCGACTATGGACAGGGGCATTTTATCTGAATTTTTTGAAAACTGCAGAGCGCTCGGCTTTGACGCACCCGACATAAAGCTGCCAAAGCCTGCACCTGACGGCAGAATACCCGAGTGGTCTCAGCCGTTTGAAGAAACCGAAATCAAGCACAGGCACATAAGTCACTTATATATGATTTATCCGTCACGCTGCGGGCAAAGCAAAGAGCTTCGCGACGCCGCTGAAAAAACACTTATGGTAAGGGGCTTTGGCGGCACAGGCTGGTCACTTGGCTGGAAGGTGTGCCTGTGGGCTCGGCTTTGCAGCGGGGAAAATGCGTTCAAGCTTATAAAGCAGCAGCTTACATTTATTAATCCGCGCTTGAAAAGGCATAAGGGCGGAGGCTCATACCCAAATCTTTTCGACGCGCATCCGCCGTTTCAGATTGACGGAAATTTCGGCGTTACGGCAGGTATAGCAGAGATGCTTAAAAACGAAGCGTTGCCGAGTGAATGGAGCGGCAGTGTAAAGGGTATTAAGGCATACGGCGGCAAAACAATATCTTATTCCTTTAAAAACGGCAAAAGAATATGATAACCGATAACTCAAGCAGCTTTAACAAGCCATACCTGCTTCTATCCAGCTTACGACATTTGAATATTCTTCTTTATAGCTATCAAGCCTATCCTGATTTGTTTCAACAAATGCCTGCATTTCCTCATAATCTTCAAATTCAAATGTAAAGTCCTGTTCAAAGTCATATGTCACAGTGAACATATAGTCAAACAAATCATCAGGCGAAAACATTTCAAGCAGTTTGTCGGCGACTTCTTCGGTTGTGCGGTCAAGAGCATTTTTGAGCGCAGCTTCAAAATCCTTTTCATCAACTGTCATATTTTTGATTTTACGGCAATAATTTATAAAATCCTCATTGCTGATTTCAAGCTTGCGTAAACATTCATACAAATCCTCAAAGCCGATTTCGTTTGTTGCATCATACATTCTGTAAACAAATTCTTCAAGTAAATTCTGAAGGGCTATTGCCTTCAGCACAGCGTCTGTTTCATAACCTTCCTCGTCGGTTATAACGAATCCGTCCTCTTTAAAATTATCCCAGATAAGTTCAAAAAAGCATCTGTATTTTTCTTTTTCCGCAAAAATCGCCTCATAAATAAAGCTTTCAACATTCATATCTTTAACCTCCGTCATCGATTACCTGTATATTGTAACCTATATAGGCTTTATTTTCAATATTGCAATCAGAGTTTATATACGCTATAATGATTTTGAATGGGGTGGTTTTGTGAAAATAAAAATTACAAGCCTTAATAACAGTGCTGTGCTGAATACCGAAGGTGCTCAGCTTAATTCACTGAACAAAAACGATATGGAATATCTGTGGCAGGGCAATCCCGATTACTGGGCGGGTCAGGCGCCTGTTTGCTTTCCGATTGTCGGCGTTTTACCGAACGAAACTGCTGTGGCATTCGGCAGAGTCTGTAAAATGAAAAGGCACGGTGTCGCGAGGATAAATCCCTTTGAAATTTTTGAGCGCCATAAAAACAGCGTTACATTCATTCAAAAAAGCAGCGCCGCCACGAAAAAGCAGTTCCCGTTTGATTATGAGCTTAAAATAAAATACATAATATCAGGGGATACTGTTACTAATGAATATATTGTAACAAATACAGGCGACAGTAAGCTCCCGTTTGTTATAGGCGGTCATCCGGCGTTTAACTGCCCTTTGTGCGAGGACGAATGTTTTGAGGATTATAAAATTATTTTTGACAAGCCGGTCAAAAAGCCTTGCCTGCGTCCGGACCATAACAGCGGTCTTGTAGATATCGGCAAAACCTATGATGTTATGCACGGCGGTGATACGCTTGAGCTCAGTCACGATTTGTTTGAGGAAAAGGATGCTCTTATTTTTGAAAACTCCGGCGCAAAGGCCGCAACCTTAATCGGTAAAAACGGCAGGGGAATAAAAATCGAGTTTCAGGATATGAACAACCTTCTTGTCTGGTCAGCAGCAGGCAGAGCTGACTTTGTAGCGCTTGAGCCGTGGACAGGTATTTCAAATTGCTCTGATGAAAACGAGATTTTTGAAAACAAGCGAGGAATGACAATCCTTGAGCCTGATGAAACAATATCATTCAAATTTAAAATCACAATGATTTAATTTATTGGTTACAGTTTATTAATAAAACGGTGGTATATTAAAAATATGAATTACGGAATGTTCAGAGTGGCGTCAGCGTCACTTAAGCTTAAGGTTGCCGATCCTGCTTTTAATGAAAATGAAATCAAAAAAGCAATTGATAAGGCAGTGAGCGAGGATGTAAGGCTTTTGGTTACGCCGGAGCTTTCGGTTACAGGCTATACCTGCGCCGACCTCTTTTTTACAAAAGCATTGCAGGAAAAGGCTGACAAGGCACTTTTTGAGATAGTCAATTACACAAAAGGCAAAAACATCTGTGTTATTGTCGGTATGCCGATTTCTTATAAAAATAAGCTTTACAACTGCGCCGTTGCCGTTAATGACGGCAAAATATTAAAAATCCAGCAAAAGCTCAATCTCGCGAATTATAATGAGTTTTATGAGAAACGCTGGTTTTCGACGGCTGACGATGATTTGTTTATTGATAAATACGGCTGCCATATGAATTCAAGGTCACTGCTTGACTTGGGGAATAATGTTTTGGTCGGCATAGAGCTTTGCGAGGATTTATGGGTGCCTAATCCGCCGTCCTCCGAATTATGTATTGAAGGTGCAAATATTATTGTTAATCTTTCCGCAAGTGACGAGTATGTATCAAAGGCACAGTATCGCAGGGACTTGACAGCAAATCAGTCGGCAAGGTGCATCTGCGCCTATATTTATGCAGGCGCGGGTGTTTATGAAAGCACAACCGATTTAGTGTTTTCAGGCGCGACTCTTGTTGCCGAAAACGGCGCAATAATAGCCGAAGGCAAAAGATTTTCAAGAGAAAATGTTATTACAATCGCGGATATAGATTATGAAAAGCTCAATACATTAAGGCAAAAGAATATGAGCTTCAGCTCAAAGTTTGATTATCATATTGATAATCTCGGTGATACTGAATTAAAAAATGACGAAAATGATTTAAAATATCGTTTCGTTGACCCGCATCCGTTTGTTCCGATAAATGATGATAAACGCAGGGAAAGATGCGAGGAGATATTTAACATTCAGGCAGCAGGGCTTGCCAAAAGACTTGAGCATATCGGCTCCGGCGGCTGCGTCGTCGGCATATCAGGCGGTCTTGACAGCACGCTTGCTCTGCTTGTTTGCGTTGAGGCTATGAAGCTTCTCGGCAAGCCGAGCAGCGATATTCTCGGCATTACAATGCCGGGCTTCGGTACTACCGGAAGAACCTATCGCAACGCGCTTTCACTTATGAATACGCTTGGCGTTACGGTTAAGGAAATCAGTATTAAGGATGCTTGTGCTCTTCATATGAGGGATATAGAGCACGATGACAGGGTTAAGGATATAACCTATGAAAACATACAGGCGAGAGAACGCACTCAAATACTTTTTGATATGGCAAATAAGCACGGCAAGCTTCTGGTCGGTACAGGGGATTTGAGCGAGCTTGCAATGGGCTGGTGCACCTATAACGGTGACCATATGAGTATGTACGGCGTCAATGCGTCTGTTCCGAAAACGCTTGTAAGATATCTTGTTGATTATGTTGCAGGCATCAGCAGCCGACAAACAGCCGAAATACTTTATGATATTCTTGACACGCCTGTTTCACCGGAGCTTCTGCCGCCGGATGAACACGGCGAAATATCACAGAAAACGGAGGATAATATCGGACCGTATGAGCTTCACGATTTCTTCCTTTACAATTTTGTGCGCTTCGGCTTTACAAAGGAAAAGCTTTTGATGCTTGCAATAAAAGCTTTTGAGGGCAGGTATGACAAAAAAACCATTGATAAATGGCTTGATGTTTTCATAAAAAGGTTTTTCATAAGTCAGTTCAAGCGCTCGTGTATTCCCGATTCGCCGAAGGTCGGTACCGTTTCGTTAAGTCCGCGAGGGGACTGGCGTATGCCGAGCGATGCATCATACAATGCGTTTATTCAGGAGGATTTGTGATGAAAAAAGTATCAGTATTATTTTTGGCGTTTATAATGGCGGCCGCCTTAGCATCATGCAGCTCCACGCAATATGATGAAACGGTAGTTACCGAAATTGTAACTGACGAAAACGGTGAGACTGTGACTGATGAAAACGGCGATGCTGTTACCGAGATTGTGACTGAAGCCGATGACAATGCAAATGAAAGCACAGCGCAATCAGAAAGCGGTGACAAAGCTGATGGTGACAGTAACAAAACATCTGCAAGCGAAAAAACCACTGCCTCTGGCAGTGATACTATTGTTAAGCAAACAACCGCAAAGGCAACAACTACAAAGGTAACCACTACCGAAAAGCCGAAAAACAGAGAAGTAAGCGTCGATATTATTATGCCTTATTATAACGGTCAGGAGACAGAGGTCACGGTTTCCTACAAGCTTGACGGCGATAAAAAATATACAAGTCTTGATCCTGTTAAGACTAAGCTTAATAAGGCAGGCAATGTTATGAACTTTGAGCTTGGCAAGCTAAAGGGGAATGTTACAGTTATTGTAAATTTCAGCGGCATTGACCTTACTGACAATAAGATTGTTATCAGTGCGCAGGACAGCAAGGGTAAGATTACTCCCGTTACCGGTATTGAGATACTGCAGGGCGAGAATGATTAAATATTGCAAAAAAAGCAAGAAAAAATCTTGCTTTTTTTATTTTTTAATTGAATTTATAATTGTTAAGTGGTATAATCAGTAAGGTTAGGTTGATATGCCTGATTTTCTAAATCAATTATTGTTATTTTTAACTTTAGGAGGATGTATTAATGGCAAGAAAAAAGAAAACCATGGACGGTAACAGTGCTGCTGCACATGTAAGTTATGCGTTCACAGAAGTTGCCGCAATTTACCCTATTACTCCTTCATCAAACATGGCGGAGGAAACCGATGCCATGGCAGCAAGAGGAGTAAAAAATATTTTCGGTCAAACAGTTAAGGTTGCTGAAATGGAATCTGAAGCCGGTGCTGCAGGTGCCGTTCACGGTTCACTTTCCGCAGGCGCGCTTACAACAACTTATACGGCGTCACAGGGACTTCTTCTTATGATTCCCAATATGTATAAAATTGCCGGTGAGTTAATCCCGTCGGTTATTCATGTATCTGCGCGCTGTGTTTCAACTCACGCTCTTAACATTTTCGGCGATCATTCCGATGTAATGGCTTGCCGTCAGACAGGCTATGCAATGCTTTGCTCCGCAAATGTTCAGGAGGTTATGGACCTTGGTGCCGTTGCTCATCTTTCAACAATCAAGAGCCGTGTTCCTTTCCTTCATTTCTTTGACGGTTTCCGTACCTCACACGAAATTCAGAAAATTGATGTTTGGGACTATGATGAGCTTAAGTCAATGGTTGATATGGAGGATATACAGGCATTCCGTGCCCGCGCGTTAAATCCCGAAAGGCCTGTTCTTCGCGGCTCTGCCGAAAACAGCGACATATTCTTCCAGCATCGTGAGGCTTGCAACAAATATTATAATGATGCCGTTGCGACAACAGAAATGTATATGAATGTTGTCAATGAAAAGCTCGGCACCGACTATAAGCTTTTTAACTATTACGGCGCAGCAGATGCCGAAAGAGTTATTGTAGCAATGGGCTCTGTTTGCGATACAATTCAGGAAACAGTAGATTATCTTAATGCCTGCGGCGAAAAGGTCGGTATGATTAAGGTTCATCTTTACAGACCGTTTTCCGTTAAGCACCTTCTTGATGTTATGCCCGAAAGTGTTAAATCCGTTTCTGTTATTGACAGAACAAAGGAGCCGGGTTCACTCGGCGAGCCGCTTTATCTTGATGTTGTTGCTGCCCTCAAAGGCTCAAGGTTTGAGAGCGTTCCCGTATATGGCGGCCGTTACGGTCTTGGTTCAAAGGATACATTGCCTGCTCATATCCTTTCGGTATATAACAATATGAATGCCGAAGCTCCAAAGCAGCAGTTTACACTTTCAATCAATGATGATGTTACAAACCTTTCACTTGAGGTTACCGAAAGCCCTGACACAACACCTGCCGGCACAACCTCCTGTAAGTTCTGGGGTCTTGGCTCTGACGGAACAGTCGGCGCAAATAAGGATTCCATCAAAATTATCGGCGATAATACAGATATGTATGCACAGGGCTATTTCTTCTATGACTCAAAGAAATCAGGCGGTATTACTGTATCACATCTTCGTTTCGGTTCATCGCCGATTACATCTACATATCTTATAAATAAGGCGAATTTCGTTGCCTGCCACAATCCTTCATATGTAACAAAGTATGATATGGTGCAGGATATTGTTCCGGGCGGTACATTCCTTCTTAACTGTATCTGGTCGCCGGAGGAGCTTGATGCTAATCTTCCTGCAAAGATGAAAAAGTATATTGCTGAAAACGATATTCAGTTCTATACAATTAACGGTATTAAAATCGCAGAAGAGGTTGGTCTGCCGGGCAGAGCTTCAACAATTCTTCAATCTGCATTCTTCACAATTTCAAATATTCTTCCTGTTGAAAAAGCAATTGAGCTTATGAAGGCTGCCGTTGTTAAGAAATTCTCAAAGAAGGGCGAGGCAATCGTTAATGCCAACCATGCAGGCATTGAGAGAGGCTCAAAGGAGCTTGTTAAGATTGATGTTCCTGCTTCGTGGAAGGATGCCGTTGACGAAGATAAGGAGCTTGCTATTCCTACCGAGCGTCCTGAAATGAAAAAATTTGTTAAAGAAATCCTTGACCCTGTCGGCAGGCTTCACGGCGATGACCTCCCGGTATCAACATTCGTTGATTGTGCAGACGGAGTATATCCTCAGGGTTCTGCCGCATTTGAAAAGAGGGGTATTGCCATTACGGTACCGCAGTGGGACAGCACAAAGTGCGCACAGTGTAATCTTTGCTCAATGGTTTGTCCTCACGCAGTTATCAGACCCGTATGCCTTAACGCTGATGAGGCTGCGGCTGCTCCGCAGGGTACAAAGATGGTTGACCATAAGAGGGCTCCTTACAAATACGCTCTTATCGTTTCAACTCTTGACTGTACAGGCTGCGGCTCCTGTGCGAATGTTTGCCCGACCAAGTCGCTTACAATGAAGCCGATTGCCTCGCAGCTTGACGAGCAGGTGGTTTATAATGCTCTTGTTGACACAGATGTAAAGCCTGAGGTTTTAAACAATACAACAATCGGCGTTCAGTACAGGAAGCCTTATCTTGAATTTTCAGGCGCTTGTGCAGGCTGCGGTGAAACACCGTATGCAAAGCTTGCAACACAGCTTTACGGTGACAGAATGTATATTGCAAATGCAACAGGCTGTTCATCAATATGGGGCGGCTCTGCACCTTCAACTCCATACACGGTTGATAAGAACGGTCACGGTCCTGCATGGTCAAATTCACTGTTCGAGGATAACGCAGAGTTCGGTTACGGTATGATGCTTGCTCAAAAGCAGATTCGTGAAAGACTTGCTATGGATGCAGAGGTCCTTCTCGGCACAGTAATTGCAGATAAGGCACAGGCTTGGCTTGATACATATGAAAATGCTGCAACAAATACAGAGGCAGCAGACGCTCTTATTGCAGCTCTTAAGGAAACGACACTTGACGGTAATGCAAAAGAAGCGGCAGAGGATTTCCTCAAGGATGCTGACTATGCAGCTAAAAAATATCAGTTTATCTTCGGCGGCGACGGCTGGGCATATGATATCGGATTCGGCGGTCTTGACCATGTTATCGCTTCAAACGAGGATGTTAATATCGTAGTGTTTGATACAGAGGTTTATTCAAACACAGGCGGTCAGGCTTCAAAGGCTACGCCTACAGGCGCGGTTGCAAAGTTTGCGGCATCGGGTAAGGTTGTTAAGAAAAAGGACCTTGCACAAATTGCAATGAGCTATGGCTATGTATATGTTGCGCAGGTAGCAATGGGCGCTAATGCAAATCAGTGCTTAAAGGCATTTCAGGAGGCTGCCGCTTATAACGGACCTTCAATCATCATCTGCTATGCTCCTTGTATCAATCACGGTATCAAGATGCCGTTTAATCAGACAGAGCAGAAAAAGGCAGTTGCTGCAGGCTATTGGAATTTGTTCCGTTATAATCCCGCACTTATCGCCGAGGGTAAAAATCCGTTCTCACTTGACAGTAAAGCTCCGAGCGCTGACTATGTTGAGTTTATTGAGGGCGAGGTAAGGTATTCTTCACTCAAGAGAGCATTCCCCAAAAAAGCAGAAGAGCTCTTTGCCATTGCTGCTGATAATTCAATCGAAAAGTACAATAAGCTTACAAAGCTTGTTGATTACTACGCTCCTGACGCGGAGTAGTTCCTTTAAAATTAAATCAATCGGCTGTCTTATTCGAGGCAGCCGATTTTTATATATGCATATTCGATTTGTTGACTTTGCGGTATAAAAATGATATACTGATTTTGCCAAAACAAAGTTAATATTTCCTGAAAATTAGGTGTGTTTTTTTAATTATTTGATAAAAATACATGCTCTTGTTTTGCATACCTGAATTCAGGATGTACAACTTTGTTTTGGCCAACAACGGAGTATGTGTTTTTTGGCGCAGCTTCTGCTGCGCTTTTTTTGTTTTGGAGGGGTAATTAATATGGCATGTATATTGATTGACTATGAAAATAATGGCGGAAAAGCGCTCGACGGCATATCGTTGCTGAAATTAAGAGAAAGTGATGAGCTGGTATTTTTTTACAGCAAGAATGCCAGAAATATGACTATGGAACTTCATAAGGAGCTTGAAAAAGTTTCTGCAAAAAAAATTTATATTAAAGTTAAAACAGGGGAATCTGATGCACTTGATTTTCAGCTTTCATCATATCTCGGAGCTTGTATTTACAGCAATCCCGATAAAAAATATTATATAGTGTCGGAGGATAAAGGCTTTGAGAGTGTATGCAGCTTTTGGCACAACAAAAATATTTTTGTCGAAAGAATAGATAGAATATTTTATTGTTCATTATAAAAAACGGCAGCGATTTTAAGTCGCTGCCGTTTGAATCCGGGGAAGTCGATTTGCAAATTCTTACACAGTCAGTCTGTCGCCTGTATATTTAAGCTGCTTTCAGCCGTTAAGTATTGCAAAGTTTTCTTTATTGCATTTATAAAGGTTTTTGAAAACCTTGAAATTCCTGTCATAAACCTCCTTGTTTGCTGTGTCGGGATGATATGTTGTTTTAACGGGAATTAATTTTTTAACATCAGTCATGTCGGGGATAATACCCATACCCACTGCAATGCAGGCAGCGGCGCCGACCGCACCTATGTTTTGAGGAGATTCAACAACTACAACATCACGCTGCAAAATATCTGCAAGGACCTGACAGGTGGTTTCACCGAGCGCACCGCCGCCGCAAAAACGCACAGTGTCGCTTTTTTTGAATTTTTTAACCTTTTGTTCCTGCCTTTCAAGCATCCATCTCATATGAAAGCAGATTCCCTCTACAACAGACCTGATAAGCTCCGTTTTGCCTGTATTCAGCCTAATGTTAAAAAACATACCTGCGGCATTCGGATCCTCAAACGGGCAGCGATTGCCGTGAAGCCACGGTGTAAACACAACTCCGTTTGAGCCTGCCGGAATTGAATCAATAACCTCTTCAAGATAGTCGTACATATTAAATTCAACCTGCTCAAAGCTGTCAGCCGCGTTGCCGTATTTTTTTAGATACACACCGATTTCATCAAGCGCAAGGTGGTCTTTAACCCAGCCGACGCATTTGTTTGAAGTTTCAAGCTCGCCGAAATAGTTGTAGGTTTGGGGATTGGCGCCTACTATTGCAGCCATCATAGCACCGGCATCAACAAGCTGTTCAGGCACAACCGTACCAACCCAGCCCGATGTACCCGAATAAATATGAGTGTCGCCAATTTCTACCGCACCGGCACCGACACCAATGAGCGAAGCGTCTCCTCCTCCGCCATATACAGCGGTTCCTGCGGCAAGGCCAAGCTCTTTTGCAGCTTCTTCTGTAATCTCGCCGACTTTTTCAGTGCTTGCTTTAATCGGCGGCATATGCTCAATATTAACGCCGACCATATCACATATGGGCTTGCACCATCCTTCGTGACCCTTCCTTGTGTCATATAAAAGGGTGCCGAATGCCGAGTCATTTGTCATAACAAATTCACCGCTTGCACGAAGAATTAAATATTCTTTGATATCAAGCCATTTATATATCTTTTTGAAATTTTCGGGCTCGTGAGCCTCAACCCATTTATATTTCCATATAGGATCTTTAACCGATGATGAAACAGCGCCTGTGTACTTAAGATATTTAAGAAGCTTTGTTACCTCGGCGCCTGCAATCTGAAAGCCGTATGCAATTCCTTTTTTAAGCTCCTCACCCGCACGTTGATCCATATATGTCATAGGTCGGCGTATGCACTTGCCATCTCCGTCAACAAGCACAAGTCCCTGCATAGCGGAGCAAAAGCTGATACCCTCAATCTGCTCTTTTGAAATGCCCGGCGTTTTTATAAAAACATCCTTGGTGGTTTTACACATTGCCTCCCACCATTCGTCTGCATCTTGTTCCGCACCGCCTTTAACGCCCGTATCCTCATCAACATAAAGGTTATATCCTGCGGTGGATGAGGCGAGAATTTTCATCGTTTCGTCAATTTCAATCAGGCAGGTTTTGATGCCGGTTGTGCCGATATCATAGGTAATTACATATTTACTCATATTAGTCCTCCTTAAACAATATGATTATTATTTGTCGATAAGGGTTTTTATTTTTCAAAGCTGAACGCCGATTCGATAAATTTAAGAAGCTGAGCAACAATCTCCTCTTCATCAATTTCATTAATATCAATGCCGGTATATACCTTGAATTTTTCCCTGTAATAATCGCAGGTATATGCAAACTGAAGAGAGGTAAGCAGACTGTCAAGAAAAAGCGCAAAAAGCCTTGGGTTCATATCTGAACGCACATCGCCGTTCGCAAGCGCCCTGCCGATAGATGTTATGTAAATAGTGCTTCGCTTGCTTTCAATTTCATCAACCATAGCGCTGATTTTGCCTACAGAGCCTTTTTTGGTTGATATTTCATTATACATTTTTATATAATTGGAATTTTTGCGCGAGTGACTGCATATTGTCCTTATAAGCTTTTCTGCTTTTATAAGAAGCTTGTCATCGCTTATCATGATATCATAAAGAGCTTTTTCAAGTATATCGGTGCCGTGCCTCAGACAGGTAATAAACAAATCCTCTTTGGTTGCAAAATATTTATACATAAGACCTATTGAAAAGCCCGCACGCTTTGCGATTATATTTATATTGGCGTTTTCGTAGCCCTTTGATGAGAACTCCTCAATTCCGACCTCAAGTATCAGATTTCGTCTTTCCTCGTCAATTCTTTCAAAGGCTGCCTTGTGATGTTTTGCTTCACTCATTTTCTCAATTTTGTATTATTGCACAAAACAGTCAATAGTTGATTGTGCAATATGAACAAATCTCCCGTTTATTTATACTCTTTACAGTTGATATACTAACATTATTTTTATATTTTTGCAATAAATATGACTAAATTTTAACCTTAAAGTATTTGACAAATCGTTAAAAAGTGATATACTTAAAGTGTAAATTGTGTGAACGATTACTCACATACTAAGAGTGAGCAACTGCTCACAACTATAATTAAGGGGGATTTTTCCAATGGATACAAGATTTGCCATTACTGAGTATCCTGATGCAGCGCTTATCACAGCTCAGCTTGATGCGCTCATCAAAAAACCGATTTATTCAATCAACCGAGGCGCTCTTAAAAAGTATGAAGAAGAATACTTTGAAAAAAAGTGCGCAAAGTCAAAGGAAATGATTACTGAAGCAAAAAATGTTATTCCCGGCGGCGTTCAGCATAACCTTGCTTTCAATTATCCGTTTCCTATCGTTATGACAAAGGCTAAGGGCAACAGGCTCTATGATGTTGACGGTAACGAGTATTTTGACTTCCTTCAGGCAGGCGGTCCTACAATCATCGGCTCAAATGACGATGTTGTTAAGGAAGAGGTTAAAAAGCTTCTTGATGACTGCGGTCCTTCAACAGGTCTTTTCCATCCGTACGAGTACAAGCTTGCAAAGAAGATTTCAGAGTGCGTTCCGTCTGTAGAGATGTTTCGTATGCTCGGTTCGGGTACAGAGGCTTGTATGTGTGCCGTTCGTGTTGCCCGTCTTGCAACCGGTCACAAGAATATACTTAAAATGGGCGGTGCTTACCACGGCTGGTCAGATCAGCTTGCATGGGGTATGCGTGTTCCGGGTACGCTCAATATGCAGTCCCACGGTGTTCCTATGTTTGTGTTTAAGCATACGCAGGAATTTTTCCCTAACGATTTAAAGAGCCTTGAGAAAAAGCTTATTCTTAATAAGTTCCGCGGCGGTACTGCTGCTGTATTCATCGAACCATGCGGTCCCGAATCAGCTACCCGTCCGGTTGATAAGGATTTCCCGAAGGGCGTTCAGGCACTCTGCCGTAAATACGGCGCACTGCTTGTTTGCGACGAGGTTGTTACAGGCTTTCGTATCGGTCTTTCAGGCGCACAAGGCTATTATGGCATTGATCCTGATATTACAATTTTCGGTAAAATAATTGCAGGCGGTTATCCCGGTGCAGGCGGTATCGGCGGTCACAGAGAGGTTATGAAATATCTCGGCGCGGGTCTTGATAAGGCAGAGGGCAAGAAAATTCATAAGGCTATGTGCGGCGGTACAATGGCTGCTACACCTATTTCTTGCTGTGCAGGATATACGGTTATTAATGAGATTGAAAAGAGAAATGCCTGCCAGGTTGCAGGTCAGATGGCAGACAGGCTTGTTAAAGGTATTAATGAGTCAATAAAGAAATATAATCTTCCTTTCGTTTGCTACAATGTCGGTTCAATTTGCCAGCTTCATACAGTTGCTACAATGCATTTCAGCGTAAACTGGAAGAAGCCTTGGACTATTCCTACTGTACTTAAACAAACAGGCATCCGTCAGACAGAGATGCAGTATATGGGCGCTGCTTATATGGCAGAGGGCCTTGTTACTCTTGCAGGCTCTCGTCTTTATACCTCAAGTGCTTATACAGAAGAGGATATTGACGAATGTATCAGGCGCTTTGATAAGGTGCTTTCACAGTGCGAGCAGATTGATTATTAATATTCGGCAGTGGGGGAGCAGGGGTAACTCGCTCCTCCCTTTGCTCTTATATAACTGCGGCTTATGATATACCCGCCTCTTGGACGACGGGCTACATATCATTCCATGGGTGGGGGTCTGCAATCCACCTTTAAATGACTAAGGGCTTGCGCTTTCGTCCGCTTGATAAATGACGAGTATGCCCTTTATTGAACAAATTGAAGGAGAAATATATGGCTTACGAAATTGAACAGGCAAAGCAGCTTGTAGTTGATGCCGGCAAAAAATTAGTTGAAAACGGTCTTATCGCCCGCACCTGGGGCAATGTGTCAGCAAGGATAAGTGATACACAGTTTGTTATTACTCCGTCAGGCCGTGCATATGAGACATTAACTCCCGACGAGGTTGTAGTTGTTAATATTGAAGACTGCTCACACGAGGGCGATATTAAGCCTTCATCAGAAAAGGGTATTCATGCTGACAGCTATAAGCATCATCCTGAGGTTAACTTTGTTATTCATACACATCAAAAGGCAGCGACAATTGTAAGCATTACGGGTATGGAAATTCGCAATGTTTATGATGAGTTCAAGTCTGTACTCGGTGATACCGTTCCTGTTGCCGAATACGCAATGTCAACGACAAATCCTCTTCGCAAAAAGGTTGAAAAGTGTATGATGCAAAACCCTAAATGCTATGCATTTATGCTTATGCACCACGGCACACTTTGCCTTGGCGAGAGCTATGAAAAGGCGTTTGAAATTGCCGAAACTCTTGAAAAATGCTGTGAAAAGGTTATTAAGGATAATTATCTTCGCCATTCATGGGATAAAGAATATTCTGATGATAACAAGAGAGCTTATTTCCTTAATAAAAATGATGCAGGTGAAATGCCTGAAACAATCTGTGATCTCGGTTCGTCAGTAAGAACAGGCAATATTTTCACTCTTACCTATGACGGTGATAAGACGGTTGATGTTGATATTGACACAGGTCTTGCAATAAACGGTATTGCGCCTAAATGCGCAAAGCTCCACAGAGCTGTTTATCTTGAGGAAGATTTTAATATGATTAAGCATATTGCCACACCCGAAACCGTGGCTGTGTCCTGCCTTAATAAAACAATGTATCCTATGATTGATGACTTTGCCCAGATTGTCGGCATTGATGTTAAGACTGAGGCATGGATTGACGGTGATACTGATGAGTGCGCTCAAAAGATTGCCGAAGCAATCGACGGCAGAAACGCTGTTCTTATTGAAGGCAACGGTGCTTTGGTTGCAGGCAACAGCGAGGGTGATTTACAGGCACTTGATATTATTATGAACAAGGGCTGTGAGGCTGTTATTGACTGCGATATTTTCAACAGACCTCATTATGTTCCGAAGGCAGAATGCTTCCTTATGAGAACGGTTTATCTTGCTAAATATTCAAAGCAAATCAATAAATAATAAAAAAGTAACGGCTTGTCCTTGATGAACAAGCCGTATTTTTATTTATCGGCATATAAGCAGACCGTAGCCCTTGTCGCGCCGGTAAACAATTTTTGTTTCGCCGTCTACTCCGAGATAAACGAAAAAGCTGTGACCGAGCATTTCCATCTGAACTATTGCCTCGTCATTCGTCATCATCTGAAGACTTATATTTTTGCGTCTTCTTATCTCGGTTGATGCGGCATCAAATTGTTCAAAATCCGTCATTGAAATTTCTTCGCTTAAAGGCAGCATCGCATCTGCGATTTCGTCAATACCGCCCTTTCGCTTTTTATCAACAAGATATGTTTTGAGCTTTCTTATTTTGCGCTTCAGGTCGTCAACAGCCAAATCAACGACAGGCTCAATCCTGTCAGCCTTTGCTTCGCCCCTTATAAAGGAACCGACATTAAGAACCGTAATATCACATTTGTAACCGTCCTTTTTCTTTGTAAGCGTAACATCAAATGATGCAGCCTGAGGAAGCATTTTTTCAATTCTTTTAAGCTCTTTGTCAATTCCGTCCTTTGTGCCCTGCTTTAAATCAAAGCCTCGTGCAGTAATGTTAATCATAAAAACAGCCCCCTGCTGAAAAGTATTCAGGAATGTTTTTCCTGTGATTTAATTATACACCTTTTATTATTTAATAAACAGTATTTACTTTGTATCTGAAATATGGTAT
>CAZYDW010000033.1:0-16387 GCA_964646445.1 uncultured Bacteroides sp.
GTTCGCAGGCCCCATTTCAAGCGAGCTTGATGGAGCGCTGCTCCGATTTAAATATATAATATCACAGTACGCCCTCAAAATCAAATGACGGGATATAGCTCTCGTCAGCGGAAGACAGCTCCTGCAAAAAAAGCTTTTCAAGCCCGCATTGAATGGCATAATCTGCAACTTTACCGTATTCACGAGAGGTGATTTTTCTGTTAAGCTCACTGTGCCGTGACAAATCGCCGCACGGCACATACTGCGCCATAAGCGATAAATACGTATCGGGCAGATTCCCCCTTAACCAGTCAATTATTGCTATTGATGAATTTGTGTTTCGCGGCAAAATAAGATGCCTTACAATAAGACCGCTCTTCATAATTCCGTTTTTAAAGCAGTCATTAACCTGACGGCGCATTTCAAATATTGCCGCGCAAGCCTTTTCAAAATAATCGGATGAACCGGAATATTCAAGCGATTTATCATTTCTTATATACTTGAGGTCCGGCAGATATATATCAATAAGACCGTCAAGTGCCTTTATCTGCTCAAGCTCCTCATAGCCGCTGCTGTTATAAACAACAGGTACGGGAGAGTGCCAGCGAGAAAGTACATCAGCGAGGCGATACGAATAATGCGTCGGATTAACAAGATTAATATTTTCAGCACCTTGTGAAATAAGGTCCTCAAAAATTTCAATCAGCCTTCCGTCGGTTATTTCAACACCCTTGCATTTATGGCTGACTTCATAATTCTGGCAATAAACGCACCGCATATTACAGCCCGAAAAAAAGACGGTGCCGCTGCCGTTTTTACCGCTAATGCACGGCTCCTCCCAAAAATGGAGAGCAGCCCTTGCAACCCTGAAGCCCTTTGGACTTTTGCAAAAACCCTGCGATAAATTCCTGTCGGCCTCGCAATGCCTCGGGCAAATTGAACATATCATAACAGTGCTTTATAAATATCTCCTTTTTTAAACGGTGTCTGCGATGCGATTTCCTTTGCCGCATTATTGAGAGATAAACCGTTTTTAATTAATTTTTTTGCCATTTCCACTGCGTTGTCAAGGGTAATCTCATTGTCATTATCATCCGTCATACCCTCAACAACCAGCACAAATTCGCCCCTTGGCTTGTTGTCGCGCGAATATCGCTCACATGCTGATTTTAAGGTGGTATTTATTATTTCCTCGTGAATTTTCGTAAGCTCCCTGATGATTGAAATTTTCCTGTCGCCGAGCGTATTATATAAATCCTCAAGCGTATTTACAAGCTTATGCGGAGCTTCATAAAAAATCATTGTTCTTTTTTCGTTTTTTATTTCATCAAGGTGCTCGCGCCTTGATTTTTTGCTGACCGACAAAAAGCCTTCAAAGGTAAACCTGCCGACTGCCATACCCGACACGGCCGCTGCGGTTGCAAAGGCGGTCGGCCCCGGGACGGACTCAACCTTTATATTATTCTCATGGCAAAGCCTTACCAGCTCCTCGCCCGGGTCTGAAATACAGGGCATACCCGCGTCGGTAACTATCGCACAGCTTTCGCCGTTCAATATTCGCGAACATATCATCATTCCGCGCTCGCGTTTGTTATGCTCATAATAAGAAACCATTTCCTTTTTTATATTAAAATGATTTAAAAGCTTCAAGGTTACCCTTGTATCCTCGGCTGCAATAAAGTCAGCGCTTTCAAGCACCTCAATCGCCCTTGGCGACATATCGCCGAGATTGCCTATCGGCGTACCCACTACATATAATTTTTCGTTCATTTATCATACCCGTCGGCATAAGAACCGTATATTTCAAGCATTTCCCTTGTGAATTTACCGTTTTCATTTTTAATTATAAGCTGCGGCTCTACACGCAAAAACGGCTTTGCACCCTTTTGACCCTGAATTAAAAACAGAAAAGGCTGACTACCTTCTTTATCCTGAACAAACCTCAGCCTTTTCGGCTCAAGCTTATATTTGCGCAGTATCTCAACTGTATCAACAAGGCGTTCGGGGCGGTGGCACATACAAAATCTGCCGCCGTATTTAAGCAAATAAGCTGCCGCCTTGACAGCATCCTCGATATTGCAGCAAACCTCGTGCCTTGCAATCCTTGCGCTCTCGCTCAATGATTCAATACCTGTTCCCACAGGCTTATAAGGCGGATTCACGGTTACAAGCGAAAAGCTTTCACCGCTGAAATATTTGTCACATTCCCTTAAATCACAGAGATACGGAGTAAGCCTTGAGCCGAGAGCGTTTGCCTTTATACTTGCGCAAATCTGTTCGTAGGCATTTTGCTGAATATCAAGACAGCTTACATTGTTGATTTTTTCATTTCTGAGCCACAAAAACGGTATAATGCCGCAGCCGCTGCCCATATCAAGCGCTTTGTCGCTTTGCCTGATTTGCGCAAAATACGAAAGTATAACTGCGTCTGTACCGAATGTGTGGTCTGCACTTACTGCAATTTTTATGTCGTCGGACAATCGCTCAAACTTATACATATATACATTATAGCAACTATTAATGATTTTTTCAATATAAAAAAGCCGAAAGCGTTGAGATGCGCTCAAGCTTACGGCTTTCCTTTTGCTGTTTAAAGCTTTACATATAAATTTCCCCGGTAATATCCTGCAATCCAGCCACTCGGTATTTTCAGCCATATATCGTTGCCTGCATTTTTAATTTGCTGCACGGTAACAACCGTTCCCGCTTTAAGCACTGCATATATGCCGAGCCTTGAATGCTTTTTGCCGTCGGCTGTAAGCTCCTTGCGCTTTTTTTGTGAATAGGCTGTGCCTGCGCCCGTTCTCACATTCAAATCCGTCTGAAGCGTATAGCTTCTGCCAACCGTATATGACACTGTTTTTGATTTAACAGATGCCGTAGGCTTTGCATAGCTTATCAGAAAATATGCGGGGCTTCTGTCAGCTGTTGCTTTGCCCATTTCGGCTGATGTTACAATGCAGCCGTTCGCTGTTTTCTTTACTATTCTCTGTGGTCTGCTGTAGGCGTCATATTTGCCGTCGTACATCTGCGGGTCGAGCACCTCGATATTGCTGCCGCTCATTTTGTAAGCAACTACAAAATGACCTGATGTGCTGAATACATTATATGCGTCGCCCTGATTTGCTATTGCAATTCCGCCTGATTTAAGGTGTGAAACAAGCTCACTTTCGCTTGTTGTCGTTTTGCAGGAAAATGCGCTGTGCTGCTTGCACAATGCGTTTAAGAGCGTAATCATATTTGTTCCGCTGTTATCCCTTGCACCGTGATTAATGCTGAATCTTGCCATTTGTGCCACGGTGTAAAGCTCGCCGCCTGCAAGATTGTTAAAAGCAATACAGGCTGCACAAACGCCGCAGCCTGATGTTTTAACAGTTTCAATTTCGCTTGTACCTGCCTTATCATAATTTACATTGGCATAATCGTTTTGATTATAATAATACATCATTCTTCCTCCTTAAGCTGTTTTAAAAGCTCATCTGCCTGAACAGCAGCCTTTGTAAATGAATTATTGTGCCACCACGAGCTGATGGCACCGTAAAACAAAATGCCTAAGCTTACAGCTTCGCTTACAAGCTCGCTGTCAACGGGAATTATGCTTTTGCCGAGCATTTCAAGCACAATGTTGATAAGTGAAACAAACAGTATGATTGTTCTGATTATTGTTGATTTATCTATTTTCATTGCCGCAGCTCCTTTCTATATCATTTACTCTGTGATCAAGAACTTTTATTTTTTCCTCTACCACGGGAATCCTTTCGGCAAAGGAATTGTGCTTATCTACCTTCTGCTCTAATTTTTCAAGGCGAAAGGAGGTAAGCTTTGAGGATGTTATAATGCCGCCGAAAGAGCCTAAAATTGTACCTATCATAGACAAAAATGCAACTATTATTTGTTTGTCCATACGGATATCTCCTTTCAAATATATTGCAGTAAGACCTCTGCACTATTTCATATTATGTCAGGGACAGGCATTTTGCAATAATACGATAAAATAAGTACATATTTGCTGACTTAATATATGGTAAATACAGTGCATAATATCAATAAAAGGCTGAAAGGCATTATGGTTATATTTATTCATTTTTATGCATATTTATAATATTTTTGCAAATAGTATTGACATTATAAGCTTTGTGTGTATAATAGGTAAGACATAATAAAATATTTATTATACTCGGAGAATTGCATAAAAATGAAAAAAATTTTTATTGACGGCAAGGACGGCACAACAGGTCTTAAAATATACAAAAGATTTGAAAGCAGAAACGACATTGAGCTTTTGCTGATTGACCCTGAAAAAAGGAAAGACGCCAAGCAACGCTCAAGGCTTATAAATGAAAGTGATATTACATTCCTCTGTCTGCCGGACGCGGCGGCGGTTGAAGCCGTATCGTTTGTTGAAAATGACAATGTGAAAATCATAGACACATCAACTGCTCACAGGACACTTGACGGCTGGGCATACGGCTTTGCGGAATTAAGCAGCGAGCACCGGCGGAAAATAGAATTGTCAAACAGAATTGCCGTTCCCGGCTGTTATGCAAGCGGCTTTAATTCAATAGTGTATCCGCTTGTAAAAAACAAGTTTATAAGCAATGATTATGACATTGTCTGCTTTGCGCTTTCGGGCTACACGGGTGCAGGCAAAAAAGGCATTGCGCAATACGAGGATGAGAGCAGAAGCAGTGAGCTTGATTCGCCGAGGCTTTATGCTTTAACACAGCAGCACAAGCATCTTAAGGAGATGAAGGCAATCAGTATGCTTTCAAAGGAACCTGTGTTTTCGCCCGTTATCTGTGATTATCCGCAGGGTATGGTTGTAAACATTTCGTTATTTACCGACAAGATGAACAGGAAATACACTAAAAAAGATATATACGAAATGTTCAGCGAACACTATGCAGAAAGCGCTCTCGTTAAGGTCAGACCGCTTGGATATACCGAAGGGATGATAGCGTCAAACGCATTTGCACAGCGTGACGATATGGAAATAGAGATTAACGGCAATGATGACAGAATTGTTATTACCTCACGCTTTGACAACCTCGGTAAGGGAGCAAGCGGCGCTGCAATACAATGTATGAACATTGCTATGGGAATTGACGAAAAAACAGGACTTAACATAGGAGAATAAAGTATGAAATATACAGACGGCGGAATATGTGCTGCTCAGGGCTTTAAAGCAAGCGGCACCTACTGCGGCATTAAAAAGCCGAATATTGACAACCTAAATCCGAAGCTTAAACACAAAAATGATGTCTGCCTTTTCACATCTGATGTTTTATGCAACACTGCGGCGGTTTACACGCAAAACAAGGTCAAGGGCGCGCCTATTCTTGTAACAAAGGCAAATCTTGAAAAAAGCGGAAATAAGGCGATAGCGGTTATTGCTAATTCAAAATATGCGAATACGGGCGTTGCCGACGGTATTGAAAAGGCTGAAAAAATGTGCAAGCTTGTTGCCCGCGAGCTTAATATACCGCAGGAGCAGGTTATTGTTGCAAGCACGGGAGTCATTGGTCAGCCACTTCCCATTGAACCGATTGAAAAAGCCGTACCGATACTTGCAAAGGGGCTTTGCCGCAATAAAAACGCAGAGGCAGCCACAGCAATTATGACAACCGATACCGTAAAAAAGGAATATGCCGTTGAATTTGAAATAAACAAAAGCATATGCCGCATCGGAGGTATGGCAAAGGGCTCGGGGATGATACATCCGAATATGGCGACAACGCTCAACTTTATCACAACAGACTGTGCAATCAGCGGCGAGCTTTTGCAGCAAGCGCTGAGCGAAACAGTAAAGATAACATACAACTGTCTGTCTGTTGACGGCGATACCTCTACAAACGATATGGTCAGTCTTATGGCAAACGGACTTGCCGGAAATGATGAAATTACAAGCGAGGGAAAGGACTTTGACATCTTTAAGCAGGCGCTTTACGAGGTTATGGCAAATCTTACGAGAATGCTTGCGAAGGACGGCGAGGGCGCAAGCAAGCTGCTTGAATGTGTGTGCAGCGGAGCTGAAAATCAGGACACAGCAATTACCGTGGCAAAGAGTGTAATATGCTCCCCTCTTGTAAAAACGGCGATGTTCGGTGAGGATGCAAACTGCGGCAGAGAGCTTTGTGCAATAGGCTATGCCGATGCTGATATTGACATTAACAAAGTGGATATTAATTTAAAATCCGCCAACGGCAACATAAATGTTTGCAAAAACGGACTGCTGGTTGAATTTGATGAAGAAAAAGCTGCTCAAATTCTTCACTCGGACGAAATATATATATTGGTAAATCTTAACAGCGGCAGCGCCAGCGCAACTGCGTGGGGTTGTGATTTGACCTATGATTATGTAAAAATAAACGGTGATTACAGAACATAACCGTTAAAAATGCAAAACACTGAAATAACAGCAGGAGGAAAAATGGATATTAACAATGCACAGAAAGCGGAAGTGCTGGCACACGCTTTACCTAATATACAGATGTACAGAAAAAAAATCATCGTTGTGAAATACGGCGGCAACGCTATGATTAATGACGATTTAAAAGAAGCGGTTATGCATGACCTTGTGCTGTTATCAACAATCGGCATTAAGGTAGTGCTTGTCCACGGAGGCGGACCGGCAATTAACGAAACGCTTGAGAAAATGAATATCAAAAGCAGGTTTGCTGACGGTTTGAGAGTTACCGATAAAGATACCGTTGATGTTGTCAGAATGGTGCTTGCCGGCAAGATAAATAAAGACCTCGTATGCCAGATAGGTAATCTTGGCGGTCACGCTATCGGTCTTTCCGGTATGGACGGCAATATGCTCAAATGCAGACCGCTTGACAGTAAGCACGGCTATGTAGGCGAAATAACCGATACAAATATGGATGCGGTAAATGAAATAATCGACAAAAACTGGATACCCGTTATTTCAACAATAGGCTATGATGAAAGCGGCAACTGCTACAACATAAACGCAGACACCGCTGCCGCTTCAATTGCAGGCGCGCTTAAAGCTGAAGCTCTCGTTAGTATGACGGATATTGTAGGTCTTTTGCGTGACAAGGATGATGACAGCACGCTTATTCACAGAGTATATATCAGCGACACGCCCGCACTTATTGCCGAGGGAATAATCAGCGGAGGTATGATTCCCAAAATCGACAGTATGACGCAGGCAATCCGTGAAGGCGTAAAAAAAGCATTTATTATTGACGGGCGCGTTCCCCACTCTATTCTTATGGAGCTTTTAACCGATGAAGGTATGGGAACTATGTTTCGTTCACGCTGACGGGTAACAGGCAAAGGCTATGGTGATTAATATGAATATAAAAGAAATTGATAACGAATATGTTGCACATTCCTACAGCAGATTTGATATAACGCTTGTAAAAGGAAAAGGCTCAACACTGTTTGATGAAAACGGTAAAAAATATATTGATTTCGGCTCAGGCATAGGTGTTACGGCCTTTGGCATTGCCGATAATAAATGGAAGGCTGCTGTTGAAGCGCAGCTTGACAAGCTTCAGCACACAAGCAACCTTTACTATACAGAGCCTTGCGCAAAGCTTGCAAAGCTGCTTTGCGAAAAATGCGAAATGAAAAGGGTATTTTTTTGCAACAGCGGTGCGGAAGCAAATGAAGGCGCAATTAAATTTGCAAGGAAATACAGCTTTGACAAATACGGTGACGGCAGAAGCAACATAATCACGCTGAAAAACTCATTTCACGGCAGAACAATTACAACGCTCGCCGCGACCGGGCAGGACAGCTTTCACACAATCTTCGCTCCTTTTACACAGGGGTTCAGGTACTGTACCGCAAACGACATTGACGAGCTTAACAATATGATAAGCGATGATGTATGCGCAATTATGTTTGAGTGTATCCAGGGCGAGGGCGGCGTCAACAACCTTGACTATGATTTTGTAAAGGAAATTGAAAAGCTCGCAAACGAAAAGGATATATTGATTATCGTTGACGAGGTGCAGACAGGCAACGGCAGGACAGGCAGATATTTTGCGTATCAGAATTTTGATATAAGACCCGACATAGTTTCCACCGCAAAGGGTATGGCAGGCGGGCTGCCAATGGGCGCCGTGCTGTTTGGCGAAAGAGTTAAGGATGTTGTTACATCAGGCTCACACGGCTCAACCTTCGGCGGTAACCCTGTATGCGCGGCGGGCGCCTGCAGCATCGTTGAAAGGATTGACGATGCATTTCTTGATGATGTAAACAAAAAAAGTGATTACATAAAAAGCTTTTTAAGCAAGGTAAACGGTATTAAAGCAATAAGCGGTATGGGACTTATGCTTGGAATATCAGTTGAAAAAAGCGCAAAGGCTTTAGCAAACGAATGTCTTGAAAAAGGACTTTTGGTATTAACCGCAAAGGATAAAATAAGGCTTCTTCCCGCTCTTAACATAAGCAAAGAGGAGCTTGATGAAGGTCTTAGCATACTCAAGGAGGTAATTGAAAAATGAAACATCTATTAAAGCTTCAGGACCTGGGACGGCACGATATTCTGGATATTTTAAATCTCGCCGACCAGCTCAAATACGAAACAAAGCACGGCATTGAGCATCATCATCTCAAGGGCAAAACACTTGGTATGATTTTTCAGAAAAGCTCAACCAGAACAAGAGTCAGCTTTGAAACGGGTATGTATCAGCTCGGAGGTCAGGCTCTTTTCCTTTCAAGCAGGGATTTGCAAATCGGCAGGGGCGAGAGTGTTGAGGATACGGCAAGGGTTTTATCGCGCTATCTTGACGGCATTATGATAAGGACTTTTGAACAGAAAGAGGTTGAGGATTTGGCAAAATACGGCTCTGTTCCCGTCATAAACGGTCTGACCGATTACTGCCATCCGTGCCAGGTGCTTGCAGACCTTATGACAATCCGTGAATACAAAAAGAGCTTTGAGGGTCTTAAATTCTGCTTTATCGGCGACGGAAACAATATGGCAAACAGTCTTATTGCAGGCGCGATAAAAACGGGTATGAGCTGTGCGATTGCCTGCCCGGACAATTATAAGCCTGATGCCGAAATTATGAAATGGGCTTACGAAAACGGCGATTTTATGTGCTCAAGCAATATACTTGAATGTGCAAAGGACGCTGACATACTTTACACGGATGTATGGGCGTCAATGGGTCAGGAGGAAGAAAAAGCTAAAAGGGAAAAGGTTTTCAGCGGCTATCAGATTAACGACAAGGTTATGGCTGCTGCAAAAACAGACGCCATGGTTTTGCACTGTCTGCCTGCACACAGAGGGGAAGAAATAACTGCAAAGGTGTTTGAACAGCACGCTGATGAAATTTTTGACGAGGCTGAAAACAGACTTCATGCTCAAAAGGCTGTTCTTGTTAAGCTGTTAGGATAATAGTGTGAAAAATCGCACTATTACGATTGAACAGTTGCGGTACCCAAAATCCCGCTCGGGCAAGGTATTGCCCTTCGATATTTTGAGATGTCTGTAATTACCATTAACGCCTTATCAGGCTGCAATGAGGCGTTAATAACTTTTAGTAAACTGTTTGCAGCCGGAAAGGCTATGGAAATGGGTAAAAATAAAATTTACATATACCTTGAAAACGGCGATATATTTGAGGGCAGAAGCTTCGGTGCCGTCGGTAATGTTACGGGCGAGCTGGTTTTTACAACAGGTATGTGCGGTTATATAGAAACTCTGACAGACCCGAGCTATTTCGGTCAGATTGTTATGCAGACCTTTCCCCTTATCGGAAACTACGGCTTTATTGACGAGGATAAGGAATGCGATAAATCCGCCGTTAAGGCATACATAGTTCGTGAATATTCAAAAGAGCCGTCAAATTTCAGATGTAACAAAACGCTTGACGCTTACCTTAAAGAAAACGGCATTGTCGGCGTATTCGGCGTTGACACAAGACAAATAACTAAAACCATCAGAGAGCACGGCGTTATGAATGCAGTGATTACGGAAAATCCGAACACTGTTGATTATCAAAATCTTAAAGAATACAAGGTTGAAAAGGCTGTTGAAAGCGTTTCGACAAAAAAAGCATATATGAGTGCTTCGCCGGAGCATAAGTACAATGTTGTACTGATTGACTACGGAACAAAGAAAAACATCATCCGTGAGCTTAACAGGCGCGGCTGCAATGTGGCTGTTGTTCCCTATGACACAAAAGCGGAGGATATTTTATCACTTAACCCGGACGGCATTATGCTTTCAAACGGTCCCGGCGACCCGGAAGAAAACATTTTTGCAATTAATGAGCTTAAAAAGCTTGCAGGCAAAAAGCCGATATTTGCAATATGTCTTGGTCATCAGCTTTTAGCGCTTGCTCTGGGGGCAAAAACATCAAAGCTCAAATACGGTCACAGAGGTGTTAATCAGCCTGTCAAAAATCTTAAAACGGGCAGAACATTTATATCCTCGCAGAATCACGGCTATGCCGTTGATAACGAAAGCGTTGCGCGCGCAGGCGGAGTTATCAGCTATATCAATGCAAACGACAGCACCTGTGAGGGAATTGATTATCCCGGCAAATCGGCTTTTTCGGTGCAGTTTCATCCGGAGGCTTGCTCAGGACCGCACGACACAAGGTTTATTTTTGATAAATTTACAGAAATGATGGGAGGTAAGGAATAATGCCTCTTAACACCGACATTAAAAAGGTTCTTGTAATAGGCTCCGGCCCGATAGTAATAGGACAGGCTGCCGAGTTTGACTATGCAGGCGCACAGGCTTGCCGTGTTTTAAAGGATGAAGGAATTGAGGTTGTACTCGTAAATTCAAATCCTGCAACAATAATGACCGACAAGGCGCTTGCCGATCATATTTATCTTGAACCGCTTACGGAAGAAACGGTAAAAAGAATTATTGAAAAGGAACGCCCTGATTCAATTCTCTGCGGTCTCGGCGGTCAGACGGGTCTTACCATAGGTATGCAGCTTGCGAAAAACGGCTGTCTTGACAAAATGGGCGTTACGCTGCTCGGCACAAACGCAAAGGCAATCGACAAGGCAGAGGATCGCAGAATGTTCAGGGACACAATGGTTAAAATCAACCAGCCTGTTATTGCAAGCGACATTGCAACAACCGTTGAACATTCAAAGCAAATTGCCGAGGAAATAGGCTATCCTGTAATCATCAGGCCCGCCTTTACACTTGGCGGTGCCGGCGGCGGAGTTGCATATAACGAGCAGGAGCTTGAGATTATTGCAAAAAACGGCTTGATGCTCTCCCCTATCACGCAGGTGCTTGTTGAGCGTTATATAGCGGGCTGGAAAGAAATTGAATTTGAGGTAATGCGTGACAGTGCAGGCAATGTAATATCAGTATGTTCAATGGAAAATTTCGACCCCGTGGGTGTTCACACCGGCGACAGCATTGTTATTGCCCCTGCCGTTACACTTGCCGACAAAGAATATCAAATGCTTCGTTCGGCATCGCTTGACATAATAACGGAGCTTGGCATTGAGGGCGGCTGCAACTGTCAGTTTGCCTTAAATCCCGAAAGCTTTGAATATTCGGTTATTGAGGTTAATCCGAGGGTTTCAAGGTCATCTGCTCTTGCTTCAAAAGCAACCGGCTATCCTATTGCAAAGGTAACAACAAAAATCGCTCTCGGCTATACCCTTGATGAAATAAAAAACGATATTACCGGGAAAACCTGCGCCTGCTTTGAGCCTACGCTCGACTATGTTGTTGTCAAGCTTCCCAAATGGCCGTTTGACAAATTTGTAAACGCGTCAAGAAAGCTCGGCACGCAGATGAAGGCAACCGGCGAGGTTATGAGCATTGCGCCTTCGTTTGAAATGGCTGTTATGAAAGCGGTAAGAGGAGCGGAAACAGGTCTTGACACTCTCAACTGCAAGGCGCTTGACGGCGTTGATGTTCACGCAAGATTAAGCGAGCAGGACGATTTGAGAATGTTCACGGTTTTCAAGGCTCTTAAGCAGGGAATTGATATTGAAGAAATTCACCGCATCACGATGATTGACGAATGGTTTTTGAGCAAGCTTAAAAACCTTGCCGAGTTTGAGCTTGAAATTGACGGCAAGCCATTATCGGAGGAAATGTACTTAAAGGGCAAAAGGCTCGGTTATACCGACAAGGCTCTTAAAAGAATAAGCGGCGGCGAGCTTGCATACCACTGTGATTGTGTATATAAAATGGTTGACACCTGTGCTGCCGAATTTTCAGCTGAAACACCGTATTTCTATTCTACCTATGACAAGCACTGCGAGGCACGAGGCCTTGAGCAAAGCGGCAAAAAGAAGATAATTGTTCTCGGTTCGGGACCGATAAGGATAGGTCAGGGTATTGAATTTGACTATTCCTCCGTTCACTGTGTATGGACCTTGAAGAAGCTTGGTTATGAGGTTATAATCATAAACAATAACCCCGAAACCGTTTCAACCGACTTTGACACCGCTGACAGACTTTATTTTGAGCCTTTGACAGATGAGGATGTAATGAACATTATAAAGGCCGAAAATCCCATCGGTGTTGTTGCAGCCTTTGGCGGTCAGACCGCAATTAAGCTGACAAAGTTCCTCGATGACAACGGTATAACAATTTTCGGCACAAGCGCGAAGTCCATTGATATTGCAGAGGACAGGGAAAAATTTGATGCGCTGCTTGAAAAATTCGGCATTTCCAGACCAAAGGGTGAAAGCGTTATGACGCTGCCGCAGGCGCTGGCTGCCGCCGAAACTCTCGGTTACCCTGTTCTTTTAAGACCTTCATATGTAATCGGCGGTCAGAATATGACTATTGCATATACTGATGACGATGTTGAAAGATATATGAATATCATACTTGCGCAGGGTATCGAAAATCCCGTGCTTGTTGACAAATATATGATGGGTACGGAGCTTGAGGTTGACTGCATAAGCGACGGCAATGATGTTCTTATACCCGGAATTATGGAGCACATTGAGCGCGCCGGAGTTCATTCGGGCGACTCTATTGCTGTTTATCCGCCGTATAACCTTAATGATATGATGCTCAAAAAGATTTGTGAAGTGTCGGAAAGTCTTGCACTTTCACTCGGTACTAAAGGACTTGTGAACATTCAGTATCTTATTTATCAAAACGAGCTTTATGTTATTGAGGTCAATCCGAGAGCGTCAAGGACTATTCCTTACATAAGCAAGGTTACGGGTGTGCCAATGGTTGAGCTTGCAACAAAAATTATGGTCGGCGCTGCCTTGAAGGACCTCGGCTTTTCAACGGGGCTTTACCGTACACCGCCGTATTTTGCCGTTAAGGTTCCTGTTTTCAGCTTTGAAAAGCTCAATGATGTAAACTCACAGCTCGGACCTGAAATGAAATCAACAGGCGAAGTGCTCGGCGTAGGTAAAAATCTTATTGAGGCACTGTTTAAGGGCCTGGTTTCGGCAGGCTTTAAAACAGATTTTCACAGGCGTGAAAACCACGGTGTTTTAATAACCGTTACAAAACAGGACAGATTTGAAATTGTGGGTCTTGCAAAAAAGCTTGATGATTTAGGCGTTCATATTTGGGCAACGCCGAAAACGGCTAAAGCGATTGAAAGCCTTGGTATTGAGGTTTCGGTTGTAAACAAGCTTCGAGAGGATAATTCAATAATGGAGCTTGTTGAATCAGGCAAGCTTGATTATATTGTTTACACCGGCAAAAGCGATAAAAAATCAATCGCAGATTATATCAGGCTTCACAACCGTGCAAACCAGCTCTCAATCGCAACAATAACATCGCTTGATACGGCAAATGCTGTTGCCGATATTATCGCGTCACGCTACAAGCAAACAAATACGGAGCTTGTTGACATTAACAATATGAGAAAGAGCAAGGGTATTCTTAAATTTTCAAAAATGCAGGGTACCGGCGATGATTATATTTTCTTCAACAATCAGTGCAAAATTATTACCTGTCCTGAAAGCCTTGCGATTGAATTTACCGACAGGCACAGGGGTATAGGTGCAGACGGAATAGTACTCATTGAAGAAAGTGATTCTGCCGACGCTAAAATGAGAATATTCAATATTGACGGCTCCGAGGGCAAAATGGCAGGTAATTCAATCAGATGTGTGGGTAAATATTTGTTTGATAACAAGCTTGTCAACAAGGATAAAATCACCATTGAAACTGCCAGCGGAATAAAATCGCTTTCGCTGTTCACACGAAACGGCAAGGTAAGCAGTGCAACGGTTGATATGGGCAAAGCCGAGCTTCAGCCGCCGGCAATACCCGTTTTGCTTGACGGTGACAGAATTATAAACCGAAAAATCAGCTTGAACGGCAGTGAATACAGCATTAACTGTTGCGCTGTCGGAAATCCTCACTGCGTTTTGTTTGTTGATAATGTTGACAAAACCGATGTTGAAGGTATCGGCTCACAGCTTGAAACAGCCGATATTTTCCCCGAAAGAATAAACACTGAATTTGTAAGAGTGGTTAATTCAAACACACTTAAAATGCGTGTTTGGGAGCGGGGCAACGGTGAAACACAAGCCTGCGGCACAGGAGCCTGCGCAGCGGTAATATGCGCTGTTGAAAACGGCTACTGCTCAAAGGGCGATGATATTACCGTTAAGGTAAGAGGCGGCGACCTGATAGTAAACTACACGGACAACCGCGTTACTCTTACAGGCGACTGCAGTCTTGTATATAAAGGCGAAATTGAATATTAATTAAAAAACGGCAGACCTGTGTTTTTCAGTCTGCCGTTTTTTAACATATAACCTATTTTGCCGATGTCCCCCGCATCTTAGGCGGCGGGTTACATTTCACAATTTCAGTGGGAGTGATAATCTCGCACTGAAACCCTGAGGAGCTAACGCTCCCTGCGCAGGTTGCAATCGTTCGCAGGCCCCATTTCAAGCGAGCTTGCCATAGCCCGCTCTACGGATTAAAAAAAAAGCAGGGCTTCAAATGCGTCGGTGCTATAACGAAGTTTTATGTATGAAGGCGGTACAGTCGAAAGACTGTGCCGTCTTTGTGCATTTAAGCAGATTGTTTGTGCCAACGGTCTTTTCTTCCGTCGGTTGCAATCAGTTCATCATCCGTTGCAATGTTGATAATACCAACTGCTTTGTAGTATCTATATTAAACTTGTCGATATACAGAATTACCCAGTTGAATTTTAAAAGGCAAATAATTAGTTTAATGCATCAAAAGGATTTTCTGAATTATTGTCATAAAGTAAATAAAAAGAGTTTATTTTCTCATGTGAATTGTAAAAAACAACATTATCATCAACAAATGCAATAATACCAATATAATAAAGCGCATTTATCCCTTGAAATTTAATACATACTTCTGTCTGATTTTTCACTTCGTTAAAATCATATGAATTTTTATTAGTTTTTCTATTTTTAAGGCTAGTCAAAACAGTGTTAATATCGTTCTGTTTTTCAAGAGCAATACATGTATCACTATTATAATAGTCAATCCATTCACTTGTTTCAGTGGCTTTTTTTAACACAATTTTTTCTATATTATTCACTGTAATTTCAGGCATTTTGTAATCAATATTGCAGTATAACCACTCACCCCAAAAATCATTATGCAAAATAAACATACTAAGTTCTTCATCAGAAAATCTTTGTATTTCAATCTCATTTTTTCCAAGTTCACTTAGATTATCGTTTTTATTGCATGTATATGCTGTATCTGTAATGTCAGCTTTGCATAAAGTATACCAAAATGAATTATAGGTATAATCATCAGTAATATATGAATCATAATAATTCCCATTATAGTAAATCAAATATTTTTCATCAGAATTCATTTTAATGCAACCAACAAAGTTAAAGAGAACTAACGCTAACAAAAAAAATATCTTAAATAATTTCTTCATATGTTCTTCCTCTATTACAATACAATCGCAGCACCAATTTTTATCAGTTTAGGCACTCTTGAACATAGTAATAATCTTTTTACAGCAGCAGCTCCATACCAAGCAGCATAAAAATATTTTGCACGTGGGTCATTACTATTTACAGTTATCGGATTAGCATGATCCCAATAGGATGTTTTAAATTTACTGCTAATTTTAGCCAATGGATATCCACCATAGTAAACCATTGCATGAAACCATATTTCAACAGCCATACGATGTGCAGTCATACCAAACCATACACCCTTAATTCTTGAACTACCACGATTTGTTACACGATCAGCATTTTTTATTAAATCTCTTGCAGAAGATAAACAATATTGTTTAGACAAAAAGCTCCAACGTACATTAACATCATAAGAGTTATTTTTAATATTATATATCAACTTTTCAGCCCAATAGCCATCAAAATCAATATTATTTATAGCATTATTATAGCAGTATGCAAAAAGATTTGTACCAGCTGAAATATCTTTTGTTAATTGTGCAATTTCAGGAATATCCGCATTAATAAATCTACAAATTGATGCATCATA
>CAZYDW010000034.1:0-15605 GCA_964646445.1 uncultured Bacteroides sp.
ACCGCTTGAAGTAAAATAAATTTTTCTTGACAAAAAAGAGCTTTTTTGATATAATACACAAGCCTTAAATTATCAGGGTAATCCTTGTCTGTATGAAATATACAGACCATAATGTCCAAAAGGAGGTGCTTAAGAATGGCATTAAAAAAGTATGAAATCGTATTAGTTTTCTCCCTCGCAAGCGGAGAGGATCTCGTTGAGGCTCTTAAGGTTAAATTTACGGACCTCATCAAAAAGAATGGCACTCTTGGCGAAGTTGAAACATGGGGTAAGCGTAAGCTTGCATATCCTATCAACTACGAAAACGAGGGCTATTATATGGTTATCAATTTCCAAAGCGATGAAAAATTCCCCGCTGAGCTTGACCGTATAATCAACATTACCGACGGCGTTCTTCGTTCACTTATCGTCGCTAAAGAAGCGTAACGGAGGGCAAGTATGATTAATTCTGTTGTTTTAATGGGCAGGCTTACCTACGAGCCTGAGCTTCGCACAACATCTAACGGTATTTCGGTAATTCGCTTTCAGGTTGCCTGCGACAGGAACTTCCAAAAAGCAGGCGAGGAGCGCAAGGCTGATTTTATAGATGTTACGGCATGGCGCCAGACTGCCGAATTTATTTCCCGTTATTTCCACAAGGGTTCAATGATTGCTGTTGAGGGTTCAATCCAGACAGATAATTTCACTGACAGGGACGGCAATAACAGGAAATCTGTAACTGTTGTTGCAAATAATGTGTCCTTCTGCGGTTCAAAGGCAGAAAGCGGCACAACGGCAAATGCCGCGTTTTCACAGCCGGCACCAAGCTACGCAAGCGCTGACAATTCAGATTTTGAAGAAATCGTTGATGATGACGATGATTTACCATTTTAAAGGAGGAAACTAACTATGGCATATTACAGACCGAATGCACGCAAAAGCCGCAAAAAGGTTTGTTCTTTTTGTGTTGAAAAGGTCGAAACAATCGACTACAAGGATGTTACAAAGCTTAAAAGATTTGTTTCCGAAAGGGCAAAAATTCTTCCCCGCAGAGTAACAGGTACTTGCGCTAAACATCAGAGAGAGCTTACTACAGCAATTAAAAGAGCAAGGCATTTGGCACTTCTGCCGTATTCTGCTGACTAATTAAATTTCATCAACAGTCACAATTGTGGCTGTTGATTTTTTATGTAAATAAATATTTATTATTGCATTGAAATAAATAAAGGTATATAATTACTGTGAATTACTGTTGTAGGGAGAATTATGCCTGTGAATAAATTTATGGATAAGGATTTTCTTTTGGATACCGATATGGCAAAAAAGCTGTTTCACGACTGGGCCGAGGATATGCCTATTTGTGATTATCACTGCCATTTGAGCCCGAAAGAAATATATGAGAACAAAAGACCTTCAAGCATAACACAGCTTTGGCTTTCGGGCGATCATTACAAATGGCGTGCAATGCGAAGCTGCGGTGTTGATGAATATTACTGCACCGGCGAAGCGGATGACAGGGTAAAATTTGAAAAGTTTGCATATGCACTTCAGTATTGCATCGGGAATCCGCTTTATCATTGGGCTCATATTGAGCTTCAGCGCTACTTCGCAATAGACACTCCGCTTAATTCCGAAACGGCAGACGATATTTTTGACATGGCTAACAGCGCCATTGAAAAAGGAGATTTTACGCCGCAAAGTCTTATTAAAAAAAGCAATGTAAAGGTTTTGTGTACAACAGATGACCCTGTTGATAATCTTGAATATCACAAGCTTCTTAAAAATCTTGACGGCTTTGACTGCAAGGTTTTACCGAGCTTCAGACCGGATAAGGCGCTTAATGCTCATTTAGACGGCTTTTCCGATTATATAACAGAGCTCGGCGATGCGGCAGGCGTTAAAATAAACAGCTATAAAGATGTAATAAAGGCACTTATGATTAGGGCGGATTATTTTAACGCAGTCGGCTGCAGGATATCCGACCAGGCATTTGATTATCCGCCGTACTCAGTTGCCTCTGACGAGGAAATCGAACAGATTTTTTCAAGAGCTGTGAACGGTGAAAAAATAACAGCAGACGAATGTGATAAATACAGGACACCGATTCTTCTTGCGCTTGGCAGAAAATATCACGAGCTTGGCTGGGCAATGGAAATTCATATCGGGGCTATGCGAAACAATAATACCCTTATGTTTAATAAGCTTGGTGCCGATACAGGCTTTGACTCGGTAGGCGATGCGGAAATTGCAAAGCCGCTTTCACGCTTTCTTGACGCACTTAATATTGAAGACAAGCTGCCCAAAACAATTTTGTTCAACCTTAATGATAAGGACAATACCGTGCTTGGAACAATGCTCGGCAATTTTCAAAGCTCTGATGCCGAAAGCAAGCTTCAGTTTGGACCGGCATGGTGGTTTTTAGATACTATGGACGGTATGAAAAATCAGATGAAAACGCTTGCCAACCTCGGTGTGCTCGGTAAATTCATCGGTATGGAAACCGATTCGCGCTCGTTTACCTCTTACGGCAGACACGAGTATTTCAGACGCATTATGTGTTCGTTAATCGGCAGATGGGTTGAGGATGGATGGTATGCCTATGATGAAAAGCTTCTTGAGGAAATTGTAAAGGGCATAAGTTATAATAACGCAATAAAATATTTTGGATTTTAATATTTGGAGGAATTAATGATGGATTTGAAATTAAGGCCCAAAGAGGAATGTATGTTTGATGAAATCTCTCTCGGGGAAATTATGTTAAGGCTTGATCCCGGCGAGGGAAGAATCAAAACCGCCCGTTCATTTCGCGCGTGGGAAGGCGGCGGCGAATATAATGTTGCCAGAGGGCTAAGACGCTGTTTCGGTATGAAAACAAGCGTTGTTACCGCGTTTGCCGAAAATGAAATCGGTTATCTTATGGAAGACCTTATTCTGCAGGGCGGTGTTGATACATCACTTATTAAGTGGATGCCCTTTGACGGTATTGGCAGAACCGTAAGAAACGGAATCAACTTTACAGAGCGCGGCTTCGGTATCCGTGGTGCTGTCGGTGCATCAGACCGTGGTAATACAGCCGCATCAAAACTGAAACCCGGTGACATTGATTGGGATTATATTTTCGGTACGCTCGGCGTTCGCTGGCTTCATACCGGCGGTATATACGCTGCCCTTTCTCAAACGGCTGCTGAGGTTGTTATTGAAGCTGTAAAAAAAGCAAAGGAATACGGCACGGTTGTTTCATATGACCTCAATTATCGCCCTTCGTTATGGAAAGATATCGGCGGTCAGTCAAAGGCGCAGCAGGTTAATAAGGAAATTGCAAAATATATTGATGTTATGATTGGCAATGAAGAGGACTTCACCGCATCACTCGGCTTTGAGGTTGAGGGCAATGACGCTGATTTAAAAGAGCTTAATATGGACGGATATTACAAGATGATTGAAACAGTTACCAAGGCATATCCTAATTTCAAGGTTATAGCAACAACTCTCCGTACAGTCAAAACCGCGACAGTCAATGACTGGAAGGCTATTTGCTGGGCGGACGGTAAAATTTATCAGTCAATGGAGTTTCCGGCTCTTGAAATACTTGACAGAGTAGGCGGCGGCGACAGCTTTGCATCAGGTCTTATCTATGGGCTTATGACATATCAGGATGCACAAAAGGCAGTGAATTACGGTGTTGTTCACGGTGCGCTTGCAATGACTACACCGGGTGATACATCAATGGCTTCTCTTAAAGAGGTTGAGGCAAAGGTCAGCGGTGCCGGCGCAAGAGTGCAAAGATAAGCTTGTTGCTTTAATCGCAAGTGCTTTTAAAATATTCAATAAGGGCTTGCCCGGCTGCAGCAAGTCGTATGGAAACTTTTTAATAAAATATTTGCAGCCGGAAAGGCTATGGAAATTATTATGTCTAACAAAATCGAAACATTAGCAAAAATTCAAGAGGTCGGTATCGTCGCGGTTGTTCGTGCGACATCAATAGAGCAGGCTGAAAAAATCACCGATGCCTGTATTGCAGGCGGCGTTGCTGCAATCGAGCTTACATTTACGGTTCCTCACGCTGACAAGCTTATTGAGGCTATGAGAGCAAAGTACAGCAGCGGCGAAATTATTATCGGTGCCGGTACCGTTATGGACGCCGCAACGGCAAGAATTGCAATACTTGCCGGCGCAGAATATATTGTTGCTCCTTATTTTGATGCCGAAACCGTAAGGTGCTGCAACAGATACGGCGTTCCTTCAATGCCGGGTATTTACACTCCGACTGAAGCAGTAGCCGCTATGGAATGCGGAGCAGATGTTCTTAAAGTATTTCCGGGGGATATTGCGGGTCCGAGGTTTATTAAGGACATTCACGGTCCTATCCCTAATGCCGTAATGATGCCTTCAGGCGGTGTTGATGTTGATAATGTCAAGGAGTGGATTAAAGCCGGTGCAGTTGCCTGCGGCGCAGGTTCTTCACTTATTGCAGGCGCAAAAACGGGCGATTATGATAAGATTACCCGAACGGGTAAGCTTTTTGTCGAGCGCATAAAAGAGGCTCGTGCAGAAATGGCAAAATAAACATATAAAAGAAAAGCGGCAGTAAAAACCTTGATTTTTTACTGCCGCTTTTTATTTATACTGTTTTTATTATGCTGTATGATATTGTCCTTGCCGTCATATGTCATATGTATCAAGAAAGCTGTGTGATATACCGTTTTGCTTATATTTTATTATTGTGTCAAGATTTACATTTTCAACGCTTTTAAAAATATTTTGTTCAATTTGCGGATTATCCTTGGCAATTTCAAAAATAAGCTTTTTAATTTCCATTCGCTTTGATGTGGTTTCATTATCAGCGTCGGCGCACTGCTCGGTAAACCTACAGGCACACTGAAGAAAATGCAGATTATTATATGCGCACCAGTGCTTTATATCAGCCTCTCTTACAAGATACATAGGGCGTATAAGCTGCATTCCCTCAAAGTTTGTTGAATGAAGCTTAGGCATCATTGTCTGTACCTGACCGCCGTAAAGCATACCCATAAGTATTGTTTCAATCACATCGTCATAATGATGACCGAGAGCTATTTTATTGCAGCCGAGCGACCTTGCTTTGTCGTAAAGATGACCGCGCCTCATCCTTGCACAGATATAGCATGGTGATTTTTCTATTTTATAAACCGCGTCAAAAATTGAGCTTTCAAATATTTTTATCGGTATGTCAAGCTTTTTCGCATTGCTTTCAATAAGCTGCCTGTTTTCTTTTTTGTAGCCCGGGTCCATAACAATAAATTCAAGTCCAAAGGGAAACTTGTTTCTCTTTTTAAGCTCCTGAAAAAGCTTTGCCATAAGCATTGAATCCTTGCCGCCCGAAATGCATACGGCGATTTTATCGTTTGGCTGTATTAAATCATAGTCGTTAAGCGCCGCTACAAATTTACTCCATATTGATTTGTGAAATTTTTTATGCAGGCTGTGCTCAATCAGTGCCGCATCGCTTTTATTGTCCCTTTTTATTTCCATTCTATTAAATCCTTAATAACCTCACTTGCCGTGATAAGCCCCGCCACTGACGGCGAAAATGCCGTGCTGCCGGGAACCCGGCGCTTTAAGGTGTCTGATTTTTCATCGCTTTGAAGCTGTTTAACCGGTATTTCCTTTGAATAAACAACCTTGAGCCTTTTAATCCCCCTCGCCTTAAGCTCGCGGCGCATTACTCTTGCAAGCGGACAGACGGATGTTTCATATATATCGGCAACCTCAAAATCGGCAGGGTTCATTTTGTTGCCGGCACCCATTGAGCTTATAATCGGTGTTGAGCATTTCTGCGCATTTACCGCCAGCGCAATTTTACCCGTCACGGTATCTATTGCATCAATAATATAGTCATAATCCGAAAAGTCAAAAAGCTTTTCCGTTTCGGCAGAATAGAAAACATTATAAGTATTTATAATAATATCGGGGTTTATGTCAAGGCATCTTTCCATCGCCGCGTCAACCTTATATCTGTTAAGTGTGCTGTGAAGCGCATAAAGCTGACGGTTAATATTTGTGAGTGTTACTTTGTCATTATCGATTAAATCAATTGCTCCAACGCCCGAACGCGCAAGCGCCTCAACGGCATAACTGCCGACTCCGCCGATGCCGAAAACCGCAACTCTTGAAGCCGCAAGCTTTTTTAATGCGTCGCTGCCTATTAAAAGCTCTGTTCTTGAAAATTGATTAAGCATTTTTTCTCTTCTTCAATAGGATTTTAATCAAGGGAACACCTGTGAAAAACCAAAAAGTTCAAGTCTTTAAGCAAGTGCAAAATTCCACTCCTTAAGACCGGTACGGCTAATGCCGGGCCGCTTGCTGATGGCGGTACGATGCCCCTTGTCGAATACATTTTACTATGTATATTACGCCAAAGTCAATATAATCTTTTAAAAAGATTGTGTGCATAAAAAAATAAAAGTCAAAGAAAGTCAAAAAAGTTCTTGACTTTTACTGACCTTTGTGCTACTATTACTACAGAAGGTCAAAGAAAGTCAAAGTCAAAGACCTTTAATATACCGAAGGAAGTGATAGGAAAAGATGAAGATAAGCGATGTTATTGCAGATATGATACTTGATATGTTTGATGACGAAACACCTACAGTCCAAATCAAGCGCAACGACCTTGCGGCACGGCTTGGGTGTGTACCGAGTCAGATTAATTATGTTATAACCTCGCGCTTTACGCCGGAGCAGGGCTACAGAATCGAATCACGCAGAGGCGGCGGAGGCTGTATAATGATAACAAGGGCAGCCACAAAGGAAAATGCCATTGTTTCGTTAATTAATTCAATCGGTTTATCAATTGATGAAAAGGGAGCAAGGGCTCATATCTACAATCTTAATTACCAGGGGCTGATAAGCGATAAGGCATGCAATATGATGCTGTCAGTAGTCAGCGACGGCAATTTTAAGGGCTTGCCGCAGGATATTAAAAATACCATTCGTGCAAATCAGCTCAAACAAATTTTACTTGCATATATTAATTAGGAGGAATCATTATGTTATGTCAGCATTGTAATCAAAATGAGGCAACAACTCACATTAAACAAAACATTAACGGTCAGAGGACCGAAATGCATCTTTGCAGTGAATGTGCAAAGGAACTCGGCGTTATGGACGAATTTAAAATGCCCTCAATGAATGAGCTTTTCAGCGATACATTATTAGGCAATTTTCTCGGAGCGGGCGTAGCGGCAATGAATTCGCTTGCAGGCATTGAAAGATGCTCAGGCTGCGGCTCGTCATTTAACGATATAGTTAAAAGCGGACATATGGGCTGCAGCGAGTGTTATGATAAATTTTCCGAAAAGCTTGAGCCTTCAATAAGAAAAATTCACGGTAAATCAAAGCATATCGGAAAATTCGTAACCTATACCGACGATGCAAAAAATGAAGCATCGCAAAAGGATGAGGTTAAGGCTGAAAAGCCAAGCGACCTTGAAACGCTCAAAGCACAGCTGAAGGACGCAGTAAAAGAACAGCGTTTTGAGGATGCAGCCGTATTGAGAGATAAAATTAAGGAAATGACGGAGGACGGCAATGAATAAGTGGTACAGCGGTCAGGGTAAAGACAGCGATGTTGTTTTGTCATCAAAGATAAGGCTTGCGAGAAATATTGATAAAATTCCGTTCCCGTGCAGAATGAGCAATGAATTAAGAAAATCAGTTTGCAGAAAAATTTATGCATCAATACAAAATTCAAGGTATGCAGGTGAATTTGATTTTATTGAGCTTAATTCATTAAATGCCGTTCAAAGAGCAGCTATGTATGAAAAGGGCTATATCAGCAAGGAGCTTGCCGTTCAAAAGGAATATTCGGCGCTCCTTTTGTCAAAGGATGAAAGCATCAGCATTATGCTTTGCGAGGAGGACCATATCAGGCTTAACGCTATGTGTGCAGGCGAGGATTTGCACGAGCTTTATAAAAAAGCAGACAAGCTTGATGATGTGATTATTAACAGTCTTAAGATTGCTTTTGACGACAAGCTCGGCTTTCTCACATCAAACCCGATGCATCTCGGAACGGGTATGAAAGCGTCGGTTATTCTTCATCTTCCCGCAATTAACGAAAGAGGAATGATAAGCGCTTTAACATCAATGGTAAGCAAGCTCGGCTTTTCAATCAAAGCTATATTCAACGGCAGTGGCTCGTTTTATGAGCTTTCAAACACAATTACGCTCGGCATAAGCGAAAACAGTGCTCTCGAAAATCTCACGGCTATATGTGACCAGATAGTTTCACAGGAAAGAAAATTCCGTGATGATTTAATAAAATATGATGATTTTGAGGATAAAATCTTTCGGGCTATGGGCACACTTAAAATGGCGAGAAAGCTTGATAACGAAGAATTTTTAGAGCTTATTTCGCTTGCAAGGCTTGGCGTTGGGTACGACGGAATTAATCTCACCTATGAAAAAATAGGCGATATGCTTCATTCACTCGGTACGGCTTCAATCATTTCATCCTCAAGCGACAAGCTCGATATTGATGACGCATGTCACATTCGTGCCGGATATATACGAGATAACATATAACAGGAGCTTTCTCCTGTTAGGGAGGGACAGTTATGTATAGATTCAGTTATTTTACACAAAAGGCAAACGAGGTTTTAAATCTTGCCATCAAAGCAGCGGAAAACTTCGGTCATAACTATGTCGGAAGCGAGCATATACTGCTTGCGCTTGTAAAGGAGGAGGCAGGCGTTGCCTATTCGATACTTGACAGCAAGGGTATTACGGTTAGCGATATAGAAGATTTTATTAAGGAAAACATAGGCTTCGGCAATCCCACAAAGCTTACGCCCGACGATTTTACACCACGCAGCAAAAGGGTGCTTGATGTAGCTTTTAAAATAGCACGGGGTATGCTCAACAGCTTTGTTGATACGGAGCATTTGCTTATGGCGCTTTTGCAGGAGGGCGACAGCTATGCAGTTAAATATGTAAATTCCTGCGGTATTGATGAAAGACAGCTTTTTGACGAAATCGTTTCGTCAGTGGGCAGAGGAACCGTTCAATCCGAAAACGGAAAGAAAGGCAAAAACGGTAAGTCAAAAACTCCTACTCTTGACGAATTCGGCAAGGATTTAACGGCTCTTGCCAAGGAGGGAAAGATTGACCCTGTTATCGGCAGGGAGGAAGAAATACAGCGCGTAGTTCAGATTTTGTCAAGAAGAACAAAAAACAACCCCTGTCTTATAGGCGAGCCGGGTGTAGGCAAAACAGCAATAGCAGAGGGACTTGCCCTTAAAATTGTTAAGGAGGAGGTGCCTGAGCTGCTTTTCGGTAAAAAAATTGTTGCGCTTGATTTGACATCAATGGTTGCGGGAACAAAGTACCGGGGCGATTTTGAGGAAAGAATTAAAAAGGCAATGGATGAGGTAAGAAACGCGAAGGATGTTATTTTGTTCATTGATGAGGTCCATACGATAATGGGCGCCGGCGCCGCCGAGGGTGCAACGGACGCGGCAAACATACTGAAGCCTTCGCTTGCAAGAGGCGAAATACAGGTAATCGGCGCAACAACTATTGATGAATACAGAAAAAATATTGAAAAAGACGCGGCTCTTGAAAGACGCTTTCAGCCGGTTATGATTGGAGAGCCGAGCGAGGATGAAACAGTTGAAATACTGAAAGGGCTGCGTGATAAGTACGAGGCTCATCACAAGGTTAAGATAAGCGACAGCGCGATTGAAAATGCCGTTAAAATGTCATCAAGATACATTGCCGACAGATTTTTGCCCGATAAAGCGATTGACCTTATCGACGAGGCGGCTTCAAGGGTAAGGCTTAAGGCTTATACCGTTCCCGATAATTTAAAGGAAATGGAAAAGGAGCTTAAATCTCTTGAGGAGGAAAAGGCATCTGCTGTAAGAGCACAAAACTTTGAGCAGGCAGCAGTTATCCGGGACAAGGAAAACAGCCTTAAAACTCTGCTTGATGATGAAAAGGAAAAATGGAAAAATCTTTCATCACATCAGATAAAGGAAATCAGCACCGAAGATATTGCAACCGTTGTTTCCGCATGGACGGGTATCCCCGCAACACAAATCACAAAGGAGGAAAGTGAGCGCCTTCTTAATCTTGAAAAGATACTTCACGAAAGGATTGTAGGTCAGGATAAGGCCGTTTCGGGTGTTGCAAGGGCGATACGCCGCGGCAGAGCAGGCCTTAAAAATCCCAAACGACCAATAGGCTCGTTTATATTCCTCGGTCCTACAGGCGTAGGCAAAACGGAGCTTTGTAAAGCCCTTGCCGAAACAATGTTCGGTGATGAGGAGGCAATTATCAAGCTTGATATGAGCGAATATATGGAAAAGCACACTGTATCAAAGCTCATCGGTTCGCCTCCGGGCTATGTCGGATTTGACGAGGGCGGTCAGCTTACCGAAAAAATAAGACGCAAGCCGTATTCGGTTGTTTTGTTTGACGAAATTGAAAAGGCTCATCCCGATGTATTCAATATGCTCTTGCAGATTCTTGAGGATGGTGTTCTGACAGATTCACAGGGCAGAAAGGTAAGCTTTAAGAACGCGGTTATAATTATGACATCAAATGTCGGCGCCGCAAAAATTACAGACCCTAAGGGAGCAATGGGCTTTGGCGAAAAGGTTGATGCAAACGAAAGCATTGAGAAGCTTGTTATGGCTGATTTGAAGCAGACCTTCAAGCCGGAATTTTTAAATCGTATTGATGAGATAATTGTGTTCAATCAGCTTGAAAAGCAGGATATTGAAGAAATAGCCCGCCGTATGCTCGGCACGCTTAAAAAGCAGCTCAGCGAGCTTGGTACACAGCTTGATTTTACACCCGAAGCTATAAGTGCCATTGCCGATTCCGGCTTTGACAAGGTGTATGGTGCAAGACCTTTACGCCGTGCAATTCAAACTGAAATTGAGGATAAGCTTTCGCAAATGATACTTGAAAACAAGCTTTCGGAGAAATGTACGGTTGATTTTGTTGACGGCAAATTCACATTTGAATAAAAAATATTTAATGTTAAGCTTGCAGCTAAACCGAAAAATAAAGTTGCAGCAGACCGATGCAATCAGTCTGCTGCAACTTTATTTTATGAAATCTTTTACTCTGTCGGCATATTCAAGTCCTTGATTATATCCTATATCATAAATTATTTCCTGCTGCTTTGTTGTAACATTGAGCGTCGTACAGTTAAGCGGCTCATTCGGACATATTACAAGGGCATTGCCCTTTTTTTGCTGCTCAAATACATAATCCCTTTGTGTATTATACATTATATGCCTTTTAAGCACCTTTTCAGCCACACACGGATATTTCCTTAAAATATGCTTAATTGCTTTGTCATGCCCCATAGGCTCTTTTATATAATTTATATCCTGAGTTAAAATGACCACGCACTTTTCACAGCCGTCATCAAATGCACGCTTAAGCGGTATTGAATCCGATATGCCGCCGTCATAATAAAAATTGTTTCCTATGGATACGGGCTTTGTGGCAATGGGCAGTGCACAGCTTGCTCTTAATTCTTCACAGTTATTCCTGAAACCTTTTGGATAAAAGTATTCAGCTTTTCCCGTGAGAGCATTGGTTGCAACAGCGCACATTACTGTGTTTGAAGACTCGTAGGTATCATAATCAAGAGGATAAAGGTCATATGAAAGCTCACCGAAAATCCATTTTGAGTTAAGATATTCTCCGTTTTTTAACATTGATTTTACGCTTTTGTACCGTTCATCACAGGAGTATTTGATAGTTAAATCCCTCATTCGGTGCAGATTTTTGCCGATAAATGATACACCGTTGCAGCTGCCGGCAGAAACACCTATTACATAAGGAAACTCGATATTGTTTTCCATAAATGCATCAAGCACGCCGCTTTCATATAAAGCTCTTATGCCTCCGCCCTCAAGCACTAATCCGTTTTTGTACATTTTTACCTAACCTTCTTTGATTTTCTTTTTCATATAACCGCAGGTGAACGGGAAAAATCGTAATTTTCAGTATATGCTCTTTTAAAGCCATAGCTTTCATACCGTTTTTTCAGTCTGGTGTTTTCTTCAATAATGCTGATATTGATTTCATTGCAGCCAAGCTGCTCTGCTGTATCAAATGCATGCTCCAACAGCCTTTTGCCGATACCTGACTTTCTGTATTCGGGCAATACGCAAAGCTTGCTTATTTCATATACATTGTTGTATGAGCTTATAGAATATTAGCCTGTTATATAAAGCCTTGTCACTTTAACGGTAATTGATTTGTACCTGTTATCCCTCTGCTAAAAAACAAAACGACTAAAGGCAACACCTAAAGTCGTAGTTAATTTTTTCAAGCTGTTTATTCAGCCTTTTTTTTAGTTGCTTTTTTAGCAGGCTTTTTATTTGACTCTTCCTGCGCTGCAGGTTCCTCAACAACAGTTTCTTCTTTTTTTGCTTCAACGACCTCAAGCTCATTGTCACATTCAAAGAAGTCATTGTCATCAAAATATTCAGGCTCTTTTTTAGCAGTAAGCTTTTGAACAGCAACATATATTGCAGCGCCTACGGCAACAAGAGCGGCGATTGCGCTTAATACCTTTAATATTTTTTTAATTTTCATATAAGTTACCCCCTTCAAATATCTAATTACATTATAGTTTGAATGATTAATAAAGTCAAGACTAAAAAATAAACCCCTGTCCGATAAAAACAGACAGGAGCCGATTTTTAATTAAGCATTGGCTTTTTTAGCAAGATTGCTCTTTTTTCTTGCTGCGCAGTTTTTGTGAATAAGATTTTTAGCGGCAGCCTTGTCAATTTTTTTGACAGCCTCTTTTATAAGGACATCCTTATCATCGGCATTAGCATCAATAGCGGCATTAGCTTTTTTGACGGCCGTTTTAAGAGCTGAATTGGCAGCCTTGTTATTAGCGGCTTTTGCTGCGTTTACCTTAACTCTTTTTTTTGCGGATTTAATGTTTGGCATTGTTTTCACTCCTTTAATAAGCGGTTTGGTTATAGGGATAAAGTCCCATTGATGTTTTTTATGCTTATGTATATTATCATACCTTGATATAAAATGCAAGTATTTTTTTAATTTTTGGATATACTTTTATTGAAAAATAAAAATATCACCGTGACTTGTGTTTGCTGCCTCTGAGCGGCAAACTCCTCGGTCGCTTTGCGAATGACGGTGTAATACCCTTTTTATTGAAGGATGATTTTGTGCAGCATCAAACTGATTTGGCGCTTGAAAGCTTTGAAACCGTAAACAAAACAAAAATCGACGGAGTTAAAATCCGTGAGGAAAACGGTATAACGACAGTTATGGTTTTAAATGAAAACGGCGCAAAGACAATAGGCAAGCCTGTCGGCAAATATATCACCTGTCAGGTGCCGTCGTTTGTCAGTGATACTGATATTTTTGACGGCAGGCTTAATCTTCTTTCGGGTATTCTCCGCTCGCTTTTGCCGGATGATATGAAATCAGTTTTGGTTGCAGGTGTGGGAAATCTTGATATAACCGCAGATGCGCTCGGACCTAAGGCAAATAATTATGTTCTTGCAACAAGGCATTTGGTCAAAAACATAGGTTCAAATGTATTTTCGGATTTTTTTGATGTTTCAGGAGTCAGCACGGGAGTTCTCGGCGATACCGGCATTGAGTCTGCCGAAATTATAAAAGGCATTGTAAATCAGATAAGTCCGTCCTGTGTCATTGTAATTGATGCGCTTGCAGCATCCTCTCCCGACAGGCTTGCAACAACGGTCCAGCTTTCGGATGTCGGTATTTCACCCGGCTCCGGCGTTGGCAATCACAGATATGAAATTTCAAAAAACACACTCGGGGTTCCGGTTGTATCAATGGGCATACCCACGGTTTTATCAACGGCGGCGCTTAACGGCAATACAAACGGCGAACCTATGTTTGTTACACCAAGAGAAATAGACCGTATTATCGAGCAGGGAGCAAAGCTTATAGGAATGTCGATAAATGTATGTCTTCACAAAAATATAAGCGCAAGGGATTTATTTTCTCTCGTGGGATAGTATATGCAGTATATTGTGACAAATTTTATCATATAAATGTATGTATAATATATTTGTATGGTGGATGTATGAGAAAGGATATTTTAATTTTTTTGGGTAATCTTACTGCGGTTATATGTGCCTGTGTTCTTGTCGTTAATACCGCTTCGGGTTTTGTAAGTCAAATAGGCTCGTTCAGCAATGCTGTTGCCGCTGCATCATTGCCTCAGGTAATTGCTCAAAAATTTACGGATTTTACCACAATTAAAAATGAAAATGATGATAATAATACTAATACCAAATTCAAGGAAAGCGACGAGTCGGGGATATCAGGGGAGGACAGCGACCTATATTCCGACATTGACAAGACTCCGGATGATATAGCAGAGTTGATGAGTGCTGCAGAAAAGACAATAAAAAGCGAAACGGTAAAGGGCAAAACATCAGAAGAGGATTATTTTGGCGGAGGAACACTGGTGTCCTTCGGCGATGTTGAGGTACAAAGCAAGATACCCGATTCGTTTTACAAGCTTAATATTGAGGAGCTCCTTAATCAAAAGGCAGAGCTTAATATTCAGGATATATCTGAACCTACAATTCTTGTTTACCACACTCATACAACCGAAAGCTATACTCTCCTTGATGTTGGTTATTATACAGAGTCCTTTGACCTTCGCTGTAATGACAACAGTAAAAATATGGTGAGGGTCGGGGACGAACTTTGCGCTTATCTTGAAAAAATGGGCTTCGGCGTTATACATGATACCGAAATCCATGACGAAAAATATACGGGGGCTTATGCCGATTCAAGAGCGTCTGTGGAAAAATATCTTGAAGAATACCCGACTATTGAAATAACTATTGATTTGCACCGCGATGATATTACATATGACGACAACACAAAGGTTAAGCCAACAGCTTCAATAAACGGTAAAAAAGCTGCTCGTATGATGATGATTGCGGGAGCAGAATACGGCAGTGTGGAAAATTATCCGGACTGGGAATATAATTTGCGCTTTGTTCTCGCGGTGCAAAGCAAGGCGGCACAAATGTATGAAGGGCTTATGCGCCCCGTACTTTTTTCAGAACGAAAATATAATATGGATGAAACAAGGAATTCTTTTCTCCTTGAGATAGGCACCGACGCAAACACACTTGATGAAGCCTGCTATTCAGCAAGATTGTTTGCAACAGTGCTCGGAGAACTGCTCCTTGAGGAATATTCTGATAATTGAGGTGTTAATTAAAATGAAATTTAAAATTTTTGCGATTATGTTAAGTGCCTGTGTTGTTCTTGTCGGGGGAATATCTGTTGCGTACTATAACACAAAAAGCCTTGGCTTTGATGACGAGGTGTATATTGTAAGCAGAGATAATGAAAAAATATCTGTGCTCGATTATGATTTTTATTACAAGGATTTAAGTGATGCATATAATAAATTAAAATCAATAATTCCTGAAAAAATACAGAACATAACAACATATTGATGTTGGTATATAATGTTTTAAATATAATATACAATATACATAAATGAAACACAAGGCAGAGTGTGAAAAAGCGATAAAAAAAGTTAAATAAAAGTGTTGACAAAAGTAAATTAATGTGGTAATATTTCA
>CAZYDW010000035.1:0-14979 GCA_964646445.1 uncultured Bacteroides sp.
TCAAGCTTATCAGCCTTACCTGCCTGCTTAAGCTGTGAAACAAGATTTGAAAGCATACCGCCCGGCACCTGATACAAAAGCGTATTGGCGTCAACACCGAGCATTTTAGTATCAAGCAAACCATTTTCAATATATTTTTCACGAAGCGGTGTAAAGTAATCACGGATTTCCGTAAGAGCCTTAATGTTAAGACCCGTATCATATTCAGTGCCCTGAAAAGCCGCGACCATTGATTCTGTTGCAGGATGAGATGTGCCCATTGCAAGAGGGCTTATTGCAGTATCAATAACATCAACGCCTGCCTCAACGCCCTTGAGCTGTACCATTGAAGCAAGGCCCGATGTATAGTGTGAGTGGAGCTGAATCGGAACGCTTACGGTTTCTTTCAGCGCCTTAACAAGATCATATGTTCCGTAAGGAGTAAGAAGACCAGCCATATCCTTAATACATATTGAATCGGCGCCTGCATTTTCAAGCTGCTTTGCATAGCTGCAATAATACTCGATATCAAACACGGGACCAGTTGTGTACGAAATCGCGGCCTGAACATGACCGCCGTATTTTTTTGCGGCGTTAATTGCGGTTTGCAGATTGCGAACATCATTAAGGGCATCAAATATCCTTAAAATATCAATACCGTTATCAATGCTCTTTTTTACAAAATAATCAACTACCTCGTCACTGTAGTGACGGTAGCCGAGCATATTCTGACCTCTGAAAAGCATTTGAAGCTTTGTGTTAGGGCATTTTTTACGAATAAGGCGAAGCCTGTCCCACGGGTCCTCATTTAAAAAACGAAGGCATGAATCAAATGTAGCACCGCCCCAACATTCAAGTGAATGGTAGCCGATTTTATCCATTTTTTCAAGGATACCCGAAAATTCATCTGTAGTCATACGAGTTGCGATAAGTGACTGGTGCGCATCTCTGAGAACTGTTTCAGTAATACCGATTTTAGCCAACTGTGACACCTCTTTCAGCTTAATGTTATAATAGTCTGTCCTGCCTCAACACTGTCGCCTTTTTTTACATTAATTGATGCAACAGTGCCGTCTTGAGATGCAACAATATCATTTTCCATTTTCATAGCTTCAAGCACGCAAAGGACCTGACCGCTTGTTACGGACGCACCGACTGATGTTTTAACATCAAGTATTGTGCCCGGCATAGGAGCCTCAATTTTAACTGAACCTACATTAGCGGCGGCTGCCTTGGGTGCAGGAGCAGGTGCAGCGGCAGGAGCTGTCTGAATCGGAACTGAAGAATCTCCCTCTTCAACTGTTACGCTGTATGGTGTACCGTTTACGGTAATTGTATAGTTTTTCATAATATTTTCCATAGCCTTTCCGGCTGCAAATATTTTATTAAAAATCATCCATACGACTTGTTGCAGCCGGACAAGGCGTATAACGGAAATTTAACCATCTCAAAATTATGCCGCAGGCAAATTTTGAGGGGTTCGTTTGCAAGTCCCCGCAGTGCGAGATAAAGGAGCAAAAGAACCGGCAGTGGTCAAAATATCGACAGGCAATACTTTGCCCGAGCGAGATTTTGGCTACCGCAGCTATTAATCAAATTAGCGTGATTTTTCACACTATATTCCTCAATTATTTAACAGAATGTTTTCGCGGTAAAGTATTTTCCCTCTTTCCGGCAAGCATATCAAGCGCAGCAATAAGATGCGCTCTTGTATCGGCAGGAGCACATATATCATCAACAGCACCGCATGCTGCCGCGGTAAACGGTGAAGCAACTGTTTCAATATATTCCTTTTTAAGACAATCCCTGCTCTCGCCGCCGGCAAGCCTGTTTCCGTAAAGAAAAGCAACCGCAGCATCAGCATCAAGCGGAGATGCGACAGCAGTATCCCATGCAATGGTGATATCGGCATTAGCGCCCTTACCTGCAAGAGTAATATACGCACTGCCGATTGCCTTGCCTGTGATAACCGATATTTTAGGGCAGGTTGCAGATGCATAAGCAGAAGTAAGCTTCGTAAGCGCGACAAGCATCTGATTTTCCTTTTCACTTATTACAGAATCAGCATTAACAAATGTAACAATCGGAATGGAATATGCGTCACAAAGCTTAACCATATTTTCAGCTTTATAAGAGCATGCCGGGCAAAGCGCTTTGCCGTCAAAGCCTATAAAGCCGACTGTCGCGCCGTTAACTGTTGCAAGAGCGGTTTTGCAGTTTGACACCGCATAGCCGCCTTTAAGCTCAACAACCGACGAAGCATCGGCGCAGGCATTTATAACGGTTATTGCGTCTGAGTCATCAGACACGGCAGACTGCGAAGCGGAAAAGTCAAATATAGGTACAGATGACAGATTGTTTGAAGGAAGTAGTGCCGCAACATCCCTGACAGCTTTAACAGCTGATGAAAAATCATCGCAGATAATATCGACTGTACCCTCATCATATGATTGTTTTGCAGTTATGTCGCTTGGCGCCGACACATAAAAATCGGCATCTTTGACAGCAACTACAACATCGGCAAGATTTGCAATAAGAGCCGATGTACCTATACAGGAGCCTGCAATAACCGAAATTTGCGGACACACGCCGCTGATTGAAGCTGATGCTTTAACAAGCTCACCGTATGCATTAAGCACCTCAAAGCCCTCATCAATCTTAACGCCGTTTGAATCATATATACCGACAATCGGGCAGCCTGTTTTTGCAGCTAAATCATAGAGCTTCTTAATTTTTTCACAATGTGCAACACTAACCGCACCGTCGCACACAGTAACATCCTGTGAAAATGCATATACAGGACATTCATTAACCGTTCCAAAGCCGGCAGCTGCCTCGACATCTCCATCGGCAGATTTTGCAAACGCATCAATCTGTGTAAAAGAGCCGTCGTCAAAAAGAGCTTCAAGCCTTGAAATCGCTTTTGAATCACTCACTGAATAATCCTCCTTAATTTAAAAGCAGAGAAAATTTTCAAACATTCAAAATTTTCCTATTATAGATATTAACACTTTACGGCTTTAATATCAATAATTAATTTATAAAATGCAAAACTTTTTATATAAAAAACAACAAGGCGGAAATGTGCCTGCCCTGCCATATTTTTTATAAATATTCGATAAGGTATTGCACTGTCATTCAACATTTTGTCGGAAGATTATCAGTCCCACTGAAATTCTGAAATGGGCCCCACCGTCTGAGAGGCGGGGGAACATCGGCGAATAGGTTATATTACTGCTCGTCCTGCTGTACGGGATTTGATGAGCGAAGAAGCTTTCTTACTTCATTATCGGTAAGGCGCCTTGATTTGCCTGTTTGAAGCATACCGAGCTTAACGGGTCCTATTGAAATGCGTTTAAGTCTTGCAACCTCCAAGCCGACAGCTTCACACATTTTTCTTATCTGACGGTTCCTTCCCTCACGCAGTATAAATTCAAGGACAACCCTTCCCTCTTCCTCGGTAATTATATTAACATCGCAGTGAGCAGTTTTCCTGCCGTCAATTTCAATTCCGTTTCGCAGTCTTTCAAGCATATCATTGCTTACAGACGGTCTGACCGTTACCCTGTAAACCTTTGCAAAATTATGCTTCGGGTGAGTAAGAGCGTTTGCGAAAGACCCGTCATTTGTAAGGATAAGCAGACCCTCGCTGTCCTTATCAAGCCTGCCGACAGGATATACCCTTGTATCAACATCAATAAGGTCCATCACCGTTTTTCTGCCAAGCTCGTCACTGACGGTTGTAACATATCCTCTCGGCTTATTAAGCATAATATAATACAATCTGTCAACCTTATTAATTTTCTTTCCTTTGACGGTAACAGTATCTTTTTTCGGATTTACCTTGTCACCTATATGGGCAATATGGCCGTTCACCTTAACCTTGCCCATTTCAATAAGCTCCTCACTTTTCCTGCGTGAAGCAACGCCGCATTCAGCCATAAATTTCTGAAGTCTCAGTTCGTTCCTGTTTGGCATAATCAACATCCTCGTCTGCCGCAATCGGCAGTCTTTCAATTAAATTTTCATTATAATAAACATATACCTCTCCGAGTATATCTCCTTTCTTAACAGGAGAATAGACAAACGGCTTATGGTAAATTTCAATTTTCAAATCAGATAAAACATAAAAGCTTTTTTCATATGATGCACTTAAAGTATTTTTAACACCGCCGACTGTATTTATATTAAGCTGACCGCTGACATTGTATTCATTATACTTTTTTTCGCACTCACTATAAAGATTAAGATGATCATTCCAGTCATCGGGAGCATTGAGGGTTACACAAATTATTTTATTTGAATTGAAATTTTTTGCGCTTACAAGACATCTGCCCGCTTTTTTTGTATAACCTGTTTTAATGCCGAAAATATTTTTATCATATGACAAAAGCTTATTGTGATTATATACAGTTATTTCATTTTCACTGACTGTAATAACAGCGCTTTTCATTGCGCTTATCTCACAAAACGCTTCGTTTTTAACTGCCTCGGCGGCAAGAATTGCCATATCATATGCAGTTGAATGATGCTCACCCTCATCAAGACCTGACGGTGTAACAAACACCGTATCGTTCATTCCGATTTCTGCGGCACGATTATTCATCATATCGGCAAAGCCTTCAATACTGCCGCATAAAAAGAATGCAACTGCATTTGCAGAATCGTTGCCTGATGTAAGCATCATACCTACAACAAGGTCATTAAGTGTAATAACATCACCGCTTTTAAGACCTAATGATGATCCTTCCGTATTAAGCATTTCATCAGTTATTTTAACCTGCTCGTCAAGCCTGTTGCTTTCAAGGGCAATAAGTGCAGTCATTATTTTTGTCGTTGACGCTATAGCCCTTGGCTCATAAGCGTTTTTCTCATATAAAACGATACCTGCCGACGCGTCAATAACCACTGCGCTCGCTGCACTGCAATCAGTACCGTATGCCGTAAACGGAAATAAAAACAATACAGCAAGAATTAATGAAAATGTTTTCAACAAAATAATCACCCACATAAAATATATGCAGGTGATTGTTTTTTAAGCATATGTATTATTCGGCAGCCTTGTCGTCATTATTATCGGTTTTTTCTGATTTTAAAAGCTCCGTAACCTTATCAACAAGTTCCGGAATCATTGCAATAGCTCGATCGGCAGATGATGTGTAGTTATTAATCTGCATCATTCTGCATTTGCCGTTTTCAATAACGATAAATGCGATTGGCGCAATAGTTACACCACCGCCGCCTCCTCCGCCGAAAAGCTCGTTGCTTTGCTTTGACGGAAGGTCTGTTCCCCCTGAACCAAAGCCGTATGAAACCCTTGATACAGGTATAAGCGTAACCGAACCGGTAACCATAGGTTCACCGATAACGGTTGAAACATCAACCATATCACGAAGTTTTTCAAGCGTGTTTTCCATTATTTTGTTTACCGGAGTTTCTTTCATAACTAAATTCCCCTTTATTTTTCTTTTTTATTTTGAATTAAATTTTTTATAAACACTACAGCTGCCTTAATAAGCGTTTTGAGCAAAAGCCCTACGCTTATGCTTGCAATGAGTTGAAACTGATATTCAGTCTTTTGCGCAAGAAAGTCAGGCTGAATACAGTCGTCATAATCGTCAACCTTCATCTGATTTAAAATCAAGCCCTTGACCGGATAATAATACTCGCATATTCTGCCATAGGTAATTCCTATTGACGCGGCATCATACCCTCCGACTATTATCATAACATAAAGTGAGTAAATATGTAAACCCCTAATTAATGTTAAAATTGCAGAATTTGCAGTTTCAAGTAAATTTGATACTAAAGTAAAGATACCGACAATTCCTTCATCCTGCCAAATCTTTGCAATGGGATTTGGCTTTGATTGTTTTTCAGGTTCGTTTTTACTGTCAGCCGGTTGATTACTGCTTTCGCAGACTTTGCTTTTTTCATCTGCATCAAATGCAGGTTCAGCCGTTTCGCTTGTTTTTGGTGCTGCTTTCTTATTTGCTTTTTTGTTTGAAATATCCTTTGCTTTTTTTTCCGGAAAAAGAATAAATGAAATAATTTTTGAAAGTTCAATATCCTTTTCGATAAAAAGCAAGCTTAGCTTTGTGCTCCATTTTTTATCGTAAACTATTGTAAATGTGGCGGAAAGCGAACAAATTGCAATTATCAAAACCGCAATAACGGCAACAATAATTAAAAATATTTTCATTATGTATGGTCCCCCTCGTTATCACCGGACAGCGTATTGTACGAATTTTCCCTGTCCTCAAAAAGGGATGTCTGACTGTTGTCCTTATCCTCGCTGCTTTCAGGCAAATCGGGTAAATCATCAAGGCTGTTAAGTGAAAAGCACCTCAAAAATCTATCGGTAGTTGCGTAAACAAGAGGCCTGCCCGGAAGATCCAGCCTGCCTTTTTCTTCAATAAGACCCTTTTGAACAAGGCTTGAAAGAGGACCGCTGCAGTCAACGCCCCTTATCTGTTCAATAAACGAACGGGTAACGGTTTTATTATAAGCAACGATTGCAAGCACCTCAAACGCCGCCTGACTTAAAGGTGTATTCTTTTTGATTTCAAGCAGTCCCCTTACGGGTTCACTGTATTCTTCCCGTGTGCAAAGCTGATATTTGCCGTCGACGCGTATAAGGCGAAGCCCGCCGCCGCGCTCATCATATACAGCCTCAAGATGACCGAGTATTTTTATTACATTTTCAACATCAATATCAAGTACCTCGGCAAGCTTTGCCGGCTCAACAGGGTCACCTGATGCAAAGAGCATAGCTTCAATAGCCGCAAGAATAGTATTACTGTTCAATATCCGTTACCTCTTTATTCTTCCAAACTGTAGGATTTGACATTTCGCCTTCAATGGTTATGTTTTTATTTTTTGCAAGCTCAAGCACCGCAAGAAAAGTTGCAACCATATCGCTTTTAGTCAATGCATCTTCAAATAATGACAAAAATCTGACTTTATTGCCATTGCGCAGCTTTCTCATAACAGCGGTTACTTTTGTTGCAACCGCAACAAATTTTTTTGCAACAATAACCTTAAATGAATCAAGCGGAGGCGGTAATCGCCTTTTGCCTCTGCCGGCAGCACTTATATATGCGTTTAGCAGTTCCTCGCCCTCGTGAAAGCGCTCATAATCATAATTAACATAACCCTCCTGTGCAGGACGGACAAATCGGTTAAAGCCGTCAGTCTGATGCGAAAGCTTTTCCGCCATCAGCTTACAGTCGCGATACTCTATAAGCTCGCCAGTAAGCTCTTTTTTAAGAACCTCAGCCTCCTCGTGCTTTGGCAAAAGAGATACGGTTTTAATATATATAAGCCGCGCGGCCATTTCAAGAAATTCACCGGCAATGTCAAAATCCTGCTCCTGCATTTGCCTTACATAATCAACATACTGATTAACAAGCTCAACAATAGGTATATCGTTAATATTAAGTTTATGCTTTGAAATAAGATGCAGTAATAAATCCATAGGACCTTCAAACACATCTATTTTATAGCTGATTTTCTCCATAATTCACCCAAAAATATGATAAGGTATATAAGATATTAAATTCATAAGAAGCCCCGACAGCCACGAAATAGGTGCGGAAAAAATACCCGTAAACAGCAAAATCATAAAGCCTATCATTATATATCTGTCATACTGCATCAATTTAAAATATATTTTATCCGGAAGAACCGACGAAAATATTTTTGCACCGTCAAGCGGCGGAACGGGCAGAAGATTAAACACCGCAAGAGATATATTAATCTGCGCCGCCATTCTGAAAAACAACCCCAATACAGCAATCACCGTATTGCTCGGTGAAATTGCAGGAAGCATATAAGAAACAAACACAAAAACAAATGAAAGCAGAATATTTGACAAAGGACCGGCAAGTGCAACAAGCGCCATATCACGCCTCGGATGCCTGAGCCTTGACGGATTAACGGGAACAGGATTTGCATAGCCAATACCGAAAAGCAAAATCATAGCCGCGCCGATTAAATCAAGGTGTGCAAACGGGTTTATAGTAAGCCTTTTATTCAGCTTTGCAGTATCATCGCCGCATTTATACGCGGCATATGCGTGTGCTGTTTCGTGAATAGGCATACAGCAAAAAAGCACGAACAGCCTTGATATAAGAACTATTATTGCAGATGAGGTATCGCCGCTGTAAAAATATCTTAATATGCTCATATCAATTTCCTTTAATGCATGTAACAACTCTGTCGTTACCGTAAATATCTTTTGAAACAATAATATCCTTAAAATTAGTCAGAACAGCGGAAATCCGCTTGCCCTGGTCACTGCCTATTTCGAGAAAAAGCCTGCCGTTCGGATTCAGCTTATCTGCCCATAGGTCATTAATTGCCCTGTAAAAATCAAGGCCGTCACTGCCGCCGTCGAGCGCCGTTTCAGGCTCAAGCTTAACCTCGTCGCAAAGCTCTTTCATATCGTCTGATTTAACATACGGGGGATTTGAAACAATAACATCGGCATTTTTAATAACGCACGGCAAAAATATATCGCCGCATATAACCTTTGCATTATCAGTTTCTTTGGAGTTTTTTAAAAGATAAGGCATGGCATCGCTGCTTTTTTCAATAAGAAAGACAAAAGCGTTTTTACACTTTTTTGCTATGCTGATGCCGATACATCCGCTGCCTGCGCACAAATCATAAACAACACAGCTGCCAAGTTTTTTAACATAATCAACAGCCTTTTCGCAAAGCTCTTCTGTCTCCGGGCGCGGAATTAAAACTCCGGGTCCGACATAAAACTCACTTTCATAAAAATCCCATTTGCCTATTACATATTGCAGCGGCTCTTTGTTTTTAACACGCCAAAGCAAATCGGCAAATTTATTCATATTAATTTCATCATCAAAATGTTGATAAAATTCGCTGTTTTTTATGCTGTCAAGATGGCATACAAGGCAAAGCGATTTAAACTCCGCCTCATCAACACCGTTACCGGAAAGGAAATACACGCCGTAATTATATGCGTCCTTCAATGTCATTTGATTTCATCATCCTCCGGGTTGTCGGTTATAACCGCTTTAATTGCCTCAATGCCTACCTCTATGATTTTATCATCAGGCTCCTTTGTTGTAAGCCTTTGCATCCATAATCCGGGTGCTGACAATATTTTAACAAAGAGATTATTATGCCTGCCGGCATATTTGATAAACTCATAGCCGATACCCATTATAAGCGGCAGCATAGGAAGCTTAATCAGAAGCCATAAAAGTACATTGCTTTTTAAATCTTCGTCAACAAAAAGTGAAAGCAGCGTTATTACAAATATGCTCAATATAAGCATCGCAAACATAAACGATGTGCCGCATCTCGGATGAAAGCGTGTGCATTTTTTAACATTTTCAACCGTAAGCTCTAAACCCGCCTCATAGCATGCTATTGATTTGTGCTCTGCGCCGTGATACATAAATGTTCTTTTTATGTCATTCATCCGGCTTACAACGACAATATACACAACAAAGATTAATATTTTAAGCACGCCCTCAATTGTACCCTGCCAAGATGTAAGGGCATTGTCCGTCAATGCGTTAAGCCTGTTGAATACAAAAACGGGCAAAACAAAAAATATGAGGATTGCAAGCGCGACGCCGAGCACCGAAGCTATGCCCATAATAAAATTCATCAGCTTATCGCCGAATTTATCATTAATCCATTTTTCAAGCTTATTCATTTCGACATCTTCAATATCCTCCATACCTGAAGCTTCAGCCGAATACATAAGCATTTTATAGCCGAGTATCATTGATTCGATAAATGCTGCAATTCCCCTGATAATCGGAATGTTGAAAAACTTACATTTGTCCCTTAAGTGCTTAACAGTGTGCGGCTCTACAATAATAGTGCCGTCGGTTTTTCGCACGGCTGTTGCAACGCCCTTTGGGCCCTGCATCATTATACCCTCAATAAGAGCCTGCCCTCCGACAGAGGTAATATGTAATTTCTTATCACTCATAATCACTTTTGCCTTTCATTTCCATGCCTTCGTTTATTTCCTCCTCGTCAGGATTTTCGCGTGCGCCCAGAAGCTCGTTTTCACTCGGTATATTCTCTACGGGCAGATAAATGGTGACAAGCGTTCCTTTACCCTCCTCGCTGTCAATTTCAAGCTTTCCGCCGTGCATATTAACAATTTCATTTGTCACCGCAAGACCGATGCCCGAACCTCGGACAGAAACATTTGCCTTATAAAATTTATCCTTTACATGAGGCAGATCCTCTTTGCTTATTCCGCAGCCACGGTCAGCAATTGCAATACTTATGTAATTTTCATTATCAAGCTTCACAAACTGAGCCTTCACAAATATTTTGCTCGGTGAGCGTGAATATTTAAGAGCATTATCAAGAATATTCATAAACACCTGCCTGAGCCTGTTGGCGTCGGCATTTGTAATTGCAGGTACCTCGGGAATACTGTATTTAACCTCAATTCCCTCACGCATAGCTCTTTCGCGAAATGTAAATACAGTTTCGTCAAGCTCGGCGAAAACATCTGTTTTTGCAAGCTTCAAATTCATTCTGCCGCTTTGCAGACGGGAAAAGTCAAGAAGCTCCTCAACAAAGCCTTCAAGCCTTCCTGCCTCCTTGACTATAACCTCAAGACCCTTGCGCGTGAGTTCATCAACATTTTCACTGTTGCCGAGCGTAAGTGTTTCGCCCCAACCCTTGATTGATGTTAAAGGAGTTCTCAGCTCATGCGAAATTGTTGAAATAAAATCATTTTTCATTTTATCGGTCTGTGATATTTCTTCAGCCATAGTATTAATTGAATCACAGAGATTACCGATTTCATCATTATATTTTTTTTCAATTCTTACAGAATAATCGCCCTGTGAAATTTTTTTTGTGGTTAAGTTGATTTCCTGAACGGGAATAATGATTGAGCGTATAAAAAACAAATTAGAAAAAATAATAATTGCAAAGATAATAAGCAGTGCAAGAAAAATCAAAAAAACTATTGAGCTTACCTGATTGTCAAGCTGTTCAAGTGATGACATAACGCGAACAGCCCCGACAGCATCGCCCTCCTGATTATTAATAACGCGGCATATAGCCATAACTTTTTCGCCGCTTGAAAGCCTGCCGATAAATTTACCTGTGCCGTCATCCGACATCATTGCCTGATTAAAATCGGGCATATCCTGTTTTTCAATAGCAAATCCGCTTGACGATAAAATCACCGCGCCGTCGCTGTCAACAATCCAGATTGTGGTTTTTTCCCTGTAGCTGTAGCTGTCAATATAATCGGCAGCTGACTGTTCAAGGGATATGCCCTCTTCAAGATTTGATGTAAAATAGCTGACGGCACTTGCCGATGTGCCGGAGCTTAAAATACTTTCGACATTTGAATAATAATGTGATTTTATTGAAAACGAAAATACAATAAATACAATAACAAAAAACAGTAATATAACGCCTATTATGTTAATAAGCCAGCGAAGCGTAATGCCGTCAATTTTAAGCCTATGCAGTTTTTTTGAAATGGCATCCTTCATAATTAGCACTCTTTGAATAAAAATTTACTGCTTATCCGTAATCCACTTGTAGCCAAGGCCCCAGATAGTGACAAGCCTTGCAGGGCTTGACGGGTTTTCCTCGATTTTAATACGCAGTCTTCTGATATTAACATCAACGATTTTTTCATCACCGAAATAATTTGCACCCCATACGGTTTTTAAAATATCTGTTCTTGAAAGAGCCGCGTTGGGATTTTTAAAGAAATATTCAATAATCTGAAATTCAACCTGTGTAAGCTCAATAAGCTCACCGTTCTTGGAAAGCGTACGGTTTCTCAAATTAAGCTCAAATTCATCAAGAACAATACTGTCACCAGTGGTATCGTTTTTCCTGAATCCCCTCGTCATCTCAACACGCCTGTAAACAGCGTCAACTCTTGCCATAAGCTCACTTGGGGAAAAAGGCTTTGTAACATAGTCATCCGCACCGACAAGAAGCCCCGTAACCTTGTCCATTTCCTGCGTTTTTGCGCTTAACATAATAATACCCAAATCCGTTGACTGACGGCGCAGCTCCTTGCAGACGGTAAGCCCGTCAACCTCCGGCATCATTATATCAAGAATTGCAACATCAAAGCTGCTGCCCTGCGCGGAAAATTTTTCAAGAGCCACGGCACCGTTTTCAGCCTGCTCAACCTCATATCCGCTTCGCGTCAGATTTATGACGATAAACTCGCGGATGGATTCTTCATCCTCTGCAACTAAAACTTTTTTCATTTTCAATAGCCTTTCCGGCTGCAAACAGTTCATTAAAAATCATCCATACGACTTGCTGCAGCCGGGCAAGGCGTATAATATTAAAGCGTGCTGTTTATCGTATTAGTGTGGTTTTTCACACTAATATGCCCTTTAATCAATATGGTTTAATCATATCTTTCAAGTCATCAACGGTTATATCAATATCGGAATTTTCATCAGCTTTTGCAAGATATATAAATCCCGAATTATTGAAAATTTCCGTATAGCCGGAATAATCAGCGGCATTATATGCAGATTTTAAAACCGTTAAAATCTCAAAACATTTTTGCTTGCCGTTATATACGGTAAGTGTTCTTTGATCTGTATCATAATCAAATTTAAGGCTTTCAAGATAATCCCTTGAAAGAATGATACAATAGCTGTCACGCTTGCAGGAGACAGAATAGCATTTTGTTTTTAAAACAGTGTTTTCATAAGCTGTCCAGCTCTGAGCTGTGATTTGTGACGGAAGCGAGCTTACACTGAAATCAAGAGGTATTTCAATAATACCGTCGCCGTTAATATCCGCAGAGTTAATCATACAGTTTCTTGCGGTATCTGTCGTCCTTCCCGTGCTGTAGCTGTAAAACGGCGATACAATGCTGTCATAATAATCAGACCAGTATATAAATTCGGTCACCATAGATACGCCGTCATTTCTTATTGCGTCGGCATAAACGCTTGTCCCCTCGGCAGTATTGCAAACCGAAATTAACGAAAACGAATTAATAGTGCTGTCAAGCTTTGTTTCGCCTATAAGCTTTCTTCTGTCAGACGCATATGAATACAGGCATGCACTTGGGGAAACGGATGACGAGCCGAGTTTGAATACAAGAACCTCATTAATACCGTCATTATTTACATCCGCACATATAAACTCGCCTGCTGTAACAGAGCTGTCAATTTCTTTCAGGGAATAGCCGTTATCATCAATCTGGCGATAGACGCATAGATTAAAGCTTGTTGATTTTGAAATAAGACCCCAGCACACAATTATTTCAAGCACGCCGTCGTTGTTGACATCCGAAAAATCAAGCGAATATACATCACTGCCCTCGCCCTCAATATTATAAACAACCTGCCAGCCGTGTTCATGCTTGTTAAGCACCGCCATATTTATTGTACCGAGATTATCTGACGGCTCGTAAAAAGCAATAGCCTCATTAACAATACCGTCACTGTTTAAATCATAATAAATGTATGAGGTTGTATATTCGCCGCCTGACGGTATTTTAATAAGGTAGCCGCTATTGCAGTATTCGCCGACTGCATTTTGAACGGCAGCATCATCGCCGCTCGGAGAAACGGGAGAAATCAAATCATCAATAGAAGCGGCAATACGAAAGCTGCTGCATCCGGTGAAAACGACAGCAATGCATAAAACAAGTAACAGAATTTTTATTTTTTTCACGCCGCTATCTCCATTCAATCACATATTTATAACATTATAGCAGAAATCGGTAACAAAATAAACATATATTTTAAATTTAATTACATTTTTTTATTTTATTATTACAGGCTTTAATATGAAAATTTATTTTTGTGATTTATTCAAATAAAAAACTGTACCGTTATGTAAACAAGGAAGCTTCAGATAAAATATCCGAAGCTGTATGTTTTTTAATATTTATTATGGACCTTTTCGGCGAAGCAAAGAAAATCATTCAGTTTAATTACTCTGCCGTCATCAAGCACTGCACTGCCGCTCATTCTGCCGAAAACCTGATGCTGATCAGTAACAATAAGATTTGCAACGCTTGTATAATCACTGCGATCGATTATCGCAACGAAATTCATTTCAAACCTGCCGTCGGATGAAGTAAAGGTCCACGGGTCTGTATAATTTTCACTGATATTAAAGGTTACATCGTCAAGCTTATGAGCAACGCCGTCATAAAAAATAACATTTTCACTCGCAGCGGTTGTATTGCCGAAGCCATAGCCTATATTGAAACCGAAGCGATGACCGTCAATTTCGCCTGAACCCGAACCCCAATACCAAACATTATTATAAGTCCATACACCTCTGCCCCAGTCGAGCGTACCGAAATCGGTATCGGAGTTTAATTTATAAATGTTATCACCGTACTGTACTTTACCCGATGCACGCATACAATTAATTTTCTGATTATAATAAAAAGCTTTTTTATCCTCGTCCCAGGGTGTTGCAATTACTATTGTATCTTCATCGGGATTATCAAGAACAATATCTGCTTTAAGTCCCTTGCCGTTATCAAATCCGGGGAAGTCACAGCGAATATGTCTTTTGCCTGTGCCGACTTTAAAATCAACGGCAAGCTTTTTGTTTTTCACCATTACATCGCCGCTTTTTGTGCTGTTTGGCATTTTGAGTCTGCCCATAGGAAACGGTGCCATACTTCCCTGTGTGTGCTCATAAGGCTTATTGAAATCAAGAAAGCTTACACTTTCAAGCTCAAGATAACCGAGGTCCGAAACGGTAAGGCAAAGTGCAATATTGTTACTGTGTGACATAATGCAGTAATAATCCCATTCCTTAATTCTTGAAGAACGCTTTTTCACCTGTTCTCTGTCATACTGCCATACGGGCTTACTGCTCCAGCCCGGCTCACTCAAAGTCCCGTCTTCATTGAGCAGCGGCTGAACCTTGTCAACAAAATGGTTTCGCATATAATCTCCTCCCTGATTTAAATCGGAGCAGCGCTCCATCAAGCTCGCTTGAAATGGGGCCTGCGAACGA
>CAZYDW010000036.1:0-14719 GCA_964646445.1 uncultured Bacteroides sp.
TCGGCTTTATTTTGATATTGTTTCGTAAATCTTTTTGAGATATAACTATTATCAAGAGGGATGATTTTTGCATAAAAAATCGTCACAAGCGATAAGTAGCTTGTGACGACGATTTGGCGGAGAGTGTGGGATTCGAACCCACGAGCCCGTGAGGGCTACCTGATTTCGAGTCAGGCTCGTTATGACCACTTCGATAACTCTCCGTATATATGTTCTGCAAAGCCTCTCAGGGAAGAACAGCAAGGCAAAATATTCAATTTTTTAAACCGCGTGACCCCCACATAAATGCCGGATTTTCGATGAACGAAACCGACACATCAGCCGACCGTTTCAAGTCTGTGCCGTTACGGCCTCTTCGGTACCGCTGCATATCATTATTAGAAATAATAACATTTTAAAATAGTTTTGTCAATGTGTTGAAAGAAAGAATATTTTATGATAAAATATTTACTATTAAAAATCACGGAGATAATTATGACAGCAATTATTGATTACGGGGCAGGTAATCTTTCAAGCGTAAAAAAAGCTCTTGACTATCTTGGCGCCGAAAGTGAAATAACACAGGACAGGAAAAAAATAGAATCGGCCACACATATTATTTTACCCGGTGTAGGTTCGTTTGAAGACGCAATGCGTTCAATGAATGAGCGTAATCTCACTGAAACGGTCAAAGCTGCCGCAACAAGCGGTAAGCCTTTTCTCGGAATATGCCTCGGTTTGCAGCTCCTTTTTGAAAGCAGTGAGGAAAGTCCCGGTGTAAAAGGGCTTGGGCTTCTAAGCGGCAAAATTATAACTATCCCAAAAAAAGGCGGAATAAAGGTTCCCCATATGGGGTGGAACAATGTTAAACTGAAGCAAACAGGCGGTATTTTTGAAGGAATACCCGACAACAGTTATTTTTATTTTGTTCACTCATATTACCTTAACGGTGCTGATGACAGCGATATTGCAGGCATATGCGACTACGGAGTCAGCATTGAATGTGCGATACAGCGCGGCAATCTTTGCGCAACACAATTTCATCCCGAAAAAAGCAGTGCCGCAGGCTTGAAGCTGCTTGAAAACTTTTTAAATATGGAGGGCTGATTATGTACGCAAAAAGGATTATACCGTGTCTTGATGTTGAAAACGGACGAGTTGTAAAGGGTGTATCTTTTGTAAACAAGCGTGACGCGGGCGACCCTGTTGCCTGTGCAAGGGCTTATGACGAGCAGGGTGCAGACGAGCTTGTGCTTCTTGATATTATGGCAAGTCACGAGGGCAGGAGCACTATGCTTGATATTGTAAAGCGTGTTGCCGAAACGGTATTTATTCCGTTTACAGTAGGCGGCGGAATAAAAAGCGTTGATGATTTTAAGGAGCTTTTAAGGGCAGGTGCCGACAAAATTTCCGTAAATTCCGCAGCTGTACGAAACCCCGGTTTAATAAATGAGTCAGCATACAAATTCGGCTCGCAGTGCGTTGTTTGCGCTATTGACGCAAAACGAAGCAGCAATAAAAGCTGGGAGGTTTATTTAAACGGAGGGAGAATACCAACCGGCATAGACGCTGTAAAATGGGCGATTGAAGCAGAAAAAAGAGGCGCAGGCGAAATTCTTTTAACCTCTATGGACTGCGACGGTCAGAAAACGGGATACGATATTGAGCTTACTCGCGCGGTCAGCGAAAATGTAGGCATACCGGTTATCGCTTCAGGCGGTGCAGGCAAAGCCGAGCACTTTTATGATGCCTTTGCAAAGGGCAAGGCAGATGCTGTTTTGGCGGCAAGCCTTTTTCATTTTAACGAGCTGCCCGTACCAAAGCTCAAGCAATACTTAAAAAATAAGAATATATCCGTCAGGATATAGTGAAATTAATGTTTTTCATCAAGTCTATGGGCTTAAAATACAAAGATTAATTTTTGACAGATTACAAAGAGGAGAAAAAATAATGGAACAAAAAAATACTGAAGTGTCAGACATCGATAACGAAACACCCGAAAAGAAAAAGCCAAACAAAAAGAAAAAGATTGTTGTTGTAGTTTGTTCGGCTGTTATTGCAGTCGTAATAGCGGCAGGCGCGTTTGCCGGCGCTTCCTATGCCGCTGAAAAAAGCAGATATGAAGAAGCCAAGCTGCAGGCAGGCGATAATATAATTTGCGAAAAGGAATATGAGCTTGATAATGAAGAACACGAGCTTAAAGCAGAGGACTTTATTTCCGCCGCGGAGGGTTACGAGTCAGACAGCCCGGTTGAGACAGAAGTACAATTTGACGATTCAAAAGGGCTTTCTTTTACCGCAGACGAGGTCAAGGATTACAGTTATAAAATAGTGGTTACCGTAAGCGATAACAAAATATGGAACAGCTTTAAAGCATTTGATTTGGACTGCAGGATTTCCGTAGTTGATACAACACCGCCCGAATTTACCGATAATATCGAAGAAATCAAAATCACGCAGGGCGAGGAGCTTGATTTGAGCGGCAAATTCAAGGCGACCGATTTATCAGGCGACGCGGTTATAACCGTTGACGGTGAGGTTGACGCGAAAAAGGTCGGCACGCAGACGGTTAAGGTTTGCGCGGCAGACAAAAACGGTAATACTGCCGAAAAAGAAGTAAAAATTACAGTTGAAGCAAAGCCTGAGGAAAAGACAGAAGCTTCCTCGTCAGGAAGCAGTACGGCAGCCTCCTCGTCAAAGTCAACTACTTCATCAAGTTCTAGCGGCACAAAATCAAGTAGTGGTGGCTCATCATCAAGTAATGGCAAAACTTCATCTTCAAATAAAATTTCTGGAGCATCTTCAAGTAGTAGTTCAACTACTACGACATCTGCATATTGGTGTACAGAAGGTGGAAGTCACCACGCATATGATGTAGGACAGATAGGATGGTATTCTTCTTATGAGGAAGCTGTGTCAGCAGTTGATAAATATATAACTGTAAATGGTGGTAGCCACGCAAAATACACACAATGCCTTTGTGGACTATGGACGGCAACGATTAATTAATACTTGACAAATTCAATTAATATAGTTATTGTACAATCAGGGACTGTCCCCGGTTGTACATAAGTGTAATATGTGATGATTACAAATAGTATATATTTAACCCGGCAGATGTTTATCTGCCGGGCTTTTATTTCATATTTGTTTTTATTTGAGCAAAGAGCGATACATTTTAATATATTCGTTAGCGCTCTTGCCCCAACTCATATCACATTCAAGCGCACGCTTAACGAGAATATCCCAGCTTCCGCTGTAATACGCGTCGTACGCGCGATAAATCGCACCGAGCATATCATAAGCGTCATATGACTTGAATGTAAAGCCATTGCCCATACCGTCGCCGCTGTCTGTAATGGAATCCTTAAGACCGCCTGTTTCACGAACAATCGGGATTGTGCCGTATCTCAGGGCAACCATCTGTGAAAGTCCGCATGGCTCTGACTTGCTCGGCATAAGGAACATATCGGCGCCTGCATAAATCTTCCTTGCAAGGTCGGGAACAAAGCCTATTGTTATTCCTACCTTATCGGGATACTTGTCATGCAGATAACGGAAGAAATTTTCATACTGCCATTCGCCGCTGCCAAGCACAACATATTGAATATTACGCTCGCAGATACTCTTTTCAAGAACCTCCTTCATAAGGTCAACACCCTTATGACCTACAAGCCTTGTAACGATACCTACAACAGGTGTATCCGCGTTCACATTAAGCCCCATAAGCTTTTGCAGTTCTTTTTTGTTTTCATGCTTAGCCGAAAAATCATCGGCATTATAGTTGACCCAAATGTCCTTATCTGTTTCGGGATTATAGCTGTCAACATCAATACCGTTAAGAATGCCGCAAAGCTTCCAGCTGCGCTGATTAAGTATAGGGTCAAGACCGTGACTGTACCACGGGTCAAGAATTTCCTTTGCATAGGTAGGCGAAACGGTTGTAACCATATTTGCACATTCAATGCCGGCTTTCATAAAGTTCACAAGACCGTCATAAAGGATAAGATTGTTATGCTCCGGCGCAATACCCAGAACATCAGTCAAAAGCTCGTCGCCGTATTTGCCCTGATACTGAATATTATGAATTGTAAAAACCGTTTTGATATTTTCAAATCCCATACGGTTTGAATAATAGCAGCTGTAATAAAGCGGAGTAAGCGCGCTCTGCCAGTCATTACAATGAATAATGTCGGGCTTCCAGTCAATGGCGGGAATTATTTCAAGAACTGCCCGTGCAAAAAACGCAAATCTTTCGGCATCATCGTAATGGCCGTAAATGCCGTCACGCTTAAAATAATACTGGTTATCAAGAAAATAATATATAACACCGTTTGCCTTGGCTTCAAATATACCGCAATACTGCCTGCGCCACGAAACGGGGACGCTGATTGATGTTATAAATTTCATTTTGTCCTTGTATTCCTGCTTAATGCTGTCATAAAGCGGCATTACTACACGGCAGCCGATAAGCCTTTTTCTCAAGGCAACAGGCAATGAGCCCGCAACATCTCCGAGTCCGCCGGACGCCATAAACGGCAGAGCCTCGGAGGCAACATATAAAACCTTCATAATTTCCATAGCCTTTCCGGCTACAAACAGTTTATTTAAAAATTATCTATACGACTTGCTGTAGCCGGACAAGGCGTATAATGGAAATTTAACCATCTCAAAATTATGCCACAGGCAAATTTTGAGGGTGATAAAATCGGATTAGTGTGATTTTTCACACTAATCACCATAGCCTTTCCGGCTACAAACAGTTTATTTAAAAATTATTTATACGACTTGCTGTAGCCGGACAAGGCGTATAATGGAAATTTAACCATCTCAAAATTATGCCACAGGCAAATTTTGAGGGTGATAAAATCGGATTAGTGTGATTTTTCACACAGTTATCCTTTAAATTCTTGTATTTTTATTCAGGCAAATCGGGAAGGTTTCAGCACCTGCAAGCTCAACGCCGTCTTTAATGCTGACATTCTTATCGGCAATCACGCATGTGATTTTTGCATTTTCACCGATTTCGGTATCCTGCATAAGAATTGAGTTTTTAACAACACTGTCTTTACCGATTTTTACGCCCTTAAAAACAATACAGTTTTCAACCGTGCCGTCGATTATGCAGCCGTCTGCAACAAGCGAATTTTTAAGCGATGAAGCAGGGCCATAGATTGTCGGCATATCGTCACGCTCTTTTGTTGAAATCGGTCTGCTGAAAAGCTTTTTCCTGTTATCCTTTTGAAGCAGTGACATTGAAATGTCATAATAGCTTTGGACTGAATCAACGGTTCCCACAAAGCTGTCGGATGCGTCAAAAGCGTGAATTTTCAGATTTTTAACATTTGACATTATGATATTTCGCTGATAAGAAATTTCATTCTTTGAATGAGCTGTTGTGACAAGAGTTTCCAAAAGATATTTTTTCATAATCATAATATTACAAGAGTAGAAAACATCTTCATCGGTATCTTTATCAAGGCTCATTTCGGTAATTCTGCCGTTTTCATCAATCTTGTCGAAGGTTAAAACAGAACCGATATTTTCAGGCATTTTGCCCTTTACACCGAGAATCGTAATATCTGCTCCGCTTTCCTCGTGCGCATTGAAAAGCTCGCTGTAATCAACTGAAAGTATATGGTTGCAGTCAGACATAAGAACATAGGTCTGATTTGACTGCCTGAGGAAATTCATATTGCCGTAAAGAGCGTCAATTCTGTTGCCCCACATTGTGGCACTGCCGATTGAATACGGCGGAAGAAGATATAAGCCGTCATTCTTCCTGCTTAAATCCCAAGGCTTACCGGTGCCCACATGGTCCATAAGCGACTGGAAATTTGCATTTGTTACAACGCCTATTTTCGCAACTCCGCTGTCAACCATATTTGAAAGAGGAAAATCAATCAATCTGAATCTTGAGCAAAACGGTACGGAGCCCATGGTTCTCATAGCTGTAAGGCTGTCAAGCGCCTCCTCGTGAATATTGGCAAATACTATGCCTAAAACTCTTTTTCCGTTCATTGACTTATACCTCCTCTCCTGATTTAATCATTACTCCCGGAGCAACATACTGACCCTTTGTAATTGTTGCGCCTGCACCTATAACCGGAATACCCCAGTCCTGCGGGTTTTCAAGCTGTTCGGGGATTTCGCCTATTTTGGCGTCTTCTTCAATAACTGCATCCTCGGCAACTATTGAATAATAAACCTTTGCGCCTTTTTTGATTTTGGCGCCCGGCATAATAACACTGAACTTAACATCGGCATCTTCTTCAATTATTACATTAGATGATACTACGCTGTAGTCAACATTGCCCTCAATTTCACAGCCCTCGCTGATTGATGAATTTTCAACAACAGCCTTTTTGCCGATATAATGCGGCGGCGCCATAGGATTTCTTGAATAAATTCTCCAGCTTGTATCGCTTAAATCAAGGTCAACATTGGGATTGATTATGTCAAGATTAGCCTCCCACAAGGAGTCGATAGTTCCGACATCCTTCCAATATCCCTTGAACGGGAATGCAAACATCCTCTCGCCTGCATCAAGCATAGTGGGAATAATGTTTTTACCGAAATCGTTTGATGAGCCCTCGGTGTTTTCATCCTGAATCAGATATTGCTTAAGCTTATCCCAGCTGAAAACATAAACGCCCATAGACGCCTTATTGCTTTTTGGCTTTTCGGGCTTCTCTGCAAATTCATAAATACGGTCGTCATCATTTGTCGCAAGAATACCGAAACGCGATGCCTCCTCCCACGCAACCTCAAGCACGGCGATGGTACACGCCGCATCGTTCTTTTTGTGAAAGTCGACCATTTTTGCATAATTCATTTTATAAATATGGTCGCCTGAAAGAATTACAACATATTCGGGGTCATATTTTTCAATGAAATTAATATTTTGATAAATAGCATTTGCCGTACCCTTGTACCATTCCGCGCCGCCTATTGCCTCATACGGCGATAAAATGTGAACACCGCCGTTTTGGCGGTCAAGATCCCACGGCTGACCGTTGCCGATGTAATCATTAAGCTCCAGGGGCTGGTACTGCGTTAAAATGCCAACCGTGTAAATACCGCTGTTTACACAGTTTGACAGCGGGAAATCAATTATCCTGTAGTTGCCGCCATAGGGAACCGCCGGCTTAGCGATGTTTTTTGTTAAAACTCCCAAACGGCTTCCCTGACCGCCTGCAAGAAGCATTGCAACAATTTTTGATTTTTGTGCCATTTTTATCTCCTTTTCTGATTTGTTTTATTGTTAATCTTTTTTTCAAGATATATTGCGGATAATCCGTTAATTTTAAGCCCTATACTGTAGTCAAGCCCGTGCATGGCGAGCTTTTTAGCCTTATAGGTGCCCGTCAGTCTTGATTTTAAGCCGCCGTATTTTTCAAGCGAGGTATCAAGCACAACCTTGTAGGTTGCATTTTCGGGAACACCTATACGATATTCGTCAAAGCTGTTAGGTGTAAAGTTGAATACCGCTATTATTTCCCTGCCGCTTTTATCAATTCTTCTGAAGGCAATCATGGAATTTGCATTGTCCTCGCTTGAAATCCACTGAAAGCCCTCCCAGCTGTAATCAATCTCCCACAAAGCGGGATGTGACTTGTAAAAATTATTAAGCTCCCTTGTAAAGCCCTGCAGCTTTTTATGCTTGTCATAATCAAGAAGCAGCCAATCAAGCCCCTGCTCATAGTTCCATTCAATAAACTGACCGAACTCGCTGCCCATAAACAAAAGCTTTTTCCCCGGGTGAGCAAACATATATGCCAAAAACAGCCTCATACCGTCAAATTTCATATCGTAATCGCCGGGCATTTTATTGATAAGGCTTGCCTTTCCGTGAACAACCTCATCGTGACTTATGGGTAAAATAAAATTTTCGCTAAACGCATAGAAAAAGCTGAAGGTTATGCAGCTGTGATTGCCTTTTCTGAATAACGGGTCCATCGATGTATAGCGGAGCATATCGTTCATCCAGCCCATATTCCATTTGAAATTAAAGCCGAGACCGCCTATATTTGTCGGCATTGTTATCATAGGCCATGCCGTTGATTCCTCGGCAATCATCATAACCTCCGGATGCTCCCTGAATACTGCACAGTTAAGCTCTTTGAAAAATTGCACAGCCTCAAGATTTTCTCTTCCGCCGTTTTTATTCGGAGTCCACTGACCGTCCTCCCTGCCGTAATCAAGGTAAAGCATTGAGGCAACAGCGTCAACGCGCAGACCGTCAAAGTGAAATTCATCCAGCCAGTACATAGCCGATGAAATAAGAAACGACTTTACCTCGTTTTTGCCGTAGTCAAATACTCTTGTTCCCCATTCCTTATGCTCGCCCTTTTTCATATCGGAATATTCATAAGTACATTCGCCGTCAAACTCATAAAGGCCGTATGCATCTTTAGGAAAATGAGCAGGCACCCAATCAAGGATAACGCCAATATCCGCCCTGTGGCACTCCTCAACAAAATACTTAAGGTCGTCAGGTGTACCGTATCTTGATGTAGGAGAAAAATATCCGGTAACCTGATATCCCCATGAGCCGTCAAAAGGATATTCCATAATGGGCATCATTTCAATATGCGTATAGCCCATATCCTTAACATACTTAACCAATTCCTCAGCCATCTGCCTGTATGAAAGGAAATCGCCGTTTTCGTGCTGCTTCCAAGAACCGAAATGAATTTCATATATATTTACGGGTTTTTCAAGAATATTGCCTTCTTTTGATTTATCAATCCATTTTAAATCACGCCTTGTGTGCTTTTCAAAATCATAGACCTTGCTCGCGGTTCCCGGCCTTGTTTCGGAATGAAAGGCATAGGGATCAGCCTTCATATTGACATTGCCGCTTCGTGTTTTAACGGCATATTTATAGCAATCGTAAATATGCACATCATCAATTTCCGCCTCCCAGATACCGGGCGAAATTTCAGTCATAATATTATCGCTTTCGTTCCAGCTGTTGAAATCGCCGACAACCGAAACCCCTGCTGCATGCGGCGCCCAAACTCTGAAAACATAAAGATTACCTTTTATTTTATGACAGCCGAAAAACTCATATGCCTTATAGTTTTGCCCTTTGTGAAAAAGATATATCGGGAACTCATATTCCTCTTTTAAAGGGCGCATATTAGATGCCATATTTTCATCTCCTTTGCAAAGGGTTATATTATTTAAATATATCATAGCACCTTTGCAATAATTAATCAAGCGGTTTTTGGTTAGTTTGTTACAAAAAAACAAATTTTTTATTTAAATTATGTGCAAAATGTTAGAGCGTATATATTAAAAAATAATCTAATACCCTTATTTTAGTATTGAACACAGCCTTAAACATATGATATAATAACAATAGTTTTTATTTGGAGTAAACTTATGAGGGATATAATAATTGCATATCCTGTTAAGGATATTGCTCTTAAACTGCGTGCGATGCTTGAAAGCGAGGGCTTTTATGTTTCACACATCTGTGCACTCGGCTCAAGCGTTTTGAGCATTGCCCAAGGCCTTAATGAGGGAATAATAATATGCGCCTCGGTTTTAAGTGATATGAGCGCCGGCAGTCTTGCCGAGCGTCTGCCGGCGGGGTTTGATGTTGTTGCGCTTTGCAGAAACGGCAGTGAGGATTATATAGGCAATCTTGTGAACCTGCCGCTTCCGTTGCATAAGGATGATTTTTTACAGACGATATCGTTGCTTTCAAGCACTCGCTCCTCCTTCAGCAAGCGCAGCAAAACCGACGGTGAAGCCATATATAACGCAAAGGTCATTCTTATGAAAACCAAAAGTATTACCGAATGTCAGGCACATAAGTATCTTCAAAACGAGAGTATGAAAACAGGCAAAAAAATTGTTGAGCTTGCAAAAGAAATAATTAAGAATTACAGTGATTAATGAAAGGAGCGGCTTGTTTATAATGAAATTTACAAAAATGCACGGCTGCGGCAATGACTATATATACATTGACTGCTTTAAAGAAAAGGTCGAAAACGAAAAGGAAGCCGCAATTTTTTTATCGGACCGTCATTTCGGTGTCGGTTCAGACGGAATAATATTGATTAAAAAAGGTACGGCAGCCGATTTTGAAATGGTTATGTATAATCCCGACGGTTCAAGGGGCGCTATGTGCGGCAACGGCATTCGCTGTGTGGCAAAATACGTTTATGACAACGGCTACACGGACAAAAAGGATTTTACAATTGAATCAATGGGTGCAGTTAAACATATAAGCGCAGCAGTCGAAAACGGCAAGGTTGAAAGCGTGAGAGTTGATATGGGCGTTCCCATTCTTAAATCAGCCGATATTCCGGTGAACTTCAATAAAGAAAAAGTAATTTGCGAAAAAATAACCGTTGACGGCAGAGATTTTAATATGACCTGTGTTTCAATGGGCAATCCCCATGCGGTTATGTTCATAGATGAAAGCCCGAGGGATTTTGATTTAAACCGCTACGGCGCATTGCTTGAAAGCAATACAAAATTATTTCCTCAAAAGGTCAATGCCGAGTTTGCCAAAATAATTGACAGGAAAAATATTGAAATGCGTGTTTTTGAGCGAGGCACGGGCGAGACGCTTGCCTGCGGAACAGGCACATGCGCAACTGTTGTTGCCGCAATATTGAACGGCCTTGCAGATAACGATGTAACAGTTCATCTGTTAGGAGGAAATTTGCAGATTCACTGGAGCGGCGATGAGACCGACAGCGTCATTATGACAGGCCCTGCCGCCTATGTTTTTGAGGGCGAAATTGATTTTTAAAAATATGGAGGTTTAAAATATATGAAGATTAATGAAAACTTTTTGAAAATTGAGTCAAGCTATCTTTTTTCAACGGTCGCGAAAAAGCAAAGGGAGTATCAAGCGAAGCATCCGCAGGCAGATGTTATCCGCCTTTCAATCGGTGATGTCACAAAGCCGCTTGCTCCGGCAGTTATTAAGGCAATGCATAAGGCAGTTGACGAGATGGCTGACGAAAGCACCTTTCGCGGCTATCCGCCCGAATACGGTTATGATTTTATTTTAGATGCAATACGAAAGCATGATTATACCGACAGGGGCATTGATATTGCAAAAAACGAAATCTTTTTGAGCGACGGTGCAAAAAGCGACTGCGGCAACATCGGCGATATTTTTTCGCTTGATAACAAGGTTGCTGTATGTGACCCCGTATATCCCGTTTATGTTGACACAAATATTATGGCAGGCAGAAGCGGTGATAAGAGCTGCGACGGATTGTGGTCAAACATAATCTATATGCCATGCACTGCCGAAAACAACTTTACGCCCGATATACCGTCAGAAATTCCCGATATTATTTATCTGTGCTTTCCGAACAATCCAACCGGTATGGTTGCTACAAAAGAGCAGCTTAAAAAATGGGTTGATTTTGCAAATGAGCATAACTCGCTTATTCTTTTCGACTCTGCGTATGAGGCGTTCATAACAGAAGAAAATGTACCTAAATCAATTTACGAGATTGAAGGCGCAAAAACCTGTGCAATAGAGTTTCGTTCATTTTCAAAAACCGCCGGCTTTACAGGTATGAGATGCGGATATACCGTAGTGCCTATGGATTTGGTATTCGGCGGCACAAGCCTTAACCCCTTGTGGGCACGCCGTCAGGCGACAAAATTCAACGGCGTTTCTTATATAACACAGCGGGCAGCCGAGGCTGTCTATACCGAAGACGGTCAGAGGCAGATTAAGGAAACCCTTTCATATTATCAGAAAAATGCAAGGGTTATTTATGACGGACTTTGTGACGCCGGCTTTGAATGCTACGGCGGCGTAAATTCGCCGTATATCTGGTTAAAAGTTCCGAAAGGGCGCACATCGTGGGAATTTTTTGATGAGCTTCTTGAAAAATGTCAGGTTGTGGGAACGCCCGGCTCCGGCTTTGGTCCGGCAGGCGAAGGCTATTTTCGTTTAACCTCATTCGGCAACGCCGAAAAGACTGTTGAAGCTGTTGAAAGAATTAAAAAAGCTTACAAGAAATAATCTGATTGAACATTTGCACTACCCAAAATCTCGCTCGGGCAAAGTATTGCCCCTCGATATTTTGAGCGCTTCCGGTTCATTTTGCTCCCTTTATCCCGCACTGCGAGCACTCGCAAACTAACCCCTCAAAATTTGCCTGCGGTATAATTTTGAGGCGGTTAAATTTCCATTATACGCCTTGTCAGGCTGCAGCAAGTCGTATGGATGATTTTTTTTAATAAACTATTTGCAGCCGGAAAGGACTATGGAAATATTTATGAAAAAAACAAAACAGCTCTATGAGGGCAAAGCAAAAAAGGTTTGGGCAACCGAAGACCCCGATATCGTAATTGTTGATTACAAGGATGATGCCACCGCATTCAACGGGCTTAAAAAGGGCACAATCGCAGGCAAGGGCGCGGTAAACAACAAAATGTCAAACTATCTTATGCAGATCCTTGAAAAGAAAGGTGTTAAAACTCATTTTATCAAAGAGCTTTCTGACAGAGAAACCGCTGTTAAAAAAGTAACAATTGTTCCTCTTGAGGTTATTATACGCAACCGTGCCGCAGGCTCAATCTGCAAAAGGCTCGGCCTTGAGGAGGGTATGGATTTTATCTGCCCGTCAATCGAATTTTCATATAAGGATGATGCGCTCGGAGATCCTCTCATCAACGGTTATCACGCTGTATCCTGCGGCTTTGCAACACAGAAGGATATTGACACAATTAAAAAAACGGCTTTCACCGTAAACGATGTATTAAAGGAATATTTTGCATCTATCGGTGTTGAGCTTATTGATTTTAAGCTTGAATTCGGCAAAACGAGCGACGGCACAATCGTACTTGCTGACGAAATCAGCCCTGATACCTGTCGCTTCTGGGATATTAAAACTCACGAAAAGCTTGATAAGGACCGTTTTCGCCGCGACCTCGGCAATGTTGAGGGTGCTTATACCGAAATGATGAAGAGAGTTGGACTTAAATAATGGCTGATAATACATATAATTCTCCGTTTAACGCCCGCTATGCCAGCAAGGAAATGCAGTATATTTATTCCCCCGATTTTAAATTCAAAACCTGGAGAAAGCTGTGGATTGCGCTTGCAGAGGCAGAAAGCGAGCTTGGGTTAAATGTTACAAGTGAACAGATTGAAGAGCTTAAAACTAATGCAGAAAATATCAACTATGATGCTGCACGCGAATATGAAAAAAAGTTTCGTCACGATGTTATGAGCCATGTTCATGCATACGGCGAGCAGTGCCCGAATGCAAAGCCCATCATTCATCTTGGAGCGACAAGCTGCTATGTAGGTGACAATACTGATGTTATAACTATGAGGGAGGCACTTCTTCTCATAAAGAAAAAGCTTGTAAACGCTATTGCATCCGTATCAAAATTTGCCGATGAATATAAGGATATGCCGTGCCTGGGCTTCACACATTTCCAGCCGGCACAGCCCACAACCGTAGGTAAAAGAGCCACTCTGTGGCTGATGGACCTTGTTATGGATTATCATGAAATCTGCCATGTTATCGACACTCTTATGCTCCTTGGCTCAAAAGGCACAACGGGCACACAGGCGTCTTTTCTTGAGCTGTTTGACGGCGACCACGAAAAATGCAAGGAGCTTGACAGAAAGATTGCAAAAAAAATGGGATTTAAAGCTTGCTTTCCCGTCAGCGGTCAAACCTATGCGCGAAAGCTCGACACGATAGTATGCAACTGTCTTGCACTCATTGCGCAGTCCTGCTGTAAATTTTCAAACGATTTAAGGCTGCTTCAGAATCTCAAGGAAATTGAAGAACCGTTTGAAGAAAATCAAATCGGTTCCTCTGCGATGGCGTATAAAAGAAATCCAATGCGAAGCGAGCGCATAGCTTCACTTTCACGCTATGTGATGATTGATGCGCTTAACCCTGCATGGACCGCGTCTGCCCAGTGGTTTGAAAGAACACTTGACGATTCCGCAAACAAAAGAATATCCGTTGCCGAGGCGTTCCTTGCAACTGACGGTATTCTTGACTTATATATCAATATAACATCGTCTCTTGTTGTTTACCCGAAGGTTATTGAAGCAAGGCTTATGAGCGAGCTTCCGTTTATGGCCACCGAAAACATTATGATGGATGCGGTTAAAAAAGGCGGCGACAGACAGGTGCTTCACGAAAAAATTCGTCAGCATTCGATGGCGGCAGCTGCAGTTGTCAAGGCTGAAGGCGGCAAAAACGATTTAATTGACCGAATTGCGGCAGACCCTGCGTTTATGACCACCAAAGAAGAAATACTCGCAATTCTCAAGCCTGCAAACTTTGTAGGCAGAGCGCCGCAGCAGACTGCTGATTTTTTAAAGGAAACGGTAGCGCCTATTCTTGAAAAGGAAAAGGATTTGCTCGGCATAAGCGTAGAAATAAATGTATAACCTAAGTGCACATATATTACCCGCCTCTAAAGCGCCGATCAGCAACCTGTCGCAAGCTCTTGCTTTGATTATTGATTAACCGCGATTATGAACACTTTATCCGCAAAATTAATAAAGGGTACGATATTAAAGGTTTGGGTGGGAACACTCCGACATTTGATATTCTGCCGGAAACGGAAAATCCGAAACAGTTACCAATGATAACAAGTTTCGGATTATTCTTTCGTGGTGGCCCGTCACAATTATTAAACAAACCGCGAGCCGACCATTGAGGAGGTCGCAAAAGAGGTCGGCATTTCACAGGCGCAGGTAAGCAGGCTTGAAAAA
>CAZYDW010000037.1:0-13912 GCA_964646445.1 uncultured Bacteroides sp.
CTGAAATGGACCCCGCCGCCTAAGAGGCGGGGGACATCGGCGAATAGGTTATAACATTAAAAAATATAAAATTTTATTGACATAATATTGAAGCTGTGATATCATTTAATCGGTTAGTTTTAGCTAACTCATATAACTGCAAATAAGCGTTATCATATGTGAATGATGTTTTGAAGCCTCGCCTTATGCATAGCCTTTAGAATGACTCTCCAATAAGGGATTGAGTTCTATTTTTTTGCGTTTAAGTTAGTCATAACTAACCACTAAATACTGATATTTGGAATGTTTACGACATTTCTTTTATCACGATAAATATTTTAGATTGGAGGTTTGCTTTTTGGAAAAGCAAAAGAAAAAGAGCACTTTTTCATGGATAATGGAATTTGTCGGCCGTAAAAAAAGCAGCTATGCCGCAAGCGTTATTCTCGCAAGCATAGGAGCAGTGTTTCAGATTTTGCCGTTTTTTGTTACGGCAAATATTATCTCAAAGCTGCTTGACGGCGAAAGGGATATAAAAGCTTTTATTCCGCTTTGCCTGCTTATGGCGGGAATGTGGTTAATCAGATGCCTGTTTCACTCTCTTTCAACAACAGAAAGTCATATTGCCACCTTTGCGGTGCTCGGCAATATGCGAAAGCAGGGCTTAATGAAGCTTGAAAAAATGCCGCTTGGCGATGTTCAGGCAAAAGGCTCGGGCGAAATAAAGAATATAATTGTTGAGCGTATTGACAGTGTGGAAACAACTCTTGCTCACATTGTGCCGGAGGTAACAAGCAATATACTTGTTCTGGTGCTGACGATGACATTTTTATTTGTTCTCGACTGGCGTATGGCTTTAGCCTCGCTTGCCACTTTGCCTTTGGGATTATTATGCTCGATGCTGATGATGGTGGATTATGAAAAGAATTTCAACCGTACGGTAAAGGCAACGAAGGAGCTTAACGATACAGCTGTTGAATATATCGGCGGCATTGAGGTTATCAAGGTTTTCGGCAAGGTAAAAAGCTCCTACGAAAAATTCACGGCTGCCGCAAAGGAAAGCGCGTCAAGTTATATTGACTGGATGAAGAAATGCAATCTTCCTTTCACCTTTGCCATGAATATTATGCCGGCAACGCTTGTGTTTGTTCTGCCGATAGGCGGATTTTTAGTGCGCAAAGGCACGCTTTCTGTTGCCGATTTTATATTGGTAATCATTCTTTCCGTGGGGCTTATTACCCCGATTATTAATATTATGACCTATAAAGACGATATGGCAAAGCTTGATACGGTGGTAGGTGAAATTGTTTCAATCATTAACGCAAACGAGCTTACCCGTCCCGAAAGCAGCAAATACGAACCGAAAGGCAATGACATACATATTGATAATGTTCATTTCGGCTACGGTGAAAAAGAGGTGCTGCACGGAATTAACATTATATTTAAGGAAGGTACAGTCAACGCCCTTGTCGGTCCGTCCGGAAGCGGCAAGTCAACCATTGCAAAGCTGATCGCGTCATTTTGGGATGTAAACGAAGGCAGCATAACGCTCGGCGGTGTTGATATACGGGATTTGTCATCGGAAAGCTATTATAAAAAAATCGCCTATGTTTCGCAGGATAATTTTCTTTTTGATGTATCAGTGCGTGAAAATATCCGTATGGGAAATTTATCTGCAACCGACGAACAGGTTGAACAGGCTGCAAGGGAATGTGGCTGTTATGATTTTATTATGAGCCTTGAAAACGGCTTTGATACTGTTGCAGGCTCGTGCGGCGACCATCTTTCGGGCGGTGAAAAGCAAAGGATTTGCATTGCAAGAGCAATGCTGAAAAATGCGCAAATAATAATTTTAGATGAAGCGACAGCATATACGGATCCGGAAAACGAAATGCTTATTCAAAACAGCATCGCACGGCTTATAAAGGGTAAAACGCTGATTGTCATTGCGCATCGTCTTTCAACCGTTTCAAACGCCGACCGGATTGTTGTGGTAAACGACGGCAGAATTGAAAGCACCGGCACGCACGGCGAGCTTCTTGAAAAATGTGAGCTTTACAAAAATATGTGGAATGCTCATATAAGCTCACAAGACAGCGTTGAGGAGGTGTAAACAATGCTTGGCATATTCAAAAAATTTTTTGCTTTTTGCAATAAAGAAAACAGAAATAAGTTATATAAATCCATTGTACTCGGAATTATAACCGCATTATTTTCAGCGCTGAAAATTCCCGCAATCGCAGTACTTCTCAGGGCAATATTAGACGATGATATCACAAACATCTCAATACTCTGTTCTTTTGGCATTATGCTGATAAGCATTATAGCGTCATCACTTATTAATTACAGAGCAAATATGCTCCAGACCGAGGCGGGTTACAGCACCGCAGCACAAAAAAGAATGGAAATAGCCGAGCATATGCGTTATCTTCCCATGGGCTATTTCAGCAATAACAGCCTCGGCTATATCACCTCCGTAACCACCAACACGATGGAAAATCTTTCAGATGTTTGTACCCGTGTTATTATGATGGTGTCGGAAGGAATACTGACGACCGCTCTGATAACCGCTATGGTATTTGCTTTTGATTGGCGAATAGGCTTGTTCATCATAGCGGGAATTGCCGTATTCTTATTGTTTAATGTACTGATGCAAAGGTCAGCACGCTTTGAAGCAGAGGAAAAAACACGCTCCGACTCAGCTCTTGTGGAAAAGGTTATAGAATATATTAAAGGCATTACGGAGGTTAAATCCTATCATCTTTCAGGCAAATACAATAAGCGCATTGAAACGGCGGTTGATGACAATTCAAAAGCAAATACCGATATGGAAAAAGGCATTATTCCGTTTACATTTTTGCAAAACTTTACCGCAAAGCTAATTGCTGCAGGCACAGCCGTGATTTCACTGTGCTTCTACGCGAGCGGTTCAATGGACCTTTTTAACTGCATTATAATGGTAATTTGCTCATTTCTCGTTACCGAAGGTATGGAAAAAGCAGGCAATTATTCCGCGCTTATCCGTATTGTTGATATAAGTGTGGATAAGGCAAATTATATTCTGAACATTCCTGCTATGGATATTAACGGCGAGGATATAGAGCCGTCAAGCTATACCATCACTGCCGAAGACATAGAATTTTCATACGGCGAAAAGAAAATTATTGACGGTATATCACTGACAATACCCGAGAAAACCACAACTGCGATAATAGGTCCGTCAGGCGGAGGAAAGACTACACTTTGTCATCTGCTGTCACGCTTTTGGGATGCGGATAAGGGAAATGTAACACTCGGCGGCAGGAATATTCGTGATTACAGTATGGACTCCCTTATGAAGAATTTCAGCTTTGTATTTCAAAATGTTTATCTTTTCAAGGATACCGTTGCAAACAATATCCGCTTCGGCGAGCCGGATGCCCCTATGGAAAAGGTTGTCGAGGCAGCGAAAAAAGCAAGATGCCATGAGTTCATTACGGCTCTGCCCGACGGATATGATACGGTAATAGGAGAGGGCGGCGCAACACTGTCAGGCGGCGAAAGGCAGCGCCTTTCGATTGCGCGTGCCATTATGAAGGACTGTCCGATAATCATTCTTGACGAGGCAACGGCAAATGTTGACCCTGAAAATGAAAGTGAGCTTATGGAAGCCATAGCACAGCTGACGAAGAAAAAAACAATTATTATGATTGCTCATCGTCTTAAAACCGTGCAAAATGCAAATCAAATTTTGGTAATTTCAGACGGCAAAATTGTGCAGAAGGGCAACCATTCATCACTTATTGAACAAGACGGCATTTACCGTCGCTTTATAGAAAGCAGACGGCAAGCAGTCGGATGGAGACTGTGAATAAATCAAGCGAAAAAAATTTCTTGACTTTTTCAAATCGGCAGTGATATAATTCTTAGCGTTGAGTAGCGAAAGTGTAAGTCCGAACAAAACGGACTTGCACTTTCTGTTTTTTTATACGGAGGTAAAATATGCCGAAAACAAAATTTCAGGGGATTATATTCGGACTTATTATGTCGTACGCTATGGCGTACGGTATGGAGGTTTATAATGTCGCAATAAAAATGGGCTTTAACCTTACAGCCGGCTCAGGCTTGAGCAGTATGACCGATATTGTATTTCTTGAAGCACTTAAAGAAGCCCTGTATATGGGGCTGTTCGTATTCATTTTTTCCAATCTTTGGGGAAACCGCATAGGGGAAAAATTTGCAGAAAAATATTGTAACCCCGAAAAAGACAATCCTTACTTTTGCAGGATTATGCGCCAGGCAGGTACGGTGGCGGTAATGTGCCCTACTATGAGTCTTGTCGCATCTGTTTTATTTAACATAATTCTCGGCGGTGCGGCTTTATATCAGCTCCCTGCCATATGGGTGGGGACCGTAATGAAAAACTTTCCGATGGCCTTTTTCTGGAATATGTTTTTTGCAACAGGATTTACAAGAATTTTATTTAATTTGATATTTAAAAAGCATAATGAAAAATCGGAGGCAAAATATGAAAAAGCAAAATAATGTAAATCTGTGGAACAAGAATTTTGTTATTATAATAGTAATAAATTTTCTTGTGTTTTTAAACCATCTTATGATACTTTCAACATTTCCGTTTTTTGTATCATATCTCGGCTACAGCGACAGCGTATCAGGCGCGTGCGCAACCTTATTTTCGCTCGTTGCGGTAGTCAGCAGACCGTTTGTGGGTCATATGCTTGATAACGGCAAAAGGCGTACTATACTGCTTGTGGGCATATGCGGTATGGCTCTTATGCCAATGGGCTATCTGCTTGTATATACAACAGCAAGTGCCATTGCGCTTGCAATAATAATGCGTATGCTGCACGGCTTGTCGCTCTCATGCTCCAACACATCAACATCTACTATTGCTACCGATGTTATACCTAAAGAGCGTTTCAGCGAGGGCATGGGTATGTTCGGTATGGCGACGGCGCTTGCAACTGCCTGTGCGCCTGCTGTCGGCGAGGCATTAATGAACAGAGGATTTAATATTCTGTTTTTGGCGGCTACGGCTATTATGGCTTTATCACTTATATTGTTTTTGTTCCTAAAAACTCCTAAAATCAGCTTTGAAAAAAAGCCGCTGTCATTGAAAGGACTTATTGATAAAAACGCTCTGCCCGCATCGGCGGTTGCGCTAATATTTCTTCTGACATACGGCGCTCTTGAAAATTATGTTTTGAAGTTTGCAAGCCAAAGCAGCGCCATAACAATATCAGGCGGACTTTATTTTACAATGATGGCGATTGTATTGTTTTTAACTCGTATAACCATAGGAAAGGTCGCGGACAGAAAGGGCGAAGAAATATTTGTTTATACCTGTAACGGCACAATGCTTGCAGCACTTTTGCTCCTTTCATTTATACCGAATAATGTAACATTTATAATTTCAGCGCTTCTTTCAGGGTATGCTTTCGGCGGACTTGAGCCGTCGCTTCAGGCAATGGCTGTGTCAATTGCTCCGCCCGAAAAAAGAGGAGCGGCAAATTCAACATTCCTTTGCGCTTATGATATAGGCATAGGCGTAGGCGGCGGACTTGCAGGCGTTCTTATTGATAATTTGGGATACAATAAAATGTTTGCCGTAATCGCTGTTGCCAATATTATTTCAGCAGCAGTATATATTTTTATAGGAAGAAACCACGAATCATCAATTACCCACAGAATAAAAAGCAAAAAAACAATATAGCATATCGCCGATGTCCCCCGCCCTTCCGGGCGGGGGGACATTTTGCCTGAGTTATAAATCAAAAATTTCTATGCTTCTGTCAAGAATACCTTGCATTTTTGCAATAAGCACACCGTAATTTGTAAACGGTATGCCTTGGTCGGCTGCACATTTCATTCGATACAGCACATCACGCTGCGTAAGCATACAACCGCCGCAGTGAATAACAAGTGAAAATTCCGATAAATCATCGGGGAAGGTTCTGCCCGAACAGGTCTTTATGTTTATGCTTTTACCGGTATATTCTTTAAGCAGGCGCGGTATTTTAACCGTGCCTATATCATTGCACCGGCGATGGTGCGTGCAGCCCTCGGCAATTAAAACAGTATCGTTATCTTTAAGAGCCTTAATTGAATCCGCTCCCTTAAGAGAAGTATCAAGAAAGCCCTTATACCTTGCCATAAGTATTGAGAATGATGTAAGCTTAATATCGTCAGGCACTGCTTTTGAAACATATTCAAACGCCTGACTGTCCGTAATTACAATTTCAGGAGGCGCTTTTAATGATGATAATGCAGACTCGAGCTCCGTTTCTTTGGTAATCACCGCAATATTACCGCCGTCCAAAAGGTCGCGCATAACCTGCTGCTGCGGCAAAATCATTCTGCCCTTCGGGGCTGATTCATCAATTGGAGTGACAAGCACCGCAATACTGCCTTTTCTTATAAGGTCAGACACTATGGGCTTCACCTCGCAAACGGGAACGAGCTTTGAAATTTTTTCTTTAAGCTCATATATGTTGTATCCCGTTTTTGCACTGACATTCAATGCGTTATCAATGGTTAATTCCCTGTTGCACAAATCAGATTTATTGACCGCAACCATATAGGGTATATTTTTTGATTTGAATATTTCTATAAGCTCTTTATCACATTCAGCCATTTCGCCGCTGCCGTCAACAACCAAAACCGCAATATCGGTTTTATTGAGTATCTGCTTTGTTTTCATCACACGCTTTGCACCGAGCTTACCTTCATCGTCAAAGCCCGGTGTGTCTATTATAACAACGGGACCGAGCGGCAAAAGCTCCATAGCCTTTGTAACGGGGTCGGTTGTAGTTCCCTTTACATCCGAAACAACCGCAAGCTCCTGACCTGTTACCGCATTAACAAGACTTGATTTGCCGACATTCCTCCTGCCGAAAAAACCGATATGAATTCTGCTTGCGTCAGGTGTGCTGTTAAGTCCCATAAATGCCTCCTTAAAATCTGAAATCACGGCGGTTTGACGCCTTTATTTCATCAATATGCTGCTTTGCAATTTCTCTTACCTTTTCCTTTGGAATATTTGAAAGCTCCCTTTCAATCAGCTGATAGCCTGTTTGTCTTGTTTCATCGGTTGCATAATCAACAAGAAATTCGGTAAGCGTCATAAGTGCATTGGGATGACAGCAATTTTGAATTTGACCTGACTTACAAAGGCTCATAAAGCGGTCGCCTGTTCTGCCCTCTCTGTAGCAGGCTGTGCAGAAAGACGGAATAAAGCCCATATCCATAAGCCAGTGAACCACCTCATCAAGCGTACGCTGGTCTGACACATCAAACTGCTCTGAATCGTGAGGCCGTTTTTCTTCAGCATAACCGCCGACAGATGTCCTTGACGCACCGCTGATTTGTGAAATGCCGACCCTGAGCGCCTTTTCCCTGACGGACTGTGACTCACGGGTTGATATAATCATACCTGTGTATGGAACTGCAATTCTTATGCAGGCGATAATCTTGAGAAACATTTCATCCGAAATACCGTTATCAAATGTATCGGGGTCGATATCATCTGCCCGTTTAAGTCTCGGCACACTTATTGTGTGGGGCCCTACACCGTGCACAGCCTCAAGATGCTCTGCATGCATTAAAAGACCTGCAAATTCATATTTATAAAGTTCAAGTCCGAATAAAACTCCAAGTCCCACATCATCAATTCCGCCCTCCATTGCACGGTCCATAGCCTCGGTATGATAAGCATAATCGTGCTTTGGTCCGGTCGGATGAAGCTTTAAATAGCTTTCTTTATGGTATGTTTCCTGAAAAAGAATATATGTGCCTATACCGGCATCCTTAAGCTTTCTGTAATTTTCAACCGTTGTTGCCGCAATATTTACATTTACCCGCCGGATTGCACCGTTCTTATGCTGAATACCGTAAATTGTTTTTATAGAGTCAAGTATATATTCAATAGGGTTATTTACAGGGTCCTCACCCGCTTCAATGGCAAGCCGCTTATGACCCATATCCTGAAGCGCTGTTACCTCTTTTTTTATTTCCTCCTGATTAAGCTTTTTACGGCAGATATGCTTATTTTTCATATGGTAGGGGCAATATACACAGCCGTTTACACAATAATTTGAAAGATAAAGGGGAGCAAACATAACAATTCTGTTGCCGTAAAATGCAAGCTTGATTTCTTCTGCAAGGCGATACATTTCCTCAATTTTTTCAGGTATTTCGCATGCAAGAAGGACCGAAGCCTCCCTGTGAGTAAGTCCCTCGCAGTGAACGCCGTTTCCCGTTTTCCTCGGCCTTGCCTTTTCGAAAAGGCTGTCGATAAGTTCAATATTGTTCTTGTTTTCTTCGGCGTAACGGATTGTTTCGAGGATTTCCTCATTATTAATAAACTCCTCCGCCTTTAATGATTTGGGATTATAAACTGCCATTTTTTGTTTCCTTTCTCAGTTCTTATTTTACTTAACCGATTGTTTTAAATCGCAGAGCGCTCCGGCAAGCTCGCCTGAAATGGAGCTTGTAAACGATTGCAGCCTGTGCAGGAAGCGGACCCCGCCGCCTAAGAGGCGGGGGACATCGGCGAATAATTTATAATGTCGCCCCTTGAGGTAACAATTTGATAACCGATTGATTCCATTCTGCTTTCAAGACATTTAACGCACTGTGCCGATTCATCGCCCGTGCAGATTTTGTTATCGTAAAGCATATATTTTTCTCTCACGCCGCAGGGTGAAAGATTTGGCATAACAACATTCGCACCTGCGAGTATGCCCTTTTCCCTGCCGAAGGCGTCAACAGTACCGAGAGCTGTTGTTGCAGGCAGCAATATATTAGGGCGTATAAGCCTTATAAGCGACAAAAGAAAAATTGTTTTGCCGATATCCCCTGCCGCAAAGCCTGCAAACGGTGTTGCGTGATGCGGTATAAACGGACCTATGCCGCACATATCCGGCTTGAAGCTCTCAATAAATTTTAAATCCTTTGAAAGCATTTTATCAGTCTGGTAGGGAGAGCCTGTCATAAAGCCGCAGCCCACCTGAAAGCCTGCCTCACGAAGCGAATAAAGGCATTTCATTCTGCTTTCAAAGCGCTGATTTTCAGGGTGCAGCATTTCATAATGCTCACGATCTGCCGTTTCGTGTCGCAGGAGATATCTGTCTGCACCCGCACGGCGAAATGCAAAATAGCTTTGAGCCGATTTTTCGCCGATGGAAAGTGTAACGGCGCAATCGCTGTATTTGTTTTTTATTGAGCTTACGATATCGCAGATAATATCGTCTGTATAATAAGCATCCTCACCGCCCTGCAAAACAAAGGTGCGAAAGCCGAGCTGATAGCCCTTTTCACAGCACTGCAATATTTGCCGCTTGTCTAACCTATAACGCTCACAGTCCTTGTTGCTTCGGCGAATACCGCAATATAAACAGTCACATCGGCAATAATTTGTAAATTCGATAAGTCCTCTTATGTAAACATCCGTGCCGTATATTTTTTTTCGCACATCAACCGCTTTTTCGGCGGCATATGCCGCAAGACCTTCAGAATAGTTTTCAAGCAAAAATGTATATTCGTCGCAGGTCAGACTGTGCTTTGATGAAAGTATATCAATAAGCTCAATGCTTTTATATAATGAATCAAAACCAACCATAAAAAACACCGCATCCCCCGGATGAGAGATGCGGCATAAATAATTAAGCCGTATCCGCACTTTCGCCTCAACTGTGTTTCGGCGTCAGGGGGAATATTCCTATAAACTTATTTTCAGCTTTTCGAGTATGCAGCCTTTGCGCAAACGCCGTCAAGCTTGCCGAGCAGGCCCGTAAGGGTATTGATTTTATCCTGCGGGGCGTCAATCGCAATGCTGATGATATTGATTTTTTTCTGCCTATACGGTAAGCCCATTCTGCCAATCACATATTCACTGTATTCGTGAAGTAAATCATTGAGCCTGCCAACGCTTTCTGAATTTTCAACTATAATGCTGATTACGGCTACTCTGCTGTCCATATGCATACTCCCTGTAGAATTTTAAATCGGAGCAGCGCTCCGGCAAGCTCGCTTGAAACGGGGCCTGCGAACGATTGCAACCTGCGCAGGGAGCGTTAGCTCCTCAGGGTTTCAGTGGGAGATTATCACTCCCACTGAAATTCTGAAATGGACCCCGCCGCCTAAGAGGCGGGGGACATCGGCGAATAGGTTATAAATTCAGTCTATCACATTAAAAGACTTTTGTCAATTTCAATATGAATGACTTGCCCGTCATATATCGTGTAATGTCAAATATGAAAATTTTTTCAGCACAAAATTGTACTGTTTATACAAAAAATATCTTCTCCTTTTGTTTGATTTTATAATTTCAATATTATTTTTTCTATGCTATAATATAATATATATATGTATATGGAAATTTTAAGAGGTGATTATTTTGACTGATAATATTTTCAAAACGAAATTCACAAAGCTTTTGGCTGTTATAATATCCGCGGCTGTCTTTGTTGTTTCGCTGCCGCTTTGCGCACTTGCCGCGCCGTTTGAGGAAAATCAGGAATACTCCTCAAGTGACGGCGGCTTGAGCTACACTGATGAACAAAGCGGTGAGTACTGGGTTGTAAGTGAAGGCTTATGGCACAGCTGCGTTAATGCCATTGACTCGCTTGACAGCGTGACTGACGAAATAAGGCAGGCAATGTATAACCGTGAAGGCTCAAAATCATTGTTTTTCATAACAGCGAAGAATAACAGCTACGGCGACATCAATGAAATTTTTAACACAATAAATGAAGATGTCTATAAAGCCGATGATGCATACGGCGGCGATTATTTAAGCTTTTTAAGCACTATTGAGCTTAACGCTAATTCAGGCATATTAACGGCATCAAGCAGTAATGACAGTTATGATTTTTACAGAATAAGCGTAAACATAAATAATGTAACTTCCGCTCACGAGGAGGAGCTTGTTAAGGAATACCTTGCTCAGTGGAATGAAATATTTATTAATTCAAATCCCGTAATAAGCAATGCGTCCTCATCAAGCAGAGATTACTGCATTGTTAAAACGATTTACAATTTTCTTGCAAAAAATGTAAGCTATGACGAAGCCGTATATAATCAAGAGGTTGACCTTGACAGCGAGCAGTATCGTTTTTCACACACTGCATACGGCGCGCTTTTCGGCGGCATTGACGGAGCATATAACTCCGATGTATTCGACATCGGCAGTGCGTCCCTTGATTACACGGAGGATGCGCAGGGCCTTTACAGAACAACAAATAAAAATCAAGGCTTATCCGTGTGCGACGGATACTCGCTTGTATTTTATTACCTTTGCAGGCTCAACAATATTGACTGCCGCATTATACAGGGCGACAATGTCAGCACAGCATCCGACCCTCACGCATGGAACGCGGTTTATCTTGACGGTTGGTATTATATTGACGCAACCTTTGCTTCACAGACAAGTATGAAGTTTTCAGATGAATTTACAATAGTAAATTATAACTATTTTTTGAAAGGCAGCGGCAACGCATATTTTTCAGAAGCCAATCATCAGCAGCCATATGATGAATATGACAGCATAAGTATAAGCCAAAGCGACTATATCTTTGTAATTGAAAGCGTAAATGACGACAAGCTTTATACTATTATTTCAAGAAAGCGCGAGCAGGGCGACGGCAGCAAAATTGTTGAAACCGGCGAATACAATCTTGAAAACTACATCATTATTGACCCGAACGGAAATTACTATAAGCTTGAGAAAAATGAAAGTGACAGCGACTATCATTTTGTACAGACCGATGGCTTTGTATTTTACGCTACAGGTTATTATTACAGCTGTGAGTTAACCGACTTTGCAATTAATACCGAATATACATCAACGCTGAATGAAGGCGACTTTTTAAAGGATAGCGCAACATATCATTTTAACATTGTAAATTCCACAGGCAGCATTGTTTATAACCGTGAATTTACAATCGAAAAGCTTGATATGAGCGATTGGAGCAGCTATGACCGTGACCTTACAACCCTTGATGAAAAGGAATATTTCTGCGGCAGGGATATCGATATTCTTGCAGCGATTTATGATAACTCGCAAACACTTCTTGAAAACGGCACTGATTATGATGTTTATTGCTATAAAAAAGGCTGTGAGGATGAGGGCGAGGTTAATCCTCACGACATAGGCAATTATACAATCCGCATAGTTTATAAGGGCAACTACACAGGCAGCATTGAATTTGACTTTTCAATTCAGAAAACCGATATTTCAACAGTCAATGTAGCGCCTGCTGCAATACCGTTTGGCATTGATATTGAAAAAAACTATGTATTTGCATTAGGCGATCAGCAGCTTACAAACGGCGTTGATTATACAGCTGAGGTTATGGGAACCGTAAATTACGGCGATTCAGGCCAAATAAAGCTTACCGCGCTTGAGAGCAGCGAATATCTTGAGGCGGGAACGGTTGCATACTGTGATTATACCATTGATGAACAATATGACATTTCATCAATGTTTAACGGCAAATATATTTCAAGCACACGCTATGCCTATACGGGCAAAGCCATTGAGCCTGCTGATTTTACCATAGGATATACAAAAGGCTCCACAGGTGAAAAAATCTATCTTGTCAATGGCACTGACTATGTTATTGACGGATACAGCTCAAATGTAAATGTCGGAACAGGTATTATAAAAATTTCATTTATCGGCAATTATACCGGCAGTGCCGAAATGTATTTTTACATTGATTATGTTAATTTTGATGTAACTATACCGGATTTGGTATATACCGGCAAATCGCTGTCACCAAGCCCGGTTGTTATGCTCGGCGATAATGTTCTTGAAAGCGGCGTTGATTATACAGTTACCGGCAGCGCGGTTAATCCCGGTGTTTATCAGTGCAAAATTCAGGGGCTCGGCAGCTATTCGGGCTTTTCGGGAACATATCTGTATTATATTATTCCGAGTCAGCTTACAGGCGTTAAGATTACCGAGAGCTCATCTGTAACGGTCAGCTTTTCAAAGCAGGGTTCAAACTGTATTTACCAGCTGTGGGCTTACGATTCAGGCAAAAGCACATGGCGTTATATTGCACAGACAACAGGCACAAGCCTTCAGATGACCTGGACATATGTAAACGGCGTTAAAACAAATCTTAAAGCAAATACCAAATATAATATAAGAGTCCGCGCGTATTATAAAGTAAGCGTAAACGACACATCTGTTGAAAAATTCGGAAGTGTTACAAATTATACGGTAAGAACCGCGCCTGCTAAAATTTCGGGACTTAAAACCGCGTCTGCGGCAACTTATATAAACATTTCCTGGACTGCTCAAAGCGGATGCGCATATCAGGTTTATGCCTATGATACAACAAAGAAGAAATGGACATATATCGGCAGGTCAACAACAAATACATTCAAGCTGACATATATCTATACAAACGGCAAAAAGGTAAATATATCGGCAGACAGGGAATATAAAATTTATGTAAGGGCATATTTCAACTCTTATGTAAACGGCGCAGGCACTCCTGTCTACGGCTCGCTTTGTTCAAAAGCGACACGAAGCGCACCGAAAACACCGACGCTTACTCTTTCAAAGAGCGGCACCACCGCAGTAAAGGCAACCTGGAGCAGGAATACCTCCGTAAACGGCTATCAGGTTTATCTGTCGCCTGCAAGTAATTTCTCAAGCGGTGTTAAAAAGGCTTTATTCTCAACAAATAAAACCACCACAACAACCTTTAAAGGATTGAAGAAGGGCAAAACCTATTATGTTCGTGTTCGTTCTTATAAAAAGGTCGGCGGCGTAACTTATTATTCGGCATACAAAACAGCTAAAATAAAGCTGTAATAAAGCACAACAAAAAAATCGGCAGGTTAAATACCTGCCGATTTTTTGTGTATTTTTAAATCGGAGCAGCGCTCCATCAAGCTCGCTTGAAATGGGGCCTGCGAA
>CAZYDW010000038.1:0-13618 GCA_964646445.1 uncultured Bacteroides sp.
TGAAATGGACCCCGCCGCCTAAGAGGCGGGGGACATCGGCGAATAGGTTATAAAAACGGTCAACTTCTATGCAGCTAAACGAATTGTAAGTGGCTGTCGGTGTACCCTACCGATTAAGTGGGAATTAAAAAAGTTAAAAGCGGTCAAACGCATAGACCGACCAAAAAAGTGCTAATCTCTTAACCTGCTAAACGAGTTAATAAACGGCAGCGTGTTTCCCCTGCACCAAAAGGGTCGTAAAAGATGCCTGGAATGATACAAGTCAGGATTAAAGTATCAAATATCTAAACTGCTCAACGATAGATTAATGGTAGTGGAGAGCTCTTGCCTTAGTAGAGAACAATAAAAGAAAAACCAATGGATTTATGATTCCATTGGTTTTTTATTTATGCTGCAGGAACAAAATTCCTAACTGCAGTATAATCAGACCGAATCAATAAGTGAGTAAAATTTCCGCAAAAGGTGACTGGGTTTTCCGCAAGGTCTGATAGCTCTCTGCAAGAGCCTTCGGAGAACGAAAAAAGCAGTAGTGCAAATCGTTAGATTTGTTCTACTGACCTTTTTTCGCTACTTCTTTTTTCGCTACTTTATCCGTTACATTCGCTTATGGCTTTTCTTGTACGCAAAATGCTTGAGGGCGTTACGGAAAACTCATCAAGTCCCCATTCAACAAGCATTGGTATAAGCCTTGTATCAGCTGCCGCCTCGCCGCACATTCCGACGGGTATGCCTGCTGATTTTGCATTTTTAACGGTTATTTCAATAGCTCTTAAAACAGACGGCTGAAAGGTATCATAAAGTCCGCTTACCCTTGCATTTCCTCGGTCAACAGCCATAGTATAGCCTGTTAAATCATTTGTTCCTATTGAAAAAAATTCCGCCTCTTTTGCAAGCAAATCAGAAATAAGAACAGCTGACGGCGTTTCAATCATAACCCCGATGGGAACACTCTTGAATTTTATATTTTCTTCTTTAAGGCTTTGCTCACATTCGGCAATTATTCTTTTTGCCTTCTTTACCTCGTCAACACAGGTAACAAGCGGCAGCATTATTTTTATGTTCCCGTAAAGCGCAGCTCTTAAAATCGCCCTGATTTGCCTTTTGAAAACCTTGGGATTATCAAGGCAGTATCTTATTGCCCTGTGACCGAGAAAAGGGTTTTCCTCCTTTTCAATATTAAGATAAGGTATATCCTTGTCGCCGCCAATATCAAGGGTTCGTATAATAACCTCTTTTCCGTTCATGGCACGCGCTACGGTTGAATAGGCTTCAAGCTGTTCCTCCTCGGTGGGCTCATATGCCCTGTCCATAAATAAAAATTCCGTTCTGAAAAGGCCCACGCCCTCACCGCTGTACTGCTGAACATTTTCGACATCGTCGGGCTTTCCGATATTTCCGTAAACGCCTTTTTTTATTCCGTTTGCCGTAACGGTAGGCTTGCCTATATAGGAGTTGAGGCTTTCCTTATCATTTAGATATTGCTCGTTTTTCTTCTTATATTCATTCAGCTCATACGGATTTGGTTCAATAATAACATTACCCTTGAAGCCGTCGGCGATAACCGTTTGACCGACATTTATTTTTTCGGTGGCGTCAATAACCGAAAGTACGGCGGGTATGCCCATTGCCCTTGCAAGAATGGCACTGTGGCTTGTAACTCCGCCTATTTCGGTTATTATTGCGCAAACATTTTCCTTGTTAATCCGGCTTGTCATTGATGGGGTAAAATCCTTTGCGACAAGCACGCTTTCGGGCGGCACTGCGGATATATCAACTGTTTTAATGCCCAAAAGAATTTTTAAAAGACTGTCCTTTATATCCTTAACATCGCAGGCACGCTGGTTTGTAAGCTCATCTTCAACACCCGAAAACATATCAATAAACATTGAACAAACGGTGTCAACCGCCTTTTCGGCAACAGCGCCCGATTCAATACATTCATTCATCTGTGAAAGCATAAACGGGTCCTCAAGCATAACTATATGACCGTTTAATATTTCCGCTTCCTTATCTCCTGTGTTCTGCTTAACACTGCGTGCAAGCTCATTTGTTTCGGATATAAAGGTGCTGACAGCATTTTCAAGCCTGCTTTTTTCTGTTTTTGCGTCGGTATATCTCACAAGGCTGTAGTCTGTGCGGACATCCTCAATGATAACAGCATTACCTATTCCGTAACCCTGACTTGCAGCTATTCCCTGCAGCATATAAATACCTCCGTCACTCGCCAAAGCCGTTATTTATCAGCGTCACTGCCTCATTAAGCATTTCGTTTTCATCGCTGCCGTTACATTCAATTCTTATTTCACTTCCGCATTTTATGCAGGAAGCCATAATGTTCATAATGCTTCTGCCGTCGATATTTTTGTTGTTGAATACTATATTAATATCGGATGAATATTTTTTCATTGCGCTTACAAATATATTTGCGGGGCGCATATGAAAACCCATTTCGTTTATTATTTTAGTTGTTTTTGAAACCATTTTTCAAAACCCCTTACGCCTTTTCCCGTCTGTTCTTTTTAAGCAATCCAAGCATAAGCGCGCCGATAACCGAACCTGCCGCAAGTGCAATTATATAGCCAAAGGGATTATCACACACAATGAATGTGAATATACCGCCGTGAGGTGCGGGACAAGCAACATTAAACAATGCTGTAACGGCACCTGCTGCCGCAGAGCCTGCCATACACGAAGGTATTACGCGAATAGGGTCAGCCGCTGCATAGGGTATTGCGCCCTCGGTTATAAAGCACAGCCCCATAAGATAATTGACAGGACCGTTTTTCAGTTCATCGTTATTCCATTTCTTTTTATTAAAGCTTGTTGAAAGAGCTATTGCTATAGGCGGCACCATCCCGCCTATCATAACAGCAGCCATAATCCAAGTGTTGCCGTCTGCAACAGCAGCCGTGCCAAACACATATGCCGCTTTATTGAAAGGTCCGCCCATATCAACTGCCATCATTGCGGCAAGCACTATTGAAAGAAGAAGTCTGCTTGTTTCCCCAAGCGATGCAAGCCCGTTTGAAAGCGCGGTATTAAGAAAGCCTATCACGGGATTGATAAGACACATAATTATACCCATAATCAAGGTGCCCAAAAGAGGATATATAAATACGGGCTTTATACCGTCCATTGACTGAGGGAGCCAGCTGAAAGACTTTTTGAGAAAATTAACAACAAACCCCGCGGCAAAGCCTGCAAAAAGCGCACCGAGAAAGCCCGAAACAGCACTGCTGTCGCCGACTAAATCCTGATTTTCAAAAAATGCGTTAAAGGTATAGCCGCTTGACGCAAACAATCCTCCTACAAAGCCCGGCAAAAGACCCGGCCTGTCAGCTATTGACTGAGATATATATGCCGCTAAAATCGGCAGCATAAACGCAAACGCCGCCTTGCCTATCCAAAAAACAACGGCTGCGATTTTATTGGTATAACCGAAGGTTGCGCCCACATCGGCATTGCCTGCAATAGTATCAATAAGAAAACCGAGCGCGATAAGCACACCGCCGCCTACAACAAACGGCAGCATATGCGAAACACCGTTCATAAGATGCTTGTAAACCGTCCTGCCTAAGCCTTCTTTATCATCATAGTCTGACGAATTATACTCTGCGTTATCGGAATTATAAACATAAGCCTTGCCGTCAATAATTTTTTGTATCAGCTCTTCGGGCTTATTGATACCGTTTGACACTGATGTTTTTATAACAGGCTTGCCTATGAAGCGTGCCATTTCAACATTTTTGTCGGCGGCAATAATAATGCCGTCACAATCTTCAATTTCCTTTTTTGTAAGAATATTTTTTGCTCCGCCGGAGCCATTGGTTTCCGCCTTTAATGTGATACCCATTTTTTCGGCTGCCTTTTCAAGTGCTTCGGCAGCCATATAGGTGTGTGCAATACCCGTCGGACAGGCAGTTACGGCAAGCACCCTGCAGGTATCCTTTTGCCGCGCTTCGGCTTTATGGTTGTCAGGGTATTTTTCACTTTCCGTTTTGTCAATCACGGCAAGAAATTCATCAACGCTTTTAACATTCCTTAATGAATCGCAAAATTCGCTGTCCATAAGCATAACCATAAGCCTTGACAGAATTTCAAGATGGGCATCGCCGTCGGGCGGCGCGGCAATCATAAAAATAATGTCGCTCTTTTTGCCGTCGGGCGCGTCATAATCAACACCGCCGGGAACGGTTATTGCCGAAAGCGAGGGTTCCCTTACACTGTCAGATTTGGCGTGGGGAACCGCTATACCGTCGCCTATAGCAGTTGAACCCTGACCTTCCCTTTTAAGAATCGCCTGTTTGTACTTATCGGCATTTTTCAGATTGCCGGCTCTCTTATGAAGAAGAACGAGCTTATCTATGGCGTCATTTTTTGCAGATACCGACACATTAAGTTCAACAGCGTTTGCTTTAAGCAAATCAATTATTCTCATTAAAATTCACATAGCCTTTCAGTCCATCCTGATACGATGGCACAAGTATTATTTTAAATATTTACTTTCAAGCATTTTATATATTTCATCCCTGCCGGCAAGCCGGTAAGAAAAAGCCGTAGCATTGCCGCAGGCGGCGCCGAGTCTTAACGCATATGCATAATCAGAGCTTTCCTTATAGCCCGCAATAAAGCCTGCAACCATTGAATCTCCGCAGCCGACAGAGCTTTTGATTTTGCCCGGCACATTGCCTATTGTAAGAACCTCATCGTTTTCATTAACAAGCAGTGCCCCGTCCTTTCCGCGCGATACGAGAACATTTCTTGCGCCCATTTCCCGAAGCCTTCTGCTGTATAAAACAATATCATCGGCTCCATTGACTGTTACAGAGAAAAGCTCACCGAGCTCGTGATGATTCGGCTTTATCAGAAACGGCTTGTATTTTAGTACATTAATAAGCAGCTTGCCCGCAGCATCAACTACAAAATCAACTCCCCTGCCGTCAAGCCTGTTCATTATTTGCTCGTAAACATCATCAGGCAATGATTTAGGTATTGAGCCTGCAAGCACAAGCGTATCACCCGATTCAAGGCTGTCAAGCTTTTTCAATAAAGAATTGAGCGCCTTATCGTTTATGTCAGGTCCGCATGCATTTATGTCAAGCTCATTTTGCGACTTGATTTTAACATTAATTCTTGTGCTGCCGTTTTCAAGATATATAAAATCGCTTTTGACTTTATCCGATATAAGCATATCCTCAAGATGCTTTCCCGTAAAGCCCGCAAGAAATCCGAGAGCTTGGTTTTCAATACCGAGTCTTGTCAGAATAACAGAAACATTAATTCCTTTTCCGCCGCAGTAAATGCACTCGCTTTCGGACCTGTTAATATCTTTTGCACCGAGATTTTTAACATTCATAACATAATCAAGCGCAGGATTAAATGTAACCGTATAAATCATTAAAAACACCTCTTTAACCGTAATATTTTTATTATGATAAAGCGCGACAGACCGTTATGATTTGACTGCACGCTTCAAGCATTGCCGAAAAGAAGCCGGCATTTTTTAAAACATAAATATCAACAGCAGGATTTTGCTTTATCGAATATATTATTAACCGTTTTTATAAAATTAACACTGCTGTTAATTTTTTGCATAAAAAAACAGAAGCCGATTTCTCGGCTTCCGTATATTCAAGCAATGATATCAATCACCCCTCAACTCAATGATTGATACGATTAAAGCGAAAGGTAGTACGCAATAATTTATGCAATGCTCAAATATCAAATTAAATGCTGTATAAAACAGCAGATTAAAGCGCTTTCTATTTATGCGTCATTGTCGTTCAAGATAAAAGTAAAAGAAATAATTGTAAATAATTATGAAAAACATAAATAAAAAATGCGCAACCTTCGCTGCGCATAAAAAACGCATACGAAAGCCGACAAGCAATTCATAACACTACAGTTATAGCAATAAAGCAGAATGTGTGCAATATTAGTGTATGCATTTTTATCAAAAGATAAAAAAACATTCTGCAATAAAATAAATTGCATCACTGTAGGAATATTAAATTACTTGTCGACTATTAGTTTACCACATAAAATTAATTTATGCAATACTTTTTTTCAAAAAAATAAAAAATTTTTTTGCCTGTTCTTAAATCTCAGCAACGCCGCGGCTAAGCTTGCATAAAGAGAGACGGCGGCGGCATCAGCTCCCCGGAATTTCGCTACGGCAAACATACCGCTGAAATTTCAGAGCCTTGCATAAAATCCGTTATCCTGCACCGATTTGCAATTAAATAAGGTGCATTGCACCGTCATTAAACATTTCGGTTGGAAATTGTACTCCCACCGAAAAACGAAAGATAACCCGCCTCCTATAGAGGCGGGCATCTTTCGTTTGGTTATTTTTTTCATAACAGTCTGCCGTCATATGGATTTGCACCGTGTTATCCTGATGTAACCCTGAAATAAATACATAAACCTTATATATGTTTTTCATCCTGTTTAACATTTAATGCGGCATACAATTTATATTATTCTACCGTAACTACCTTTGCCAAATTTCTCGGCTTATCAACATCAAGCCCCTTGTCGGATGAAACATAGTATGCAAGAAGCTGAAGAGCAACAACGCTCGGTATAAGCATAAAATCATCATCAAGCTCGGGCAGCTCAAAGCAATTATCGAGGTCGTCGCTTTTCAGTGATTTTTTAACAAAGGTTATAACATCCGCTCCTCGTGACTGAACTTCCCTTATATTTGATACCTGCTTTGAAACAAGGTATTGCTGTGTCATAAGAGCAATAACAGGTGTTCCCCCTGTTATGAGAGCGATTGTTCCATGCTTTAATTCGCCTGACGCAAATGCCTCTGAATGTATATAGGATATTTCTTTAAGCTTGAGTGAAGCTTCAAGGAGAGCAGGATAATCCATACCTCTGCCTATCATAAAGGTGTGCTCGGCAGTAAGCATTGATTTTGAAAGATGATGAATATCATCACGCCTGTCAAGAACATTTTTTACCGCAGCAGGTATTTTCTCAAGCTCATTAATAAAGTTGGCAGTACCTTCATAATTAAGCATACCTCTGATATAAGCCATTTTTGCCGTAATCAGATAAAATACCGCAACCTGTGTGGTATATGCCTTGGTTGACGCCACAGCTATTTCGGGACCTGCGTCTGTGTATATAACATTGTCGCTTTCACGGGCGATTGACGAACCCCTTACATTAACAATCGAAAGAGTATAAGCACCCTCCCTTTTAGCATATTTCAGCGCTTCAAGAGTATCAATGGTCTCGCCGCTTTGCGATACACAGATTACAAGGGTATCATCATTGATGATTGGATTTGAGTACATAAACTCGCTTGCCATATGAACCGAAACAGGAACGCCGCAAATGCTTTCGATGAGCTGTTTGCCTATAAGACCGGCGTGCATTGCGGTACCGCAGGCAATAACGCTTATGCTTTTGCATTTTTCAAAAATGCTGCTGTCAACCTTGTCGCAGCTGAAATCGGGCATTGAGTTGCTGATTCTTGATGAAATCGTCTTTTCAATGGCATCGGGCTGCTCCATAATCTCCTTTTCCATATAAAAAGGATAGCCGCATTTACCGCTGTTTTTAATATCCCAGTCAAGCTTGAGCATCTCAATGTCAACCTCATTGCCGTCGAAATCCTTAACCTCAAAGCCGTTTTTGGTGATTTTTGCTATTGAAAATTCGGGCAAAACAAAATAGTCGTCACTGTAGCTGCCTATTGCCATAATGTCAGACGCAATGTATGCGCCGTCATCATTTTTGCAGCACACTATCGGGCTTACATTTCTGACAGCAAAAATAGTGTCAGGAATATCGTCAAACATAATTGCAAACGCATATGTGCCCGAAAGCTTTTTAACCGCATCGGCTATTGCTTTTTCGGGATTGCCGTTAAAGCATTTGTAAATCAATGCAGCCGCAACCTCACTGTCAGTCTGTGATTTGAGCCTGTCGGCAACATTAAGCGTGCTTTTCAGGGATTCATAATTTTCTATAATACCGTTATGAACAAGCGTAACGCTTCCGAATTTATGGGGATGTGAGTTTTCATCGCTTACTCCGCCGTGGGTTGCCCATCTTGTATGGCCTATTCCCGTGCTCCCCTTAATGTCAGAGGTTCTTTTTTCAAGGTCCTCTACCCTGCCCTTGCATTTAGTTGTAAGGCATTCCCTGAAATCAGGATGATAAACGGATATTCCCGCGCTGTCATAACCCCTGTATTCAAGCGATTTAAGACCCTTTAACAATATACCTCTTGCTTCACTGAAGCCTGTATAACCAATAATTCCGCACATAATAATTCCATAGCCTTTCCGGCTGCAAATAGTTTATTGAAAATCATCTATACGACTTGCCGCAGCCGGACAAGGCGTATAATGGAAAATTAACCATCTCAAAATTATGCCGCAGGCAAATTTTGAGGGTGATATGATTCGAATTAATGTGATTTTTCACACTAATTCTCCGTTCTGTATCAAAAGCAAGTCATAAATAGCATATGACCGAAAATATGATTTTAACCGTTGCTTCGTTGAAACGAATTTGTGACAGCCGTTACCGGCTGCTTTTGCCGTTTCATAACGCACCGAAGACATACGAAAGAGCATCCGCCGAAAATTCGATAACTCTTTACCTCGTTATCCTGCATATGCAGGCTCATGGCGCTTTGAAGAAAAATTATGTACGCCGCATTAAATTGTCAAGGTACAGGGCAGATATTGTGTATAAGCGCATAATACTGCGCAATATCTGTAAAAAATATAATAGCATAACATAATATAATTGTCAATCGGGAAAATTTTTGTTGATTAATTTTAAAAAAGAATTATAATATGTATATCGGACAACTTATATGAATTGCTGGAGGCAGAGATGAAAATTATAATTATCGGTGCCGGCAAGCTCGGAAGAGGACTTGCCAAAAGCTTGAGCGGCGAAGGACACGATGTTACGGTAGTTGATTATAATACTAAAAAGATTGAGAGCCTTGTTGAAAAATTTGATGTTCAGGGCATCAGCGGCAACGGCACCCATATCGGTGCTTTAAGGGAGGCGGATATTCAGGCATCTGATTTGGTTATCGCGGTAACAAATTCAGACGAGAGCAATATCCTGATTTGCCTTATTGCAAAAAAGCTCGGTACAAGAAATACTGTCGCAAGAGTAAGAAACCCCGAATACAATGCTCAATTCGATTTTATGCGAAATGAGCTTGGCATATCACTTATGGTTAATCCCGATTTCACTGCCGCGCTTGAAATATGCCGTATGCTTCAGTTCCCCGAAGCAAATAATGTTGAAACCTTTGCAAACGGTTTTATAGATATGGCTGAATATAAAATTACAGATAATTCTGCACTTTGTAATTGCAGCATAAGCAGTATTCCGTCAAAGCTTACCGCAAATATGCTGATATGCGCTGTTGAAAGAGACGGCGAGGTATATATACCGAACGGTGATTTTATATTTAAACCGGACGACAGAATCCATATAACAGGCGAACATAAAAAGCTCGCGGCAATCAGCAAGGCGCTTGTCAATTCAAAAAAGCATACGATTAAAAACATTATGATTATCGGCTGCTCAAGAGTCGGCATTTACCTTTCGGATATGCTTGTAAATCTGGGTAAAAATGTTGTTATTGTTGACAAGAATAAAAGCAAATGCGAAATTGTTTTTGATATGGTGCCTCATGCAACGATTTTAAACGGCGACGCAAATAACTATGATTTTCTGCTTGAAGAAGACATTGAGGGTATGGACGCCGTTGTTACGCTTACGGATTCGGATGAAACAAATTTTCTTGTATCGCTTTATGCCCAAAAGCTTATGGTATCAAAAACAATAACAAAAATTAATAATACAAACCTTAATAAGCTGCTTGATAACATAGGACTTGATACCAGCATCAATGTCAGTGAGCTTTCCGTATCGTCAATAACGCAGTATATAAGAGCGAAGGAGAATATCAGCTCATCCTATATGAAAACTCTTTATAAGCTTGTTGACGGCAAGGTTGAGGCGGCAGAATTCCTTGCAGGCGATTATGTTACTTTTCTTGATAAGCCGCTTTCAAAAATCAAGCTTAAAAAGGATGTTCTTATCGCCGCAATCAACAGAGGCAACGAAACAATATTCCCCGGTGGTAATGACTGCATAAAAAACAAAGACCTTGTTATAGTTGTTTCAAAGGATAAAAGAATTAAAAGTCTTAATGATATTCTTCAGTAGGAGCGCTTATGAATTACAAAGCAGTTGGCTATTTACTTGGTAAAATTTATATAATCGTCGGGGCACTTATGCTTTTGCCGCTTTTTGTTTTGATGTATTATTCGATTAACGGTTTCCCCGAAGCGGATTTTATGTCGTTTGTTATACCGATACTCATTTTTGAAATGTTCGGCTTTTTACTGACGCTTAAAAAACCCGTTGATTTTGATATTCACGCAAAGGAAGGCTTTGTTGTCTGCGGACTCGGCTGGCTCACAATGTCGGCGCTCGGAGCGCTGCCGTTTGTAATAAGCGGCTGTATTCCGAGCTATATTGACGCGTTTTTTGAAACTGTTTCAGGCTTTACGACTACGGGCGCGTCAATTTTAAACAAGGTGAGCCTGCTCCCTAAATCAATACTGTTCTGGCGAACCTTTACTCACTGGATTGGCGGAATGGGCATTTTGTCCTTTATGATAGCCGTTGTTCCTAAAGCAAAAGGTAATTCAATGTTTGTTATGAGGGCTGAAGTACCCGGTCCGTCAGCGGGCAAGATTGTTTCAAAAATTGCCGAAAGTGCAAGAATACTTTATATAATTTATCTTGCAATGACTGTTATTGAAATATTCGTTTTGTTTGTAGGCAGCAAAATCAGCGGAGATAACATCAGATTTTTCGACTGTGTTGTAAACGCACTTGCAACCGCGGGCACCGGCGGATTTTCGGTGCTGAACAATTCCATTGCAGGCTATCACAGTGCATTTACCGAATGGACGCTTATTGTTTTTATGTTCCTTTTCGGTGTAAATTTCAATCTTTACTATTTTATACTGACGCGCAAAATTTCAAATGTGTTCAAGGACGGAGAACTGAAAGCATATATCTTTATGAATATCGCAAGCGTTATCTTAATAACATCAAATATCTGCTCATCCTACAACAGCTTTTCAACTGCTTTAAGAGATGCTTTTTTCAGTGTAAACAGCGTTATGAGCACGACAGGCTTTTGCACTGCCGATTTTAATATGTGGCCTACATTTTCAAAGGCAATACTTCTGATGCTGATGTGCGTAGGCGGCTGTGCCGGCTCAACCGGCGGCGGCTTCAAGGTAATAAGGATAAGTATTTTGTTTAAACAAATGCTTGCAAATTTCAGGCAGATGCTTCGCCCTAACAGTGTTGTTAATGTAAGAATGAATGATAAAACTGTCCATAAAAACATAATAAAAGGCGTTAATTCCTACCTTAACGCATATATTATAAATATTGTAATATCGGTCGTTTTGCTCTCCCTGAATAATTTTGATTTTACAACAACCTTTTCCGCGGTAATCTCCTGTATAAACAATATAGGTCCGGGACTGGAGCTTGTGGGACCCATCGGCAATTATGCACAGTTTTCGGTTTTATCAAAGCTTGTACTGATTTACGATATGCTCGCAGGCAGGCTTGAGCTTTTCCCGATTATACTTTTATTCAGCCCGAATACCTGGCGCAAAACGAGATAAAATGCATATTTTCTGAAGCCTGTTTAAATCACAGCAACGCTCCGCTTTGCCTGCAAGGTTAGTTAGCTGATTCTCTTTTAACGCACACTTTAATTTTGAGATGATTTTTAATGAACTGAAAGGCTATGGTTATTATTATGGATAAACATAAAAAGAAAATAATTCTAAAAGCAATATCTTGTATCCTGGCAATTATAATAATTGCGGTCGGTTCTTTCGGCGGATATCTGCTTTACAGATTCAACTGCGATAAGTCAAATTCGAGCAATAGCTACGAAGCAGTATATGAGGCTGAACAAATAAAACTGTCAACCGACAGTAACGGTATTTTCAAGGTTTTAAAAATCAATGATACTCATTTCTTTAACGGTGTGTGTGAGAATGATAAGCACACACTTGACGATTTAAAAATAATTTTGGATAAAACACCCTGTGACCTTATTGTTGTTGACGGTGATTTGGTTGACGGCTTCAATTTGAAGCTTACATACGATAAATTCGGCGCCATTGATTTGTTTGCAAATCTTATTGAAGAATATGATACGCCCTGGACATTTGCACCGGGCAATAACGATTTTGAAATTGACGGAAGCAACGAGTCTATTATTGCCTTTATGATGCAGTATGAGCATTTCATCTGCGGTAATGCAAAAAATATTGACGGCTCAATGCAGTTCATTATTGATGTTTACAATAACGATGAATTGGTTCACAGCATAGCTGTTATGGATTCCGGCGTGAGAAAGCCGAAAGCAATCGGCTCATATCAGCCGATTTCAGAAAATCAGGCTAACCTGCTGAATGATGAGGTCAATTCACGAAAGGTCAAAACAAGCGTATTCTTCCACATGCCGACAAACGCTTTTGAGGAAGCCTATGATAACGGCGAGGCATATAACGGATTTGATATGTATAAAACATATCCTTATGACGAAATTGAAAATGATTATGTTTTTGACGAAGTGATTAAAAATAACCAATATATTACGCTTATTTCCTGCGCACATCAGCACAGCAACAATATGTGCTCATTTTATAACGGGAGATATTATCAATTAAGCTCAGCCGGCGGATACAGCGCGAGTCGTAATGATTTTATTTATCCGTCCTGCACATTGACTGTAATTAATACTCTTGATGATAATGCAAAAACCATGTATTCATTTGAACAGATAAGAGCATAATTTTTCAGAAAGGCAATTTGAAAAACAAGTTAAATTACATAGTCAAAATCAGTTATATCCTTTTTGTGCTCAAGTATATCTTTAATGGTAACACTGTCAAGATAATCGTTAACGGCTTTATAAAGTCCCTCCCAGACAAACAGAGTTGCGCAAAACCTGCTTCTTTCGCACAGATTTTCCTCCTGGTCAAGGCAGGCTACGGGAGCAAGTCCGCCTTCGGTAATTCTGAGGATGTCGCCTACGGTATATTTTTCAGGTGATTTGGCAAGCTTATATCCCCCCTGATAACCCCTGTTCGTAATTAAAATACCCGGCTTATTTAATACAGAAACAATCTGCTCAAGATATTTTTTTGAAATATCCTGCCTTTTCGCAACATCCTTTAAAGCGATAAAGCCCTCGTCACTATGCTCTGCAAGATCAACAAGAAGTCTCAGCGCATACCGCCCTTTTGTAGAAATCTTCATTATTTTCACATCCTCAACAAAAATTAAGTATATTATACATCTGTTTAATAGGCTTTTCAAGATTTTCATAAAATTTATTTAAATCCGGTATTTTTGGAAAAATTTTATTAAAGAAAAGCTTCCTGTATGAATAATAAATTTTCGTCAGCTGCCCAGAGGGCAAAATGAAAGCCTCACTCGAAGTATTCCGAGTGAGGCTTTTTTTTGGAGCTGATAGTCGGATTCGAACCGACGACCTGTTCATTACGAGTGAACT
>CAZYDW010000039.1:0-12370 GCA_964646445.1 uncultured Bacteroides sp.
ATAAGACAGGCTCTTGTCCGTATTCTTTATTATTGTAATTAATTTTAATTTATGATAATATATATTTATATATCGCGAGGGAAAGCTTGAAAGAGTGCACACATAAATATGCTTGTTCGGCATTACACTGTACCCGCCCACCTCATCGTGTTTTGCAGTGCGTTTGCTTTCTCAAGTCTGTTCTGTCGAATTTTTTAAGCTTTGCTCAAGGCTGTTTCATTTTATTTTTGTGCCTTGCGGCTAAGCGGAAAGGTATGTCCACAAGTATGAAAAAAAGCAAAAATAACTCTCTTATTGTTATCTCGCTGCTGATATACATAGTTGCTGCTGCGGCAATGGCTGCGGGCACAGCTTATGACCTTCAAATAACAGTTAATCTTTTTAATCCTCAAAATACCGTTGTAAAGCTGTTTGAGGCTTTCGGTCAGTTTGTATATTGGGGCTTGTGGGGACCGGCGTTTACGGTAATATTTTTATGCAGGCGAAATCTAAATGAATGTCTTGCGGTAACAGGCAGGCTTTTGCCGTTTATAAAGCCCTTTAAAAACACGCAGGGCAAAGCGTATAAAATATTTAATTTCATATTAAGACTTTTAACAACCGCTGCATTTTTTGTTCTTTCGGTAATAGGCTGGAAAAAGCTGACTGAAAACATCATAAAAAATATACTTGATTTTGCAGGTGCAGATAACCTTTCACAGCCCGTTTATTTTATAATAAACATTGCTATAGCGGTTATCGCAATATTGGTTTTCAAAAAAATTGATAAAGAAAAGCTGAAAAAAATCGAAGCTCTTGCTCTTGCAGGCGTGCTGCTTGGCATATTCTATAAAACAGTTGAAGAATTTAAAGGCATTACAAGCCGTGTTCGTGTAAGAGAAATGATAGCATACTCAAACGGTATATTAAATGAAAACGGTCTTAGCGACGGAAAAAGCGGCGAGCTTACAAGGCTAATGGCTGAAGGCACTGATTTTTCAGCCTTTACACCATGGTACAGGAAAGGCAGCGATATTGGCATATACAGCCATGCCGATTCTTTCCCCAGCGGTCACACGCTCTATGCCTGCACATCATTTTTACTTTATCCTGCCTTAAAGGCATACAGGCCTCTTAAAAAATATGCCCCGCTTGCATTGCTTTTTGCCTTTGCATATACAGCGGCAATGGCGTTCACAAGACTTGTTGCGGGTGCGCATTACTTAACTGATGTTGCCGGTGCGGTTTTGATTGGCTATACGCTGTTTTTGATTGTATATGGCATATATATCAAATTCACAAAAAAGAAAATAATCGGATAAAGCGCATCAAAGCCCTCTCTTGACAAGCTCAAGGGAGGGCTTAATTTTGTTATATATGCAGTATTGCCGTCGCTAATCCAAAGTAAATAAGAAGGGACAATGCATCAACAATCGTTGTTATAAACGGCGATGACATAACCGCAGGGTCAAATTTCATCTTCTTTGCAAATATCGGCAGAGTACATCCTACTATCTTAGCAAATATAATTTCAATTATAAGCGTAAGGCTGATAACAAGGTCAACCTTTAAGGTTATACCGTCAACACCGACTAACAGCTTATCTACAAGCCAAATTTTAGCAAAATTGACAGCAGCAAGTGATACGCCGCACACGCAGCCGACTCTTATCTCTTTCCAAAGAACCTTAAAAATATCCTTTAAATCTATCTCGTTAAGCGAAAGCGCACGGATAATCGTAACACTTGCCTGGCCGCCTGAATTACCGCCCGTATCCATAAGCATCGGAATAAAAGAGGTTAAAACAATCAGTGCCGACAGCTTATCCTCAAACGCCGTAATAATCATACCGGTAAAGGTTGCGCTTACCATCAAAAGCATAAGCCATGGGATACGAGATTTCCATGTTTCAAAAACGCTCATTTTTAAATAAGGCTTTTCACTGGTGCGAACAATAGCATTCATCTTATGGATGTCCTCTGTGTTTTCCTCTTGCAATACATCCATAGCATCGTCAACCGTGATAATACCGACAAGCCTGTTTTCCATATCAACAACGGGAAGCGCAAGAAAATTATACTTATCAAAAAGCTGAACGGCAACTTCCTTGTCATCATGAGTGTTTACAAAAATCGTATTGGTTTCCATAAAGTCCTCAATTTTATCGTCGTATTCATGGAGCAAAAGCTCCTTAACTGTTGTTACGCCTATAAGGTGCCTTGATTTATCCGTAACATAACAGGTATATATGGTTTCCTTGTCAACGCCCGTACGCCTTATTCGTTTAAAAGCATCCTCAACGGTATTATATTTTTTCAAATCAACAAACTCAGGCGTCATAATAGAGCCTGCGCTGTCCTCGGGATATTTCAAAAGTGTATTGATTGACGCCCTTGTTTGACTGTCGGTATTTCTTAAAATTCTTTTAACAATGGTTGCCGGCATCTCCTCAATAATATCAACGGTATCATCAAGGTAAAGCTCATCAATTACCTCACGAAGCTCTGAATCCGAAAACGCAGTTATAAGCGCCTCCTGCGTATCATTGTCAAGCTCTACGAAGGTTTCTGCCGCTTCCTCTTTAGGTAACAGGCGAAAGAGCAAAACCCTCTGTTCGTTTTTAAACTCCTCAAAAACAGAAGCTGTATCGGCCGGATTGATTTGCGCCAATATTTCTTTAATTTGAGAATACTTTTTTTTATCAAAAAGGTTATGGATTTGAGAGGTTATTTCCTCAAGCGTTAAATCGTCAATATTAAATTCCATTTGAGCCTCTCCTTTCATGATTTTATTCCACCGAGCTGTAGAATGGTTTTTCATCCTTATCATATAAATTTGCCGTTATTCGCTTTGTAGCTGCAAACAAAACAGCTATAACAGCAACACCTGCCGCCGCCGAGCACACCGTAATTAAAAATTCAGGTCTTTGATAAAGCAAGGTGCCGTCAACAAATGAGTCGTTGCCGGCTGCAAGCTCTGCTTTAACCTGTTGAAGTGTTTTGTCAACCCGTTTTATTTTTATGAGATATTCCCTGGCGCTGCCGTCAGACGCTGTGCAGAAAACAGTAAGCTCTGTTTCCTGACCTTCGTTAAGCAAAATATTGGCTGATGTGCAGTGTGCATTAATATCCTGCGCTACAGGAGTTATGCAAAAATCCTTTAAATCATAAGGTATGTAAAGCTTATATGCTGTATCCTTGTCATTGATTTCAGGGCTTATTTCGCCGTATGAGCAATATATCGCTGACAAGCAGTTGTTGCTGTTGATTTTATATTCAGCGGGATTTGAATATTCAAAGTTATAAATCCTGCTGCCGGTATCGTATTGCAGTGTAGCCGTTATGCCTGTAGGATTATCGGCGTTATTAAAATTATAGTCAATAAATATTTCGGCATCGCCTTTAATGCTGTAGCTTTCAAGAGTAGGTGTTATGGTATTATCGTCTAATGTAACGGTGTATTCAAGCACATCGGGCGAAAACTCGCTGTCAATAGCTGCATTTTTAAAGCTTATCGAGATTAATTTAGGGTCATCCGACTGTGCAAACACCATATGCGGCAACGAAACCACAGCCGTTAATACAGCCGCGCAAATCAAAAACAAACTGATTTTTCTCATCATAAAATCACCTACTGCGTAATTATATAATTCACATTGCCTTTGCTGTTTAATACATTTGTGACATTTTCACTGCTTTTTGCCGTTACGCAAAAAACTATGTTATCGCCGTCTATATCCTCTGTTTTTTCAAGCCATTCCTTTTCAATTGCCTTGACGCTTGATGAAGATATGGTAATATCAACACCGTTCATTAATTTTATGTCATTGCCCAAATCATTATAAAGCTTTTGCGCAAGGGCAGTAAAGCCGTCATTGTAAGGTGATTTTATTTCGTCGGGCAAATCGCAATCCTTTAAAATAAATACACTCACACCCATACCGCTGACTTCTTCAACAATACTTTTAATGTAATTATATGCGCTTTCACTGTCCGGGTTAAGATATGTGTTTGACGCATCATCAGTATAAATCCCGCCGTTCACGGTAAGTGCAGTGCTTAAATCATTCGCCGGCAAAACATTATCCTTATAACAGGATATAACACCTATCGGCATAATGTCATTTTCACTGAATCTTTTAATTGACCCTTCGGCGTCATTTGCACACGAGGACTTTGCACCGTACATATCAATTGTTGCAAGCTGACTTTGATAGCCGATTGTGCCGTCGCTTCTTTTCAGGTCAAACGCAACGCTTGTATAACCGCTTTTAAGTGTTTCATTTATTACCGACGCAAGTATTACTCCGCCGTCAAGCGAAACCGAATCAACATAGCTGCCCTTAACCTCAACGGCAATATCGGCAACTCCGTTTGACTGATTAACATTTTCGTCGGCAATAGGCATGGCATTTCGCTGCATATGAACATCCATAGCGGTATATCCCGCAAAAACAACAAAGACGCAGCAAAGTATAATAATAAAATATTTAGCTGATTTTTGCATATTGTCCTTTGTAAAAAAAGGCTTTTTTGTTTTTGAGCGATTATCATCGAATTTATTAAAGCCGCTGCCTGCTTCAATATATTTGTCTGCAAAATATATTTTTCTGCCGGTCTGCTGCTCTGTCCATTTTTTGCCTCGTTTTTTATAGTTATAAAAGCGTTTCTTTTTCACGGTTTTGCATTTTCCTTTAACAGCTCAATGGTTTTTGCGGGGTTATCACTTTTGAATATTGCACAGCCGGCAACAAAAACATTGGCGCCTGCCCTGCCGGCAATTTTAATTGTGTCGGGGTTTATGCCGCCGTCAACCTGAATATCAATATCCGGGCATTTTTTTCGCAGCGCGGTTATTTTCGGCATAGTGCTCTCCATAAAGCGTTGACCGCCGAAGCCGGGCTCGACTGTCATAACAAGCACCATTGAAAGCTTATCGAGATACGGATAAACCTCCTCAATCGGTGTGTTCGGCTTAACGGCAAGCGACGCCTTTGCCCCGCCTGCAATTATTTTATCAATGGTTTTTTGAATATCACTTTCACATTCCGTATGAAATGTTATAATATCGGCGCCGGCATCAATAAAATCATCAATATACTTTAAGGGGTCTGAAATCATAAGATGCACATCAAACGCAATGCCGCAAACCTTTTTCATAGCTTTTATTACAGGCGCGCCTATTGAGATGTTCGGCACAAAATGGCCGTCCATAACATCAAGATGAATTAAATCGGCACAGCCTTTTTCACATTTTTCAAGCTCTGACCTCAAGTCAGCATAATCGGCTGCAAGCATAGACGGCGAAATTTTGATATTCATAGGCTCTCCTTAAATCTTACGATTGTATAAATATAATTAATTGTATTATACATTCTGAAAAGTCTAAAAGCAACAAAATCATTTAAAATAATATATTTTAATCATATGCCGCCAATCAAGCAGACGGTTCTTTGCTTTGCTCTCACTGCCGAAACTGCCTTCAAGGCATTAAACCAAAAGAAAAAGGACGGCCTCGCGAAGGCAGTCCTTTTTTTCTTTAGAAAACTTTAATTGCGTATTTATCAATAAATTCATCCGTAAAGTCGTTCCAGTATTTGTATTTTTCATCTTCCCTGTTATCGGTCAGCTGATAGTTTTGGTCAATGTAGTTGCCAAGATAAACAGTAACCTTTCTTGCGCCATAGTAGTTGAGGTGGTTGCCGTTATCACGGAAATCTCTTTTAAAGTTGAGCTTTATATCCTTATATAAAAGATTGAAATCAATAAACTCAACTCCCTCATCATCAGCGTATTGAACAAGTGCATTGTGCCTTTGATATGACCATGATACAGTTGACGGAAGCTCAATAAGCAAAAGCTTTGCTCCTATGCTGTCACACTGCTCTTTGATTTTGTTAAGATAATATACATTTTCGTTCGGTATTTTCTCAACCCTTGTTGTAGCATCCATATAATTATTTTCATATGTCTGATGGATTTTTTTGCTGAAATAGTAGCCGTGCTCACAGAGAGTATCGTCTTCCTTTTCATTATTGCTTGTTGTAATCATCTGCTTCCATCTGTCATGGAGCATAAAGACAGAAAAATGATTTTCGATATCCCCTGTCAGCTTGTCATTTGTAAAATATGGAATAAGAGGAAGCTCTCGGGAACTTATTTTCTGCTCATCGGTATCCTGAACATTAACAGCAATTCCGTCATAAAGCATATCTGTTTCAATAAGGACGATATCGGGATTCTGGTTTTCCAGTGCATCACCAAGGAGTGAATATGTTTCCATAATTGTCTGTCGCGGGGAGGATATAACCGTGCTGGTGTATCCCTGTTCATTCCACAGCTTTACGGGAATTAAAGCAGAGTACAAATCACTGTTACCAAGGGCAATAAGCTGGATTGTATTTTCAATCTCATTGGTGTAGCTGTAAGCATTCTTATGCTTGTTTTTGTACTTCGTTGCTGCTGATTTTGAGAAAATCGTAAGGCTGAAAACCTCAAGCAGAATAACAAAAACAATGAAGAAAGAAACAGCTTTTATTCCGCTGACAACTATTTTTTTATCGATTCTCTTTTTCTTTTTTTCATTCACACTAATTTCCATAGCCTTTCCGGCTGCATATATATTATTAAAAATCATCCATACGACTTGCCGCAGCCGGGCAAGGCGTATAATGGAAATTCAGCCATTTCAAAATTATGCCGCAGGCAAATTTTGAGGGGTTCGTTTGCGAGATAAAGGGAGCAAAAAGAACCGGCAGCGGTCAAAATGTTGGAGGGCAATACTTTGACCGAACAAAATTTTGGGTACCGCAACCGGATAATGCAATCAAATCAGTGTGATTTTTCACACTATTTTCTAAAAGTCAGCATATAATAAGTCAACCGAACCGTAATGTTCGCCATACGCACCGAGAATGATAACAGAGAATATTGATACCATATAGATAAAAAATTTTACAACGAACGGCAGCCTTGCGATTCTTTCTCTTATATTGATTCCTTTTTCCTGAAGAATACCTACAATTAAAATTAAAAGTGCACCCGCAATTAATATTGCATAATCCTTGAGATCAAGTCCGAGTCCGTTCTTTGCACCTACTGCAAGTGACTTGAGATTTGGATTAACAAATATTGTTTTCAGCATAACCGCAGCGGTCTTGAGATTTGTTGCTCTGAATATAAGCATACCAATGTTTACTATTGCAAATGTCCTTACCGTCTGAAAAAGCCTAAAGCCTTTTGATTTCCTGTTGATACATAGTGCTTTGCAGATTTTCGCACTCAGCGGCTCTGAAAAAAGTCCTATCATCATAAGGACATAATAATAAAGTCCGTATATAATATATTTCCATGCGGCACCGTGCCACCAACCGTTTGTGAGCCATACGAAGAACAGCGCGGCTGCAGTGGGGATAAGGTTTGCGTAGTATGGATTAAATTTCTTCCTTGCAGATTTAGTAAGTTTCATAAACGGCTTTGAAAGAGAAACAGGATAGAAAATATAATCTCTGAGCCAAGCGCCGAGAGTAATATGCCATCTCTGCCAGAATTCGTTAATGGACCTTGCGAAGAACGGTCGGTTAAAGTTCACCGGCATTTCAATGCCCATCATCTCACCGAGACCGCTGACAACATCCATAATTCCCGAAAAATCACAGTATAACTGCAATGTATAAAATAATATTGCGGCAATGACCACAACACCGCTCGGGAAATGTGTTGAGTCAAAAACATTATTGACGAGCTCTGCTGCTCTGTCAGCAATAACAACCTTTTTGAAAAGTCCCCAAACAACAAGCTGCGCGCCGAAGCTCAGATTTTTAAAGCTGAAGGCTTTACCCTCGTTAAGCTGTATTGCGAGCCGGTCATATCTTGCGATAGGGCCTTCAACAACGGTAAGCATAAATGAAAGGTAAAGCGTTATCCTTAGCGGATTTTTGCAGGCGGGATATTTTTCTCTATATACATCTGTGATATAACTTATTGCCTGAAGGGTATAGAAGGATATACCAAGCGGCTGAACAAATTTCATTACCGTTATGTCAATATTGAAAACAGAGGTTATTGTACTGCCGAAGAAATTTGCATATTTAAGTACCAGAATAAATCCGATGTTGATAATTACTGCAGCTGCGAGTACAGTCAGCTTATAGTTCTTATATTTATTTTTAAGCTTTCTTCTTTCTTCCTTCGGGACAAGCTTTTTCTTTTCCTTAAATGTAAGATTTAATTTATAAATAATCAAGCCTGCAAGCCAAACAACAAGCGCACTTATAATTATGAATTCAAAGTATCCGTTTGAAGCAATGAAATAAAAAAGAACAGAGCCTGCGAGCAGTATGCACCACTTTGCCTTTTTAGGAAAGATGCTATATAGAAAATATGTTACCCCAAAGAAAATTATAAAAAATTCAAAAGAGGTGTAAGTCATTAATCAGTCCTCGTCAGTAAGTCTTTCTATCATCTGCCATATAGAGGCGACTGTTGCAAAATTTTCAGGCACAATATCCACAGGTGAAATATCAACATCGAATTCATCTGAAATTTCAGCAACGAGTGAAATATATCCCATGCTGTCAAAGACTTTATCGTCGGCAATTTTTGTATCTGCGGTAAAAGTCATATCAGGTTTCAGTGCCTCTAAAATTTCAATAAGTCTGTCCATAATTTATTCTCCTTAGCTTTAAATTGTATAGCGCACTCCGTTAAGCTTGCTTGAAACGGGGCTTGTAAACGATTGCAAACTGCGCAGGGCGTGTTAGCTCCTCAGGGTTTCAGTGGGAGATTATCACTCCCGCTGAAATTCAGAAGCGGACCCCGCCGCCTGAGAGTCGGGGCATCGGCGCATAGTTACAGTCATTCGCACATCATTTTTTTGACGGCGTTTCTGTCAATTTTGCCGTTTTGGTTATGGGGCATTACCCTGACCTTTTCAATTCTGTCAGGTCTCATATATGACGGGATTTTCCCTTTCAGGCAGGTAAGAATATCGGTGTCACTGAGCTTTCTGCCCTGATATACAAGTATAATCTGATTTTTTGATTTATCAAAAACGCAGACTGCCTCCTCCATATTTTCAATACCGCTTGCGGCTGTCTCGATTTCACCAAGCTCAACTCTGTATCCCATACGCTTAATCTGGAAGTCTTTACGGGTGATATACATTATCTCACCCTTTTCATTTTCCCTGACCAGGTCGCCTGTTTTATAAACAATTTCAGTATAGTAATTATGAAGCGGATTTTGAACAAATGCATCATTTGTCTTATCTGTATTGTTATAATAACCGTATGACACAAACGAACCGCGGACAAAAAGCTCGCCCTCTTCACCCTGCTTTGCAAGCTCGTTTTTGTCATTGACAATCATAACATCGCAGTTATCACAGTGCCGGCCGATGGGGAGGGACTCGCCGTCCTCAAATTGTCTGTCAACTATGTAATATGTGCAGATGTCGGTAGTTTCTGTCGGACCATAGAGATTAGCGTAAAGTATATCTTTATCAAGATTATTAATCCAGTAATTCAGCTGCTTCGTCGGCATAACCTCGCCTGCAAAAAGGACTTTTTTAAGATATTTCGGCTTTGCGTACTTAAAGAGCTTCAGATTGGCAACAATAGAAATTGCAGACGGTACCCAGTAAATTGTGTTGACCTTTTTTTCATTCATAAACTTAATAAGGTTTATTGGAAATGAAAAATATGCTTTCGGAATAATGCAAAGGGTTGCCCCGCTTTTTATTGTTGAATATATATCAGATACTGACATTGAAAAGTAAAACGGCGTCTGATTTCCGAAAACGGTCTCACTGTTAATTTTGAAGCAGCTTTCAAACCATTCGGTATATGCAATAACATTTCTGTGGCTGAGCACAGCGCCTTTCGGCATTCCTGTTGAACCCGATGTATAAAGCGCGTACAGTGGGTCTGTATCAATCTGCTCTGAACGGATTTTTGAAAGTATGTCCTTATCAGCGGCAGCTTTGCTTGCTTTTTCAAACAGGAATACTTCACCGTCAAAATCAAGCTTCTCTGCATTATCAATATGCTTTTCATCAGTCAGTACGGCAACGGGTGAGAGTGTTTTGAAAATTTTATCAATTCTTTCACTCGGCATTTCAGAGTCAATAACGATGTAAAAATTGCCGCTGTATGTTACACCGAAAATACACGGCAGGGTGTTGACACTCTTGTCCATATAAACGGCAATCGGTCTGTTTTTTGTTTTTGTTGATGAAAGAGCTGTTCCTATGTTTCGAGCGGTGTGCAACAGTTCACGGTATGTGATTGAACTGTCGGCGTCAATGAATGCTTTTTTATCAGGATACTGCTCTGCGCTTGCCTCAATATATTCAAGGATATTTTTCATTTATATATTCCTTTCAATAAGAGCCTGCCCGTCATTCGGGAGTGGCAAGCGTCGGCTTCATATTTCGTTTAGTAATAATCCGCGACGGATTTATCATATATGTAGTTTTTCGTCAATAAGCCATTGAATTACTGAAATTACTTTATATAAATATACTGAATTTTACAATAGACTTTGATGTATCTTAACTTTTTCTTTAGTTTATTTTTATTTTTATCAAATGACATTCACTATTTTATTAAATGACATTTACTAAATGTCATATTAATCCTGATTATAACACAAAATATTCTTGTTGACAAGCACTAAATGTCAAAACAAGGGGAATTTACATTATGTTCAAGAATAAGGGAAAAGAAGGCAGAAACAATGTTTGCGGTGAAAAGATTGCTCAGCTGCGCATGCTGATGACACCGAAAACGAGCCAGCGCCAGCTTGCTGACAGGCTTCAGCTGATAGGCATTGATGTTGATAAAAATGCAATTCAGAGAATTGAATGCGGAAAAAGATTTGTCACGGATATTGAAATAATCGCCTTCTGCCGGATTTTTGATATCTCACCAAACGACCTTTTTGATTACAAAAAAGGCTCTGTCTCACTAAAAAAGTGAGACAGAGCCTTTAGCGCTTTTATAACCTTCGCCGATGTCCCCCGCCTCTTAGGCGGCGGGGTCCATTTCAGAATTTCAGTGGGAGTGATAATCTCCCACTGAAACCCTGAGGAGCTAACGCTCCCTGCGTAGGTTGCAATCGTTCGCAGGCCCCATTTCAAACGAGCTTGATGGAGCGCTGCTCCGATTTAAACAATGAAATTATTTTCTTGTGAGACCCTTGGTTTCCATGAGATACTTATCAGTTGCAGGATAATGGTTTGTATAAGTGATAAGAAGTGATGCGCTCTTATCCTTAATAACAGTTACCGTTGCGTGATTAACCTCAACATTTGCAATCATTTTATAATCAGCCTCAACAATTTCCTTTGTTGCGGTGTCAATCTTAACAGATACCGTGCCGCCCTTGTAAGCGACAACAACATTTTCGTCAGCAGTGCCCTGTGCAAATGAAACGACGCTGATATTTGCAACCGTGCTGCCGATATCGCCGAGAACCTCAAAGAAACGACCCTGTGAATCATCGCCGCGGGTACTCATCTGACCGATTTTAGGCTGAATAACAAGTGTAATCGTGCCGTCACCGTTATCAGTTACATTAGCGGCAAGGATATCATCTGCTGTAATTCCTGATGTTCTGAAATCATGATCAGCCTTACGCGTATCATCTTTAAGGTTATTATCAAGTTCGGGATTTCTGTTATAACAAGGAACAAGGCCATAAATGTTGGCAGAGAACAAACCGCTAACAATACCGGGAACAAGCTTATTAATAATCGCGTTCGCCGTTCCGTCAATCATTACATCGCCGACTGAAAGATTTTCATCTCCGAGTAATTTATAGAATGTAACGGTTTCGCCCTGATCATCAATATATTCTGCGGTAAGGCTCTTTGTATAATTATAAGCCTCAACATAGTAGTTAGCAACATCCTCAAGCGTGTTGAACTCAACTCCGCCGTATGTATTCGGTGTAAGCTCATCAATAACAATAGGGTCATTGTTAATATCGGAGTCGCTGTCCGCGCTGTCGGAATTTTGCCAGCTGCCGTCCTTAATTTCATTAATTGCCTGAATTGCACCGTTTGTAACATAATTAACTTTTTTACAACCTGCAAAACAGCTTGCTATAAGACCTGCTGCAAGAGCAAGGCTCAAGCCCCTTTTCACATATTTATTCATCTTCAGGATTCCCCTTTCAAAATTGTACGAATCGTTTAAAACAAAACACTACATATTAAATTTATATTAAATTTGCACAAAAGTCAATAGGATTTTAAAAAATACTCAATAATATTTTTTGTTAATGCAATTTTCACACATATTTTATTGAGATTTAATAATCTTTGTGCTATAATAAATTTAAATCGGAGCAGCGCTCCATCAAGCTCGCTTGAAATGGGGCCTGCGAAC
>CAZYDW010000040.1:0-12220 GCA_964646445.1 uncultured Bacteroides sp.
CCACTTACAAAAGCAAACGCTTTTCAACCTTTACCAATGAACTCAGGCATTGTGCTTTATGGCTTGCAGAGAATAATTGCAAAGATGTTTGTATGAAATCGACAGGTAAATATTGGATTCCTGTTTACAATATTCTTGAAGCCTCCTGCAATATCGTCCTTGCTCATCCGAAATATGTTAAAGCTATTCGGGGTAAGAAAACCGATAAGCGTGATGCTAAATGGATTGCTGATATATTCAAACACGATTTAGTTTCAGGCAGCTTTATTCCTCCTGCCGATATTCGACAATTAAGAGATTTAATGTGTTACAGAAACAAGCTTACTAATTTCAATGTCGGTGAGAAAAACCATGCACAGAATTGTTTAACTGTATCTAATATCAAATTGGATGATGTTTTCACTGATGTATTTGGTAAAGCCTCATCAAACATTATCAATGCTATTCTTCTGAATCCATCTCAAAAAATTTCCAATGTGTCTCAGTTCAGAACAAAAGCAATGAAATCTACCGATGAAGAAATACTTGCTGCTGTTGACGGTAACATCTGTCCTGAACAAGCTGAAAAACTTAAAATCATTCGTTCCCATATGGATTCTATTGATTCCTGCAAAGCAAATCTTGAATCGGTTATTCTCAATATTGCCGAGAAGTTCCTGCCGCAAGTCAACCTTGTTATGACTGTTCCGGGTATCAAATCCTTTTCTGCTCTCTCCATAATTTCAGAAATCGGTGTTGATATGTCCGTGTTCCCAACATCAAAACATCTTTGCTCTTGGGCAGGTTTAACTCCTCAGAATAACGAAAGTGCCGGCAAAAAGAAAACCACGAGAATTTCAAGAGCCGGTGCTTACATCAAACCTTTGCTTGTTCAGTGTGCTCTTGCTGTCATCAAAGGTAACAAACATCCTGAAATCAGAAATCGTTATCTTAACATTAAAAAACGCAGAGGTCACAAGAAAGCCATTATTGCCATTGCAAGAATGCTTCTTACTGCTATTTACAATATTCTTAAAAAGAACGAGCTTTACAATCCTGAGCTTTATCGTAAATCAGATTTGCCTCCTATCCACTGCAAAGTTTCTCTTAATGAAGCTATCTTTATTCTTCAAAGGCAAGGATATATCGTTACTTCCTGATTTTTTACCCTTCTTTTTTAGACTACTTTTTTTGGTAGTCTGTTTTCTTGTGCCCTTTTTTCTACTATCATTTATTTCCTCTACTTTCAAACTTTTCATTTATCCATAAACTTGTTTAGTGGTTGTACAATAAAATCCTCCAGAGAAAAGCCTAGCTTCAGACAATCTTCGTTTTTTTAACCCAGCAGCAGAACTCACGGTGCCTTGAAATGCCGAATTTATTTCATTGAATGACCGATGGTGCTTGTTATCATTAAAAATTCTATATCTATTTAAAAAACAAGGTAAATCATATTTTACCCAAATACCATTTTTCCACATGTTTTGTCCACGTTGATATGAGTCTATAATACATGCATCAAATTGTTTTTGATTCAAATATATTCTACAATCAATTAAAAAATTATTAAGGTTTTTCTCATATATTTTTATATCACTTCTTAAAAGTTTGTCTGCATTTGACTTTGTAATTGTTTGATTCTTTTTTACATCTGAACCATAATGACCGTATCCAATAGTATAGTATTTTTCTGAAGATAGAGCTTTGTAAGCTTTTGAATGAAAACTTTCACAAGCTTTTAACATTGTAATACCACTTTCTGAAAGCTTTTGTTTTCCGAAGTCTTTAGGTGGAGTAGTTCCTTTGTACATATAACTTTGTGAAGGCAAATATTTGCAGCCATCAAAATCTATATTATTAATTGGATCATTGCAACAATAAGCAAAAAGATTTGAGCTTAATAATACCTCTTTTGAGTCTTTAGCAATTTGGGAATCATCTGCATTAATTAATCTACAAATGCTTGCATCATAGTATCTTGACTGAAGATAATAATACCCTGTTTCATTATCATAATAATATCCACGATAACGCAAAGGATTGACATTTGCAATAGCTTTTTCCTCATCAGTATCATTTATGGTGGTTACAGAACCTAATGCACCCCACTCGTCATACTCATATTGAACAAGCTCATTACCCTGAGCATTTGTTATGGATATAACATCACCCATCTGGTTGGTCATATACAGATACTGCGTACCGTTCCATATAAATCCAAGCGGAGCACCGTTCGTATCATACTGAAAATACATTGTGTTTGTTCCGTCTGATTGAGATAAGATAACACCATTTCTTGTATTGTAGTATGTGGTTACGCCGTTTACAGTTTTGATTATTCTTAGTATCAGAGGAAGTTGTATTACTTTGAGATAAGGATGAATTTTTAAGCTGATATCATTCATTAATTTTTATATAATCACAAGTATCCAAAAAATGATCAAGAGTCAAAAAAACAATATTATCGTGTGTTTCATTATCATAAACAATTCTTACTTTTTCAGTAAAAAATCTTGTCTTAATATTAATTCCTTTAATAATAGATGTTCTTTTTTCTAAATCATCATAATTAATTATTATAGATTCATCATAATGGATTAAGGTTTCTTTTGAAAATAAAGCTTTATTCTCTTCACAAATTTTATAATAGACTTCCCCATTATAACAAATATACTCGTCATAATTTCCTATATAGCATTCAGAAGCACTAACATTATATAGTATAAAACAAACAAATACCAACGATAATAATAAAATAACTGTGCAAATTACTATTATTTCTTTTTTTGTTTTATTATTAAAACTATTTTTCAATAAAAATCATTCCTTATTTAATTATTTCATGCTTTTTTTTAAAAAAGTTGAATAATTCATTTTATAATACGGATCTGTTTTTTTGCCTTTATAGTCACTTCTTATTCCATAATAATAATCAAAAGCAATTGCCTGATAACTAAAAACTTCAGATTCAAGAATATCAATAACTCTTGTTGAATTATAAATTTTATCCCTTGTTTTTTGCCCTTTTTCTTTTTGTATCCATGCTCCACCATAAATAATAGCTGGGCAGGACATAAATTTATTTGGATTAATATAGTCTCTTAAGCCTTTATACCAAAAGAATGCGTCAACATGAAGTTTGATTTCATTTTTCATACAATCATTTGTAAAATAAATATTTCTGCCTGTTTTTTGATAAAACCTTTTTTCTGCATATGATGCTAATGTTCCATATGTTGTACTTGCATCTATTTTACAGGCTTCGTAAATATCTTTATAAAAACCATTTTTTTCAATATGGATTTTTATATAACCTTTTCCTAATGTTTTGTTTCCAGTTTCAAAATATGTAGAACTATTATATTTTGAAATCAAATTAGTTATTGAAATTGCTCTAACAAGTAAAATAATAAGAATTATAAAATGCCCATCTGGATCAACAGCGTTTACTGAATTATTCATACAATACGAATAAATATTAGTAGATAATTTAACATTTTTATCAACATAAGAAATATCATCAGAGTTTATAAATCTACAGATATTAGTATCATAATATCGTGATTGAAGATAATAGTAGCCTGTTTCGCTATCAAAATAGTAACCTCGATAACGGAGAGGATTAATACTTGCAATATCATTGTCTGATGCGCTTAATGTGTTACCCCATTCATCATATGAATATTGAGTAATGGAGTTTCCTTGTGCATTAACAATACCTGTTACATCGCCCATTTGGTTTGTAGTGTAGAAATACTGAGTATTATTATGAATAAAACCGATTGGAACACCATTTGTATTATACTGAAAATACATTGTATTTGTTCCGTCACTCTGTGACAAGATAACACCATTTTTTGTATTGTAGTATGTTGTTACACCGTTTACTGTTTTACTTGTTCTGATGCCGTTTTCATCATATGTATAGGAATAAGTATTGTCATCGTCGGTTATTTGTGCAAGATTCCTGCCACTTGACCAAGTAAACGACTTATCGCCATATGTCAGTACATTACCATTTGCGTCATATGTCAATGCTGTACTATTTACGGAGGTGAGCTTATCATTCCAGCCATCATTTGAATAGGAAAATGTTGTACTTGTTCCGTTAAAGGTTTTGCTTGTGATATTGCCACGGTTATCATATGCATAAGAAGCGGAATAATTTGTACCGCTTATATATAATTTCTCTTGCTTGATTTGCGATATTGTTCATAGCACCAATCCAAGCCATCATATCGTTAGCTTTAAGTTGTTCTGTTATGCCTTGACTTTCAGCAAGTTGTTTGACAAGCATATCGTACATTTTTGTTGCTCTAATATCAATCTTGCGCAGATATGAATTAAGTTTGCATTGTGTTAGCAAATTGTAATAGATAACTCTATGATGTTCTTTCAAATACTCTTTATGTCTTTGTCCCCAAAAACCTATTTCATAATTCGTATCAGTTGATACTAATGCAGGAATTTGAACATCCCCAACCTCAACATAACTTCCGTTTAATTCTTCATATAATGATTTCATTGCATTTTCCTCCAATATTAAAATTATCTTTATTTTATTGTTGTAAAATGCAAAATGCCGTAACGATTGTTTTTACTTAATTTCAAAACCTTCGTTACGGCACCTCAGCTAAGGAAGCCCTGCTTAAGCTTTGCTGCTGTCAGCCGATTGAAATGCCCTCAACAAACATACCCTTCAAGGTCAGGCATTTGGAAAGCTTTTTCTCGTTATAATATTTACAAAAGTCATAGCCTGCACTCTTTTGAACACTGATTAGCTCAACTGATGAATCTGCAAGCGCTGAATACACCTCGTCATAAGAAGCCTGTATCTCCTCATCATCGGAAACATAGCTTGCGTAAATACCGTCAGTTGAACAGTCGGCAACCGAAATTGAACCGCCTTTGAAATCAGCAAGACAATCCTTAACAGCCTCGCCGTAATTTTTAACTATAGTTGTGTAAGCGTCACCGTTATTTGGACCTGCGGTAATCACATTAAGGTCGTAATCAAAATTCCACCTTGCGGTAAATACAGAGTCAGCCTTTGAATTGCCGCCGCCGAAAATCGCCGTAACGCCATTATCAAACATAGTTTCGCAAACTGCTGCGTATCTGTCAACCATTTCAAATGTGGTATCCCAATAATATTCGTTATCCATTGAAATTCCTGTGCCCTGATTGTATGCATCGGCATTTTCCCAATGTGAAAACATATAACCATCTTCGGGGACAGCGGCCTTAACCTCTACAACATCGCCGGCGACATATGAACCCGAGCCTGTCGATTCTCCGCTTCCGCCTTCGCCGGTTACAACAGTAATGTTGAATGTAGGCTCTTTAGAATATTCGTATATCGGAGTAAGAACAATATTGCTTGTGCCGACAGAAACATTTGTTGACGCTGAATTAACATCTTCAACCGCATCGGCAATACTGCATTCCCAATGGTCAAACACCATATCCTCCGGTGCAACAGGCGCTGTAACCGCGCAGCTGCCGCCTTCATATGCATTATAGGCTGCCTCAACGCTTTCGCCGTCATTTGACATAACCTCAACAGTATAATATGTACCCTCAATTTCTTTATAAACCGCTGTGATTGTGCAGTCGCATTTTTCAACAAGAAGGTTCATTGATTCTTTTGTTTTGGAGGAAATGTTTACCTTACTGTCCTTAACGCCGTCAGTGTCGCTCTTAACCTCCCAGTGGTCAAATACCATACCCGGCTGTGCGGGATTGGCGGTTATTGTTACATTGCTGCCGTCTGTATAAGTTCCCGAACCGCTGCCGTCGATAACATTTACGGTAAAGGTATCGTCTTTCTGCTCATCAATTTTTTCATAGCAGGCTGTAATAGTAAAATCATAATCATAGTCAATCAAGGCAGAATCGTAATCAGCCCAGTCAACCGTAACCGGAATCCCGAACGAATCCGCCGCATAAGCAGCTCCCTGAACAAAGCCTGCGCCGTAGCTTGCCGACTCATCACTGTCAAACTCACCGAAAAATCCGAGATTTGTATTGCCGTTCATTACTGCAATATAGCCTGCGAGATAACCGCTTTGAAGGGTGTTGAATGAAATACTCATGACATTTTTCAGATAGCAATCGGTATTGTCGTCTGCCGAATGAGGAATTGCGTCAACAAGAATAAAGTTAATATCAGGATATGAAGGTGCAATTTCATATGCACATACAGCAAAGCTTTCTCCCGGAAAAACAATATACTGCGCACCGTTTTCATTTGCAAGCGAAACATATTTTTCAACATTTTCGCTTGTTATTTCACCGTTATCGAGAACGGGCTGATAGTAGCAATATGTCAAAGCCTGCTCGTCAGCAAAAGAAGTAATACCTTCCCACGCGCTCTGATTATAGCCGCCGTCGGTAACAGTTGCACCGTCGGTAATAAGAACGATATCGCTTTTTAAGTCTTCCTGCTTAGCGCAGCCTGCAAAAATACAGCCCATGAGAACAAGACACATTAAAACTGAAATAACCTTTTTCATAGCTTTCCTCCGATAAAAGATATTATCACTTATTTATAATAACAAAAATCACTAAATAATGCAATAGCAATTTTGTTGATTTAATTGTAAAAAAATATTATAATGTTGTCGGGTGATAAATATGCTTGAAAATCAGATTGAATTTATAAGGGCAATAACCGATTTTGTGCCCGACACCGCAATAATACTCGGCAGCGGTCTTGCAGCGCTTGCAGATGAGGTTGACGAGGCGTTTGATATTAAATATAGTGACATACCGGATTTCCCGGTTTCAACGGCGCCGGGTCACAAGGGCAGGCTTATACTCGGAACGCTTGGAGCAAAAAAGGTTGCTGTTTTTCAGGGGCGTGTGCACTTATATGAGGGCTACACTGCAAAGCAGGCTGTCAGCACGGTAATGCTTGCCAAGCTGCTCGGTGCAAAAAATCTGCTTCTGACAAATGCTGCAGGAGCCGTAAACAAGGAATTTACTGTGGGAGATTTTATGGTTGTTGAGGATCATATATCCACCTTTGTGCCGTCGGCACTAAGCGGCAAAAATGATGACACATTCGCGGTGCGCTTTCCCGATATGAGCGAGGTTTATTCAAAAAGGCTTAACGGCATAATTTTTTCACAGGCGGAAAAAATGGGATTAGACCTGAAAAAAGGCGTATATATTCAATTTGAGGGTCCTAACTTTGAAACGCCGTCTGAAATAAAAATGGCTGCTTTGCTCGGTGCAGATGCTGTAGGTATGAGCACTGCCATTGAGGCTCAAGCGGCATGCAGCTGTGGGCTTGAAACCGCAGCAATAAGCGTAATATCAAATATGGCATGCGGCATAAGCAAAACACCTATAACAAGCCAAGAGGTTAATATAACCGCAAGCCGTGTTGCGCCTTTATTCAAAGAATTAATTAAGAAATGTGCAGGCAGCTTCTGATGGAAAGTTTAAAATTTATAAATAATGAGCTTTATATTCTTGACCAGACTTTATTGCCGGGCGAAGAAAAATGGGTTAAAATCAATAACGCGGAGGATGCATATAACGCCATAAAAACACTTATGGTTCGCGGAGCGCCTGCAATCGGCATTTTTGCAGGCTACGCATCGGCGCTTTTTTCACAGGGGAAAAACATTTATGACTTAAAAAGGTATCTTGATTCATCAAGACCGACAGCGGTTAATCTTTCATATGCCACAAAGAGAATTGTCAATGCCTTTGAAAACGGCAAAAGCCTTATAGACGAAGCCGTTTCAATTCATAACGAGAACATTGAAATGTGCAGAAAAATAAGCGAATACGGCCTTTCGCTTTTAAATGACGGTGACGGCATACTTACTCACTGCAATGCAGGAGAGCTTGCGGCGAGTAAATACGGCACAGGTCTTGGCCCTTTGCTTTTAGGGAAAGAGAAGGGATATACCTTTCATGCCTACTGTGATGAAACAAGACCGCTGCTTCAGGGAGCGCGCCTTACAAGCCTTGAGCTTGAAAAAGCCGGCATTGATGTGACGCTGATTTGTGATAATATGGCAAGCCTTGTTATGAGCAAGGGGCTTATAAATGCCGTTCTTGTCGGCTGCGACAGAATCGCTGCAAACGGCGATACCGCAAACAAAATCGGGACAAGCGGTGCTGCAATACTTGCAAAGCATTACGGTATCCCCTTTTATGTATTAGGTCCGACTTCAACAATTGATATGAGCTGCAAAAGTGCTGATGATATAGAAATTGAGGAGCGTGACGGCTGTGAAATTAAACAAATGTATTTTGCAAAACCGACTGCGCTCAATGAAACAAAATGCTTTAACCCCTCCTTTGATGTGACGGACCACACGCTGATAACGGCGATAATTACAGATAAGGGAATAGTTAAAGCACCATATGATAAAAATTTAAAGGAACTGTTTTATGATTAGATTTTATAACGCGAAAATACTCACGCTTGAAAACGGATTTGATATTATCGATAACGGTGAGCTATGGGTTGACGGGAACAGAATTTCATATGTCGGCAGTGAAAAATGCACTGACAGCATAAGCTTTGAGCGTGAAATTGATTTGCAAAATAATCTTTTAATGCCGTCATTTAAAAATGCTCACACTCACAGTGCAATGACATTCGGCAGAAGCTTCAGCGACGATATGCCCCTTCAGCAATGGCTTTATGACAAGATTTTTCCGCTTGAGGCACAGCTTGTCGGCGATGACATTTATAAGCTCTCAAGGCTTGCATTTCTTGAATATCTGACAAGCGGAACGAGTGCTTGCTTTGATATGTATTATTTCCCGGAAAATATGGCAAAAGCCGCCATTGACACAGGCTTCAGAACAGTTATGTGCGGCGCGGTAAACAATTTTAAGGAAAGCGTGCCGCTTCTTGAGGAATATTACAACACTTACAATAACTGTGACGAGCTGATTTCATACCGTCTCGGCTTTCACGCCGAATATACAACTGACAAATCGCTTATGAAATGCATTTCAAAGCTTGCAGAAAAATATCAGGCTCCTGTTTTTATGCATTCAAGCGAAACTATGGAGGAAACACAAAATTGTATTCATCGGTACAACAAGACCCCTACTGAGCTTTTTGACAGGCTCGGCTTATTCAACTGCGGCGGCGGCGCGTTTCACAGTGTATGGCTGACCGATAACGACCTTGATATTTATAAGGAAAAAGGAGTATGGGCCGTTATCAACAGCGCTTCAAACTGCAAGCTGGCATCAGGTGTTGCATCGACAGAGCATATGCTCAAAAAAGGAATTAACCTTGCAATAGGCACAGACGGTGCAAGCTCAAACAATGCGCTTGATATGTTCAGGGAAATGTACCTTACCTGCGTATTGCAGAAAATAAAATGCAAGGATGCAGCGGCGATGGATGCAAATGAGGTTTTAAAAATGGCAACAGTCGGCTCTGCAAGATGTATGGGACTTGACGACTGCGATGTTATAAGCCGCGGCAAAAAGGCCGATCTTACGGTAATTGATTTAAAAAGGCCAAGTATGCAGCCGACACACAATATAACTAAAAATCTTGTGTTCAGCGCTTCAAAGGACTGCGTTAAAATGACAATGGTAAACGGGAAAATACTTTATGAAAACGGCAGCTTCCCCGGCATTGACACCGAAAAAATCTATTATGAAGCAAATGAGGTTGTAAAAAGAATAACAAAATGTTAGATAACGAATAATATAAACACTTGAAAATGATAAAAAATGGCTACAAGAACAGATAGCCGTTAAGGATAGTCAGATTAGGTCTTGGTATGACAAGCAAGGCTTATGACCGATTTGACCACTTCTATGAACGAGGTATAAAGAAGCCTATCGAGGAAATTAATAAGCACACCGAAATCTGTGTTGTTGCAACTAAAAACCCTTGTAAAAGCGATAGACGAAGGGTTGAAAGCATTACTTTCAAGATTAAGAGCAATGCCAACAAAAAAAGTGATTGGGATTATCAATTTCCAAAGGTTAAATTAACTAATGCTGAATACCTCGAGATATGCGAATGGAGAACATATCCTGATTGGAAAAGGTGTTTTAAAGATTTGCAGGAGAAACTTGATGAAGGTGTAGATATTCGCAATCACTATAAATGGATTGCAGGTCATCATAGGGAGTTAGAAAAAAGTTTGAACAGACAAAATCTTTTGAATGGCAACAGGAACTTACAAAGCAGGAAGCTGATGAACAATTCAGAGCATTGCTTTCAAATCCATATATGATTGATTAAGGATTGATAGTGTGAAAATTCACACTATACGGATTGTATCGCCCTCAAAATTTGCCTGCGGCATAATTTTGAGATGGCTGTAATCACCATTAACACCTTATCAGGCTACAATAAAGGTGTTAATGATTTTAAACAAACTATTTGTAGCCTGAAAGGCTATGGTGATTAATATGAAAATGGAATTTATTATAGATGATGAAAAGTGCAGGAAAGAAGGCTTTAAAAAAGAGGATTGTTTTAATACTATCAGAAAGTTTTTTGCCAGATATAATCGAAATGGAACAATAGAGGAGCTGCAAGAAGGTATTTTCATAGGTGAAGAAAAAGATCGTGTCGCTTTTGGAACTACTGCTTGCTTACCGTATACAAATTGGTTTTTAAAAGTAATCAAAGAATGGAACTGGTATGTAGACGGAAATAAAATTGATTGTATAAAAACACATTATAGGGTAGCAAGAAGAAATGGAATTTTTGATTATGTATGTGTTAAAATGATGTGAACCAATAAAAAAGAGAAGAAACCTCCAAAATATGGTATAATGAAATTGCTAAACAACATTTACCAGAAAAGGAAGTACTTCTCATGGACATATTAACACAAGAAGCGAAGAAAAAGCAAGCCGTAGTTAAATATGCAATCAATAACGGAAAAACACGAGCAAGCGAGAAATACGGAGTTAGCCTGTCAAGTGTGAAACGCTGGTGTAAAAGGTATGACGGAACATGGCAATCATTAGTTGACAGGTCACATCGTCCTCACAGCCACCCGAACAGACATACACCGAAGGAAGAAAGACAGATAAAAAACTCATTTAAGAAATGCTACGCAAGATACGGCTGGGACGGAGTATACACTGATTTAAAAAGGAAAAAATACCAACGGAGCTTTTCGGGAATGGTCTATGCAGCAAAGCGACTGGGACTAACAGAGACAACAAAGCCGAAGAAGAAAAGCAGAGTTCACAGAAGATATCCGGAGATACTAATACCCGGAGAAAAGGTACAGATAGATGTAAAAGAAGTACCGTACAACTGCTTGAGAGGCGAGGTTTTAAGGGACGGAAAGCATCTTTATCAGTGGACAGCAATAGATGAATGTACGAGAATGAGATTTGTATACGGCTTTGAGGAACACACACCGGAAAACAGTGTTAAATTTCTGAAAATGTTGATAAAAGCGTTTCCATTCAAGATACAAACCATACAGACAGATAACGGAACAGAGTTCACATACAAATACATCAGCGATGAAAAAGTATGTCCGTTTGATACAGCGCTTACTGCATACGGCATAAATCATAAACTAATACCGCCGAGGACGCCGTGGCATAACGGGAAAGTAGAACGAAGTCATAGAAATGATCAGAGATATTTTTACGATTGGGAAACATTTAGAAATGTTGATGAATTAAACCACAAGCTTGAAGAGCATTTGAAATGGAGCAATAACAAATCAATGCGGACACTCGGAAGAAAAAGCCCGATAGAACTCTTATCGGAAAAGCAGGCGGCATAAAATCGCCGTTTTTGCCCGCCTTTTCCGTTCCGCTATGCTCCACTCCAAAGACGGGCAAAAACATTATACCATATCGTTGCTATATTTTTTTACTAAAATGGGTCACATCTATTTACAACGCAGACAAGAAGAAATGGAATTTTTGATTAACACTTGCAAAATAAAAATGAATATGATATAATATAAAAGCATTAAGCGTTAAAGTGAGTTGATTACCACCAGTTTAATGTTAGGAAATGAGGGCTTGTGAAAGGCAAGCAAGTCGGTCTGGCGACAGAAAAAAGAGAGAGAACTCATCAGCTCTCGCCTGCGGGTTACCAAGAAAGTGTGCGGGGCTTGGCTATTCCAAGACGGTCTGACCTCATAAGGTTCACGGACGCAACCTTAGACCAACAAATTAAAAGCGGTCTGATTATCGTAATAGACCATTTAAATCGGAGCAGCGCTCCATCAAGCTCGCTTGAAATGGGGCCTGCGAACGA
>CAZYDW010000041.1:0-11749 GCA_964646445.1 uncultured Bacteroides sp.
TCGCAGGCCCCATTTCAAGCGAGCTTGATGGAGCGCTGCTCCGATTTAAAAATAATTAACAAGGACCTGTCACAAAAAGTGCAGGTCCTGATTTGTTTACTATATAACTTTGGCAAGATGTCCCACGCCTATAGAGGAGGGGACATCTGTCGTTAGTTATATTCTGCTGTTTATTTCTTTTTCTATTTCAGACAATTTATTTTTTGTTGTCAGACCTATGTTTACGGTCACAACTCTTTCATCATTCAGCTTGAAAACAATTCTTGACTGCCTGTCAACAAAATTTTTAACAAGGCTTGCTTTAACATCCTTTATACAGGATATGCTTTTTATTTCGTCATATCTGAAAATATTGTCGTCATCAATACCTGTAAATTCAAGCTCGCTTTCACGAAAGACAACGCCGTGCCTTACAGTTTCTCTTGTTGTTACAAAAGCTATAAAAACCGCAAAAACAATACACAGTGAAAAAATAATATTGACTGCGTTTATTTTCATTGCAAGATGCTTCACTGCAAAAATCCCGTAGAATATTACGCCTAAGTCGAGCAGCAATACAATTACAAGCGTAAAAGGCGATATTACTCTTATAAATTTGTTATTCATAAAATTTCCCCTTTCTGAAATCATCAAGTAATTTGATTTGTTCAGCCTTAAAGGTTTTGCCGTTAAGATAATCAAGGCAGCATTGTGTCTTAAAATTAAAATGAATTTTATAGCTGTAAAGCGCCTGACGGTATCTGCCGTGCTCACTGCCGTATTTACCGTCGCCGAAAAGGGGATGGCCTATATGTGCAAGGTGCGCTCTTATCTGATGGGTTCTCCCGGTTAAAAGACCGATTTCAAGCAGCGATGCACCGTCCCTATAATCAAGAACCGTATATTTTGTTACTATTTTTTTTGAGCCCTTTATCTGATTGTCATAAACGCTTACCATATTCTTTTTTTCATTTTTAGTCAGGAAAGCCGTTAATGTGTCATCTTCTTCCGGCATTTTACCGTGAACAACGGCAAGATAGTATTTTTCAATTTCACGATTTTTGATTTTTTCGTTTAATGCTTTGAGAACCTGCGCGTTCTTCGCACCGATTATAATACCGCCTGTGTTTCGGTCAATGCGGTTGGCAAGTGCAGGCGTAAACGCAGAGTCCTCGGGGTTCCACTCGTTTTTTTCATAAAGATATTTTTTCATCCTTGCAACGATATTGTCGGTATATTCCCTGTTATCGGGGTGGCAAAGCACGCCTGCTTTTTTGTTTATGATTATTATGTTTTCATCCTCATATATGATGTCAAGCTCGCCTGAAGCGTTTATAAAATCATAATGCTTTTCTTTAATATGCAGCGCATCGTCATTAAGGTAAAGCTCTACAATATCACCTGCTTTAAGCCTTTGGTCGGCGGTGCAGCGCTTTTTGTTTACTTTAATATTCTTTTTTCTTATTTCCTTGAACATAAGCGATTTAGGCATATTGTCAAAGGTTTTGGCAATCAGTCTGTCAAGCCTTGTTCCTGAATCCTTGCTGCTGACGGTAATACTTTTCATATCTGTTATTGCTTTTTCTTTTCTTCCTCAAGCTCCTGAATTTCTTTATAGAAAATATTTGCTTTAACATAAATTTGAATTAAATCCATTATTTGCTCGGCAAGCTCGCCCTCTTTGTATGGGTTAATGAGTATTCTTTCATCATCATCAATGGCAAGCGGCCCTTTTTCCTCATCGTTGAATGTAGGCATAAGCGAATAGCTTTGTTTGGTTTTTACTATTGAAAGCAGAGTATAGTCAGCCGTTGCGTTTACAAAGCCTTTTTTCTTTGTATATTTTTCAATCGTTGAAACAGGAGATGCATCATTATGCTTTTTTGTGTAGCAGTACGAAATGACCTCCTCAATAAAATTTTCAAGCTCCTTGCTTGTATAAGGCGTCTTCAAAAGAACAACCTTATCAATATCGGCAATGCCGTACTGCTCGCTTTCGCCGCAGGGAATGCCTATCATATTTTCATCGCTGTCAACATAGACGGATATTGTATAAAATTCTCTTTCCATAAACACACCTCTCAATTTATCAGGTTAATTATAACCGATATGATTGAAAAAAACAACCGTATATGCTACAATTAAAACGGTGATTTTATGAAAAAGGTTTTGATTACGGGCGGTGCAACAGGCATCGGCAGGGCAACAGCCATCGCCTTTCGTGATAAAGGCTATGATGTTTATATTACATACAATAAGACCGAACCTGACTTTAACGGCGTTACCGCGCTTAAATGCGACCTTGAAAAAACGGCTGACATTGAAAAGGTTTTTTACAAAGCAGGGAGGCTTGATGTGCTTGTTAATAATGCGGGCGTCAGCCTTATAAAGCTTGTCGGTGATACAAGCGAAAGGGATTATGACCTTTTGAATAATGTGAATGCAAAATCATATTTTTTTGCATCAAAGCTTGCGCTTAAAAGCATGCTTGAATACCACAGCGGAGCAATAATTAATATTTCATCAATGTGGGGACAGACGGGGGCCTCCTGCGAGGTGGCATATTCAATGAGCAAGGCTGCCGTCATAGGGCTTACAAAGGCGCTTGCACAGGAGGTTGCGCCGAGCGGGATAACGGTGAACTGCGTTTGTCCGGGTATTATCGATACAAGAATGAATGACAGCTTTGACAAAGCGGAGCTTGAATATGAGGTGCCGCTTGGCAGGCTCGGCAGTCCCGAAGAGGTTGCGGAAGCTGTAATTTTTCTTGCGGAAAATGGCTATATTACAAATCAGATTCTCGGAGTAAACGGAGGAATAGTTTAATTGTGTAACACTTTCCCTTTCTTTTCATAGGATAGTTTAGAAAAGGGAAAGGAGGTTACGACTTATGGGTTGCGGATGCAATAACTTCGGTTGCGGCGGTTCATCTTGGATCATCATCCTTATCATCATCCTTTTACTCTGCGGCGGTTGCGGTAATGGCTGTGGTAACAACGACTGCGGTTGCGGCTGCTGATTAGCGGTACACAAATATTAAGGGAGCAGGCTTATGCCTGCTTTTCTTAATTTTTATTTATTTAATTTATTGCTTGACATTTAAAAATAAAGTGGTATTATACATATAGTAAGTTTATATCTCATGGTGAGAGTGGGCCGTCGGTCTGCTCTCATATTGTTGTAAGGAGTTATTGTAAGGAGGTTTTTTCTTGGCAGGCAAAGGCAATACTGTCAGCAGAGTAGCCGAAATTGTTACAGAATATGCAAACAAGCTCGGGCTTGACATTTGGGATATTCGTTTTGTCAAAGAGGGCACGGACTGGTATTTAAGAATTTTTATTGATAAAGACGGCGGCGTTTCGATTGATGATTGCGTTGATTTTACTCATGCTGTAACAAAGCCGCTCGACGATGCTGATCCTATAAGTCAAAGCTATCTGCTTGAGGTCAGCTCTCCGGGCATTGAGCGTGAGCTTGTAAAGGATGAGCATTTTAAAAAATATATTGGTTCAACGGTTATGATGCGACTTATCAGACCTGTTGACAAAGTAAAGGATTTTAAGGGCAGGCTGTCGGCATATGATAACGGCAATATAACTCTTGAGCTTGAAAACGGCGAAACACTTGAGGTAAACAAAAAAGCAGTATCATATGTTAAGCTTGACGATTTTGATATTAATGATTTTAATAATTAATAAAAATATACTGTATTCGGAAAGGATGATAGGAAAATGAATAAGGAATTTTTTGAAGCGGTAAAGCTGCTTGAAGCTGAGAAAGGAATACCTGCCGACTATCTGTATGAAAAGATTTCAGCGGCAATAATCGTTGCGGCTAAGCACGATTACAACGGTAAAGACATTGTTCATTGCGACATTGATGAAGAAAAGCAGAAAATCAAGGTTTATGTAAGAAAAAATGTTGTTGATGAAATTGAGGATCCCGATACAGACCTGACATTAGAGCAAGCGCAGATATTGAGAAAATCCGCAAAGGTCGGCAAAACAATTGACATTCCGTTAAAAACAAAGGATTTCGGCAGAATTGTTGCGCAAACGGCAAAGCATGTTATACGGCAGGGCATTCGTGAGGCTGAAAGAGGACAGATGTTTGAGGAATTTAAATCAAAAAATCAGGAGATTGTCAGCGCAAAGGTTGAAAGAATTGACCCTGTCAGCGGTAATGCAACTCTTGAAATAGGCAAAAACCAGACCATCCTTCCCAAATCAGAGCAGGTGCCCGGCGAAAAGCTTGCCGAGGGTGAAACAATCAAGGTGTTCATTGTTGATGTTAAAGAGTCCGGCAAGGGACCGAAAATTCTTATTTCAAGGACTCATCCCGGTCTTGTCCGCCGCCTGTTTGAGCAGGAGGTTCCCGAAATTTACGACGGAACAATAGAAGTAAAGTCAGTATCACGAGAGGCAGGCTCAAGAACAAAGATTGCCGTTTTCTCAAAGGATGAGAATGTTGACCCGGTAGGTTCGTGCATAGGCCCGAGAGGTCAGCGTGTTTCAAACATAGTCGATGTACTCGGCGGAGAAAAAATAGATATTGTAAAATACAGCGATGACCCTGCCGAATTTATTTCGGCTTCACTTGCTCCGGCAGAGGTGTGCTCAATCGATATAATTGATGCTGACGCGAAAACCTGCAGAGCTACCGTGCCTGATGATCAGCTGTCGCTTGCAATAGGCAACAAGGGTCAAAATGTCAGGCTTGCCGTAAGACTTACCGGCTGGAACATTGACATAAAACCCGAAAGCGGTTTCTTTAAAGGCGGAGAATAATTTATGAAAGCAAAAAAAATACCTTTAAGAATGTGTACGGGATGCAATCAGATGTTTGACAAGCGCACACTTGTGCGTGTAGTCAAAACTCCCGAAGGAGAGGTTATGCTTGACCTTACCGGGAAAAAATCCGGCAGAGGTGCATATGTCTGCAAAAATATACGCTGCCTTAAAGCAGCAAGAAAGAAAAAAGCGTTTGAGCGTGCTTTTTCAATGCCGATAGGCGAAGATGTATATAATCAAATGGAAGAAGAAATGAAAGATGCACAGTAAAGCTTTATCAATGATAGGTATGGCACGAAGGGCGGGTAAGCTTTCAATGGGCCACGATATGGTAAAGCTGTCGGTATTAAAGAAAAAAGCGACACTTGTGATTTTGTGCGCCGATGCATCACAGAGACTTAAAAACGAGTTTAAAAGGCTTGCGGCAAGCAACAAAGTTGATTATATCGAAAGCTCAATTACCATTGCGGAAATTCATTTCGCTTTAGGATATAAGGCTGCTGTAATGGCGGCGGAGGATATTAATTTTTCAAACAGGATTACGCAGCTATTAAGACAGGAGGAAAATGCGTATGATAATTAAAGTCAGAGTTTCAGATGTCGCAAAGGATTTCGGAAAAAACAATAAGGACATTATTAACCTTCTTGCAGATTACTGTGAGGGCAAAAAGACTGCGGGAACAGTTCTTGAGGAAAACGAGCTTAATATTTTGTTCGATAAGCTGACACAGGATAACAGTGTAAAAAGCTTTGATGATTATTTTAAAAGCGGAGAAAAGTCTTCAAGACCGCAGCAAAAAAAGGCACAGCCTTCAAAAAAAACGGATAACAAAAAGCATCAGAATCAGGCAGCTATTCTTCATATGGCAGAGCAGGCGGCAAAGCGCGACGAGGAAAAGGCACGCAAAAAAGCCAATAAAAAGCCACAGGCAAGGACAAAGGGCGAGGCTCGCAGGATCGACACCCGTGTAAATACGGTCGACCTTGAAAAATATAATCAAAAATATGAGGATATTGTCCCTGCTTCACAGATTAATGATTATCAGAAAAAGCAAAAGCTTAATCAGAAATCAAAGCAGTACAGAAAGAAAAAGCCTCAGGGTATGCACGCCCGTTCCAAAAAGGAAACCGAGGCACAGCGCCTGGCGCGTATTGCAGAGCAGAGAAAAAAGCAGCAGATTACTATCGAAGTGCCCGATGAAATTACGGTCGGCGAGCTTGCAAGCCTTCTTCGTATGACGGCTACGGAGGTTATCAAAAAGCTTATGACTCTCGGCGTTATGGCAACAGTTAATGAGGTTATTGATTTTGATACGGCTGAAATAGTTGCAACCGAGCTTGGAGCAAAGGTTATGCATAAGGTTGTTGTCAGCATTGAAGAACAGATTATAGAAGAAGAAGTAGAGGATGATGAAAACGCTGTTCAAAGGCCTCCTGTTGTTTGCGTAATGGGTCATGTTGACCACGGCAAAACATCTATTCTTGACGCGATTCGTGATACTGATGTAACATCAACCGAGGCAGGCGGTATCACACAGGCAATCGGCGCTTATCAGGTTGAGGTAAACGGAGAAAAGATAACATTCCTTGACACACCGGGTCACGCTGCATTTACCGCTATGCGGGCAAGAGGCGCTATGGCTACCGATATTGCCGTTTTGGTCGTTGCCGCAGATGACGGAATAATGCCGCAGACGGTTGAGGCAATCAACCATGCCAAAGCCGCAGGCGTTGATATTATTGTCGCTATCAACAAAATGGATAAAGAGGGTGCAAATCCCGATAGGATTATGCAGCAGCTTACAGAGCATGAGCTTGTTCCGGAGGAATGGGGCGGCGATGTTATTTGCGTTCCTGTTTCGGCAAAAACAAAAATGGGAATCGATAAGCTTCTTGAAACCATCCTGCTTGTATCGGAAGTGGGCGAGCTTAAGGCTAATCCCAATCGTTCTGCGAAGGGCGTTGTTATTGAAGCAAAGCTTGATAAGGGCAGAGGTCCCGTGGCAACGCTTCTTGTTCAAAACGGTACACTAAATGCAGGAGATATTGTTGTTGCGGGAACCGCTGTAGGCAAGGTAAGGGCGATGACCGATTATCACGGCAATTTAATTAATACGGCAGGTCCGTCGGTTCCTGTCGAAATTATGGGCCTTGACAGTGCTCCGATGAGCGGCGATGAGTTTAATGCCGTTTTAGATGAGAAGCTTGCAAGAACCCTTGTTGAACAGAGAAAGGCACAGGCTAAGGAGGAGGAGTTCAAGCTCTTCAGAAAGGTTACTCTTGACACATTGTTTGATACAATTCAGGAGGGCAAAATGAAAGAGCTTAACATCATTATCAAAGCTGATGTTCAAGGCTCTGTTGAGGCTGTAAAGCAGTCGCTTCTGAAAATTGAAAATGATGAGGTTAATGTTAAAATTGTACACGGTGCAGTCGGTGCGGTAAGCGAAAGTGATGTTATGCTCGCATCAGCATCAAATGCAATAATTGTCGGCTTCAATACCTCAGTTGACCAGATTGCCGCCGATAATGCACAGCGTGACGGAATAGAAATCAAAACCTATGATATTATATATGATGCAATAGAAGATATTGAACGCGCTATGAAAGGTATGAGAGCGCCCAAATATCGTGATGTTGATACAGGTGAGGTTGAAGTCAGGGAGGTTTATAAAATTTCCTCTGCCGGCACAATCGCAGGCTCGCTTGTAACATCGGGTACAATTAAGCGTGACGGTAAAGTAAGAATTATCAGGAACGGAAAACAGCTTGCCGATGTTAAGCTTGCTAACCTTAAAAGGTTTAAAGATGAGGTCAAAGAGGTATCCTCCGGCTATGAATGCGGTATAAGCCTTGAGGGCTGGGACGATATTCAGGCAGGCGATATACTTCAGGCTTATATTGTTGAGGAGTACAGAGATTAATATAACCTATTTTCCGATGTCCCCCGCCTCTTAGGCGGCGGGCTGCAGTCTGTCGCAGGCTCTGCTTTAAGCAAGCTTAGCCGGGGGGCGCTGTTCCTATTATGACTTATGTCCACCGCATAATAGGCGGTGCAATCGTATATTAAATTACGGGGTTATTCCCCTTATTGAAAAGGATGTTTGTATGGCAGGATTTCATATTGACAGAATATCTGAAGACATAAAACGGGAAATAATTACCATTATGCGAGGTCTTAAAGACCCGAGAATTAACGAAATGCTGACAGTTGTTAAGGTTGATGTCAGCGCGGATTTAAGCTATGCAAAGGTTTATATCAGTGCCATTGAGGGAATTGAAGCTGCAAAAAGCTCAATTAAGGGACTTGAAAGTGCAGGCGGATATATAAGAAAACAGCTTGGAGCGAGGCTCCATTTACGCAAAAGTCCCGAGCTTAAATTTATAGCAGATGATTCTATTGAAAAGGGTATGGATATTTTTGAAAAAATCAAGGAATTAAGCCATGAAGATTAATGTTGATGAATGTGCAGAGCTTTTGAAGAAGCAGGATAATATACTTATTCTTACTCACGCTCATCCTGACGGCGACACGCTGGGATGCGGCTTTGCGCTTTGCCGTGCGCTTATGAAGCTCGGTAAAATCTGTGCAGTTGAAAATGCTGACGAAATACCGAAAAAATACGAATATATGTTTAACGATATTGTGCCTATCAAATTCAAGCCGGATTATGTTGCTGCTGTTGATGTTGCAACGCCTAATCTCCTTGGCGAGCTTGAGGGTAAATATCACATTGACCTTTGTATTGACCATCATTCAACCAATACCGATTATGCCGACTGCCTGCTTTTAAAGAATGTTCCCGCTGCAAGTCAGATAATACTTGATGTAATAAGAGCGCTTGATGTTCAAATCGACAAGGGTATAGCGGACTGCCTTTATACAGGACTTACAACTGATACAGGCTGTTTTCGCTATGCATCAACAACAGCCGAAACCTATCGTGCTGCCGCACAAATGATTGATGCGGGTGCCGATAACGGCTTTATAAATCGAATTATGTTTGAAACCAAGACAAAAACTTATGCAAGGCTTGAAAGGCTTGCTCTTGATTCAATGCGGTTTTATCTTGATGAAAGGGTTGCCGTTATTACCGTTACGCAGGAAATGTATAAGCTCACCGGCTCAAACGAGCAGGAAACCGAAGCTCTTGCTCCGCTTACCAGACAGATTGAGGGAGTTGAGGTAGGTATTACCATTCGCGAAAAAGCTGACGGGAGCTGCAAGGCGTCACTGCGTACATTTGAAAAGGTTAATGCTGCCGAGCTTGCAAAGCTGTTCGGAGGCGGAGGCCATGCCCAGGCAGCAGCCTGTAGATTTGAATGCGGTGTTAAGGCTGCAAGAGAGCAGCTTATTGAAAAGTGCTGCGAATTACTGGGAAAGGATGAACAATCTGTTTTATGACCGGTATTATTTGTGTTAATAAGCACAGCAATATAACATCATTCTCGATTGTATCAAAGGTCAGGGGAATTACAAAAGAAAAAAAAGCGGGTCATACGGGAACTCTTGACCCGATGGCTTCAGGTGTTCTGCCCGTTATGCTTGGCGGTGCAACAAGATTTCTTGACTATATGCCCGACAGTGACAAGGGCTACCGTGCGTCTTTTATACTCGGCAAAACCACCGATACGCTTGATATTACAGGGAATATCACAGATGAATATCCTGTTAATGTTAACGCATCCGATGTTGAAGGGATGCTTAAGAATTTCAAGGGGCATATTATGCAGACCCCGCCTATGTATTCGGCTGTGTCGGTTGGCGGAAAAAGGCTTTATGAGCTTGCAAGACGCGGCATAGAGGTTGAGAGAACCCCCCGTGAGGCTGAAATAAAAAAGCTTGAGCTTGTAAAAAAAAGCAACGGCGAATATACCATTGATGTTTTATGCTCAAAGGGTACATATATAAGAAGCCTCATTGACGATTTGGGCAGGGCTCTCGGCTGCGGTGCTGTTATGACATCGCTTGTCAGGACCCTTGCAATGGGTTTTTGCCTTGATGACTGCTTCAGCATTGATGAGCTTCAGGCAATCAGGGATAACGGCGGTGATTTCAGCCATGTGGTTATAAGTGTTGACAGTGTATTTAAATGCTGTGAAAAGGTCAATGTTTCAAGCGCACAGGCAACAAGGTTTTCAAACGGAGGCTCACTTTCGGCTGACAGGATAAGAAAATGCCTTAACCCTGAAATATACAGAGTCTATTCGCCCGAAAATAAATTTCTCGGACTTGGTGAATATGATAAAAAAAGCAACGAGCTTAAAGTTAAAAGGCTTTTAACAAGAAACGATTAGCTATGGGAAATATAAGCACAAAAAACAGAAAAGCAATTGCTCTCGGCGATTTTGACGGTATGCACCTTGCTCATAAAAAGGTTATTACGGGCGCTGATGATGTAATAATATATTCGGTAAATAATCACTTTTCACTTTTGCAGAAAAGCATTTTTGAAAAACGATACCCGAATACCGTGTTTGCTGATTTTGATGAAATCAAAAGTATGAGCGGCGAACAGTTTATTGAAGATATTATTATAAGAAAATTCAAAGCGGGAATTGTGCTTTGCGGATATAATTTTTGTTTCGGCAGAGGTGCGTCCTGGTCGGCTTTTGATTTAAGAAAATATCTTGAAAAAAAGGATGTATGGGTAAGGATACTTGAACACCTTGATTTCGGCGACGAGCCGATTTCATCCACAAGAATAAGAAACGCCCTTATAAACGGTCAGCTTGAGCAGGCAAATCAGATGCTCGGTTATAACTTTACCTTTGAAAATACGGTTTACGAAGGTGACAGACGCGGGCGCACGCTCGGCTTTCCTACAATTAACCAGTGCTATCCGCAGGGGCTTACAAAAGTCAAATACGGTGTTTATGAAAGCAGATGCTTTATTAATGATAAAAAATATAAGTCATTTACAAACATCGGCATTCGTCCTACCTGGCAGCTCAATGAGCCTGCCTGCGAAACGCATATTTTTGATTTTAACGGCGATTTATACGGCAAAACCGTAAGAGTTGAGCTTGTCCGTTACCTGCGCCGTGAGAAGAAATTTTCATCACTTGATGAACTGAAAGAGCAGCTTAATTATGATAAAAGCAGTATTATTTGATTTTGATGAAACCTTGCAGGACAGAACTGCGGCATTTGAAAAATATATGGATACTTTTCTTGCTGATTTTTGTCCTGATATAAGTGATGATGAAATAAAAAAAAGAAAAGAAGAAATGCGCATAACCGGAAAAGGCGGTTATGTTAATCGTGAAGAATGGTACCAAGGGCTTATTGACTCGTGGCAATGGAGCAATGCACCGTCAAAAACCGTACTTGCAAATCACTATGATACAAGGTTCGGTGACCATAATGTTATTTTCCCCGATTCCATAAAGCTTTTAAAGGAGCTTAAAGGCAGGGGCTATATTGTCGGAGTTATAACCAACGGCCCGTCAATTCTTCAAAATCATAAAATGGATACAAGCGGTCTGCGCCCTTATTGCGACATTGTTGTTGTAAGCGGAGATGTGGGCGTCCACAAGCCTGACCCCGCACTTTTTATTTATGCGGCAGACAAGCTTGGTTTAAAGCCTGAGGAATGTGTTTATGTCGGCGATCATCCGGTTAATGATATCGAAGGCTCGCTTGCAGCAGGAATGAAGGCTGTCCGTATGAATTGGGGATGGTTTAAAAATCAGCAGCTGCGTGATGATGTGCCTGTGATTGAGAACATTATTGATGTACTTAAGTATGTATGAGGTATGAAGAATGCCTAAAGCTTTTTAATAAACGGCAGCGCCGAGCCTCAACATTTGTCAAGGGCGGAGAAATACTTTCAAATGTTATATATAGGCAAATGACACAGCGCAAGACAGGATTTAGCTTGTTGAACTTACCGATATTGCTTTGGCAGTTGATGCAAACGACGGCAATTTGAATTGTCTTGCATACAGCTATTATGGCGCCGGGCGTGATGTGAAAT
>CAZYDW010000042.1:0-10812 GCA_964646445.1 uncultured Bacteroides sp.
TCGTTCGCAGGCCCCATTTCAAGCGAGCTTGATGGAGCGCTGCTCCGATTTAAACTTAGGCAAATGTTATTATATCACAAATGACTCGATACTTAAACAAAAATATAAATTAATTGTGCGGGACTTGCATAATTATTTTCTTTATGATAATATTTCATAAAAGAGATTTAGTGTTAAAATCACACTGATACGGATGAAATCAACATTAACGCCTTATCATTCTACAGCAAGGTGTTAATGATTTTTAATGAACAATTTGCAGTTTGAAAGGCTACGGTGATTGATACGCAAAGCATAAATGATATATTAAGTGCCTTTGCCTTTGACGGCGCGTTAAAGGAATATAAGCTGTTCGGTTCAGGTCACATTAATACAACATATATTGTTACCTGCGAAGAAAAAGGGAAGATAACTGAATACATAGTTCAGAAAATAAATACAAATGTATTTAAAAATCCTGATGAGCTTATGCAGAATTTGTTTGCAGTGACATCGTTTTTACGAAAAAAAATCCGCTCAAGCGGCGGAGATCCGAGTCGTGAAACTCTGAAATACATAAAAACAGCCGACGGCAAAAATTATTTGAAATGCGAAAACGGGGATTGCTACAGGGCATACCGTTTTATTGACAGGAGCATAAGCTACGACAGCATTGAAAGCGCTGAGCAATTCGGCAAAAGCGGTATTGCCTTTGGTAAATTTCAAAGGTACCTTGCCGATTTCCCGGCTGATACGCTTTATGAAACCATACCGAATTTTCATAATACGATTTACAGATTTGAAAATGAATTTATCCCCGCCGTTGACGAGGATAAGCTTGACAGGGTAAGGGATTGCGCCGGAGAAATCGAATTTATAAAAGCAAGAAAAAGCGAATGCTCAAGGCTTGAAGATTTAATTAAAAAAGGTGACTTGCCGCTTCGTGTAACGCATAATGACACAAAGCTGAATAATGTTATATTTGACGAGGATACGAATGAAGCCTTATGCGTTATCGACCTTGACACCGTTATGCCGGGGCTGGCGCTTTACGATTTCGGAGATTCTATACGCTACGGCGCAAACAGCTGCGCTGAGGATGAGCCTGACGCGTCAAAGGTGAAAATTAACCTTGATTATTTTGAAGCTTACGCAAAAGGTTTTTTAAGCCAAGCGCTCACAAGCCTTAATAAATGTGAAATTGACAATCTTGCATTTTCGGCAAAGCTTATGACGCTTGAATGTGCAATGAGATTTCTTACGGATTATCTTAACGGTGATGTCTATTTTAAAACGAAATATGATAATCACAATCTGATAAGAGCAAGAGCGCAGTTAGCCCTTGTCGCTGATATGGAAAAAAGAATGTGCGAGATGGAAGATATAATAAAAAATACCGTATAGCTTATACAGGATGTTCCCGGTCTGCATAGGCGGCGGGTTTAGTTTTGTATTAAGCGGCAGTACAATCCTCCGCCGAACACAGCTTGGCTGAAGCTGACGCTTGCCGCGCCCAAATGAATGGTAAGCCCTTGTTGAAAAAACAAGGGGCAGTCTAATGCGCCGCTGATAAGGAGATATTTCGGATAAATCAAACCGTTTGTGAAAAACCAAATCATTTGTTTGCATTACTATGTACTGCTTTGCAACAACCTTTAGGAGTTACTGCAAAAAAAATTATGAATTTACAAAAAAATAAAAATACGATATTGTATTTGATTACAGTTGCTTTTTGGGGAATTTTTTATTATTTTCTTCCATTTGCAGGAGATGATTGGGCATGGGGCTGCGATATCGGTATTGATAGGCTGAAAAATGCTTTTGACGGATACAACGGAAGATATGTGGGAAATCTGTTGATTATTCTCATTACAAGGTCGTTAGCGGCAAGGGTTGTGCTTTGCACACTTATTATGTTTTTGCTTATTTTTGTTTTGAGTAAAATATTTGACGGCTTATCAAATACCAAAAAAAGCCCTGCAAATTATACAATCGCTTTTTTATCAGTTCTGATTTTGGTTTTGCCTAATCAAATCGCTTTTGGAGAATTACAGCCATTTCAAATTTTCGGCTCAACAATCGGCTGGCTCAGCGGCTTTACAAATTATGTAGTTCCTTCGGTATTGATTTTAATATATTATTATTTTGCAACAACCAAAGGCTTTGAAAGCAAGCGGGTGTATGCGTTCCTGATTTTTGACGGTATATCAGCTTGCTTATGTGTTGAACACTATACACTGTTTTGCCTAATATTCAGTTTTTCCGTAATTGCATATAGGTTTTATTTTTACAAGAAAATTTGCAGGAAATCCGTATTCTTCCTTTTAGGCTCATCAGTCGGAGCACTGATTATGTTTCTGAACAGCTCTTACAGGTCAATGCAGGAGGGCGATGTCAGCAATAATCAGAGAGCTGTCGGTTTTTTCGGTTCATTTAAGCAATACGCCGGTTATATTTTTAAGGAAAACGCAAACAGTGCAAAAGCTGTGGTTTTTGAAGCAGCATTGTTGACTTTAATAGCAGCAGTCACGGTATTCTTTTTATTAAAGGTATATAAAGCGCTGAAGAACAAAAACGTGAGAAAATCGCTGCCTGTAATATGTTTAGTTGTTATGACATTTCCTTTGCTGTTTACAAACAGCGGAAGGGAAATATATATTGTTGCTCCAAGGTGCTATTTTCTGCAATATTTTATGTTAGTAATTTATGCGTATGGCAAGCTCAAAAATAAAATTATAACCTCTAAAAAATTCAAGAACGGATTAAAGGTATGCTTTGTTTTATTAATTATTGCAACAGCTGCTCTATACGGTCAACTCGACTATATGGGTATTGTCAGGGATAATAAAGTTAATGAAGCGATAGAAAAAGGGTACTCAACCATAGAGGTTATTGAATATCCCAAAAGTATTGAGCATATTCAATGGTCAAGCAATTTTATAAAAAAAGAAACTTATATTGAGAAATACAAAAAATTCAAAAACATCTCGGAAAACAAAGAGTTAAAAACATCATCAAAGTATTAACAAGGGCAGTAAATGCCGACCTCTGCGATTCGTTTTAATGCTTTGATTTTGTTATTTCAGCCTTCGGCGGCTTTAATATTTGTCACGGCTTAATGATAATCAAATTTCAATATCGAGCCCTATCGGGCAGTGGTCGCTGCCCATAATTTCGGGATAAATAGCCGCATCATTTATATTTTCTTTAATGTCATTTGAAACTATAAAATAGTCAATTCTCCAGCCGATATTCTTCGCCCTTGCGCCGCCCATATACGACCACCAGCTGTATGCGTCCGTTTTGTCGGGATACTTATATCTGAAGCTGTCGGTAAAGCCTTTGCTTAAAAGCTCGGTCATTTTTGCTCTTTCCTCATCGGTAAAGCCGGCATTGCCGTGATTTGTTTTGGGATTTTTAAGGTCAATCTCGTTATGTGCAACATTCAAATCACCGCACATAACAACAGGTTTGTTTTTATTGAGTGAAAGAAGATAATTTCTTATTTCATCCTCCCAAACCTGACGGTAATCAAGCCGTTCAAGACCCCTCTTTGAATTTGGCGTATAAATATCCACAAAATAAAATTTATCAAATTCAAGGGTTATTACTCTGCCCTCATTATCGTGTTCAGGCTTGCCGATTCCAAAGCTGACGGACAAGGGCTCCTGCCTTGTAAAAACGGCAGTGCCTGAATAACCCTTTCTTTCGGCGCTGTTCCAGTATGATTTATACCCGTCAAATTCAAGGTCTATCTGATGCGGCTGGCACTTCGTTTCCTGAACGCAGAAAATATCGGCGTTTGCCTCTTTAAAAAAATCACAAAAGCCTTTATTCACGCAAGCTCTTATACCGTTTACATTCCAAGAAATAAATTTCATAAATCCTCCGTATAACATCTGAAAAGACGCTCTGCCTCCATAGGAAGCGCGTTTCACCTTTTACTTTAGGCAGAAAGTAATCTCCGCTGAAGCGGGCTGCACCCTTGATAAATGTTGATGCTCGGGCGTTGCCCCTGATTAAACAAATCAAGGCTGCAAGTTTAAACAGCCTTGTTGATTTTTATTTGTTTCTATATATTATTGCTTCCCTTTCAGGACCGTTTGATACCATTGTTATCGGATAACCGAGTTCATTTTCAATAAACTCAACATAATCCCTTGTTTCCTGCGGAAGCTTATCATAATCACGAATACCGCGTATATCGCAGTGCCAGCCCTTCATTGTTTTTAAAATCGGCTTGCATTTTTTAAGAGTAGGTGTTGTGGGAAAATCTTTAATAACTTTTCCGTCAGCCTCATAGCCTATGCATATTTTTATTTCTTCAAGATAAGAAAGGCAATCAAGCGCAGTCATAACAACCTGCGTCGCGCCCTGACATTCAACACCGTAGCGTGTAGCTACGCAGTCAAACCAGCCCACTCTCCTCGGTCTGCCGGTTGTAGCACCGAACTCGCCCTTATCTCCGCCGTGGATACGAAGCTCCTGCGCCTCGTCCTCATCAAGAATTTCAGAAACAAATTCTCCGGCTCCCACGGCAGATGAATAAGCCTTTGTTACAACTACGATATCCTCGATTGAATGAGGAGGAAGCCCTGCTCCCACCGCGCCGTAGCCGGCAAGTGTTGATGATGATGTAACCATAGGATAAATACCGAAGTCGGGGTCTTTAAGAGTGCCGAGCTGGCCCTCGAGAAGAATGTTTTTGCCTTCCTTGAGAGCATTTTTAAGAAATGTATGCGTATCGCAGACATAAGGAGCAATTTTTTCCCTGTATTTGGCACAGGTTTTATAAAGCTCATCCTCATCAAGCAGAGGCTTGTTATATACATATTTTAAAGTGAGATTTTTAAGGGTGCATATATTTTTGATTTTAGCCCTTAATGTTTCGTCATCAAAAAGCTCATTTACCTGAATACCTATTTTGGCATACTTATCACTGAAAAACGGAGCAATACCGCTTTTCGTTGAACCAAATGCGTTTTTGCCGAGGCGCTCCTCCTCATACTTATCAAGCAAAATATGATAAGGCATAAGTATCTGCGCCCTGTCACTTACCAAAAGCTTCGGGTTAAGTCCCGCCTTTTTTACATCCTCAAGCTCATTTAAAAATTTGTTTATATCAAGTGCAACACCATTGCCTATAATACAGGTTGTGTGATTATAGCAAACGCCTGACGGCATAAGATGAAAAGCGAATCTGCCATACTCATTTATGATTGTATGACCTGCGTTTGCACCGCCCTGAAAGCGAATAACAATATCGCTTTGACCGGCAAGCATATCAGTGATTTTGCCCTTGCCTTCATCGCCCCAGTTTGCACCAACAATAGCTCTAACCATTTTTCTTCTCCTGATAATTTAAGATTACATCTAATTATATTATAGCAAAATGATAAAGTCAATAAGTTTTAAATCTCAATATATTTTAATCCTTGCGGGTATTGTAATAAAAAAGTATTTGTGATATTATATTTACAGCGTTTAAAAGATTCTCCGCCGCATCCTTAGGCAGCGCATTTCACCTTTTTCTTTTAGTGGAAGCGCAGCTTTGAGGCGGGGAGAAATTTGCCTAAATTATATCAGAGGTTAAGTTATGAAAATATACAATGTTATGCATTACGGCGCGAAAGGCGACGGAACAACAAACGATGCGTTTGCAATTCAGCACGCAATTGACGACTGCGCTAAAAACGGCGGAGGCAGGGTTGTTTTACAAAGCGGAAAGGTTTTTTACAGCGATTCCATAAAAATACGTTCAAATGTTGACCTGCATATACAAAAGGGCGCAAGGCTGAAGGCAACAGGCAATATTGACGGTTATATAAGACCGAACAAGCTGATTAACGACCCTAAAACCGCACTTATCGGCAATCCCGTTACAGGCAAGCCAAGCTTCGTGTTTATATATGGCTTTGAGGCAGATAACTGCACAATAAGCGGCGAGGGAACTATTGACGCAAACGGTCATGCCTTTGTTCAGCGCAAGGACAGATATTATGTAACAGGCGATTTTTATCCGCGCCCGACTGCTGTATATATTGAAAAAAGCAATCATATTACATTTAAGGAATTTACCGTTGTTGACGCACCGTTTTGGACCCTTCATCCGGCAGGCTGCGATGATGTGCTTATTGACAGAATACGAATACTCAATGACCTTGATGTTGCCAACAGCGACGGTATTGACCCTGACCATTGCTCAAATGTAAGGATACTCGGCTGCCACATAACCTGTGCGGATGACTGCATTTGTCTTAAAACATCAAAAGGCAACAGCGAATACGGAGCATGCGAAAATATTATTATTGACGGCTGCACGCTTGTATCAACATCAGCTGCGATAAAAATCGGAACAGAGGGTGTGGGCGATTTCAGAAACATTATGGTTTCAAACTGCATTATAAGCAAGAGCAACCGCGGCATTTCAATACAAATCCGTGACGGCGGAAATGTTGAAAATGTAACATATCAGAATATTATAATTGAAACAAGGCGTTTCTGTCCCGATTGGTGGGGCTGTGCCGAACCTGTGGTTATCACAACCTTTAACCGTGACGAAAACACAAGCAGCGGCACAATCAAAAACATTCGTTTCTTCAATGTTACTGCAAAGGGCGAAAACGGTGTACTCATTCACGGTAATGCTGATAATATTATTGAGGATGTAAGCTTTGAAAACTGCATAATTGAGCTTACCAAAACGAGCAAATGGCAGTGCGGCCTGTATGATCTTCGCCCTTGTCTGGACTGGGGTGTTGAAGAATACAGCAACTCTGCATTCTTTATACGCTATGCAAAAAATGTTACCATTGAAAAAACAAAAACACGCTGGGGCAGACTCTGCGACAGCTACAAGCACGCAATTGACGCCGAAAATGTTGAAAACCTGCAGCTCATTCGCTTTGACGGTCACGCCGTTGATACTGAAACGCAGGATTTTAAATTAAATAATGTTAAATATTCAGAGGTATAAATAATGATTGAATTAAAGGGCTACAAGGTTAACCGTCTTGAAATTGAAAATAATGTTAAAAACGGCACACAGCTTAAGCTTCAAAACCAGCTTAAATATAATGTAAGCTATATGAATGACAACAAAACCTGTGTTGCCGCTATGGAATTAAGAATCATAGACGCCGACCTTAATCCGTTTGAAATTAAAATGAATTTAACAGCGCAGTTCACATATGAACCTGGAGATGAGAAAGCGGATATTCACACAAAATCCTTTGACCAGCTTTTCCCGTTTATAAGGCAAATCGTTCACACAACGACGGCATTAACGGGTATACCCGGTCTTATGATACCGATAATGAAGCTTAACAAGGATACGGTTAAGGTTAATAACAGCTCTGCGCCTGAAAGCTCACAGCTTAACTGATGTACTTATATTAAGAGGACGGCTCACGGCTGTCCTTTTTCATCAAACCTAAGGGCTTAAATGATATGAAAATAATCGCAAAAATATATACTGATATGCCTGAAAAATTCGGTATTCCGCGTCAAAGCGGGCTTGTAAAAGAGCTTACGGGCAAAATCGTTTTTGAACCTCGGTACAGAGTAAACGAGGCTCTAAGCGGCATCGAGGATTTTTCACACCTTTGGATAATATGGCAATTCAGCGAAAGCATCAGGAATGATTTTTCGCCCACGGTCAGACCTCCAAGGCTTAACGGCAACAAGCGCAAAGGCGTTTTCGCGACACGCTCCCCCTTCAGACCGAACCCCATAGGGCTTTCCTGCGTCAAGCTTGAAAAAGTAAAGCGTACCGAAAATGAAGGTACGGTTTTGTATGTAAGCGGCGTTGATATGAAAAACGAAACGCCGATTTATGACATCAAGCCCTATATATCATATACCGACTGCATACCGAATGCGAGCTGCGGATTTGCCGACAGATGCAAAGGATATTGCATTGATGTTGAAATAAGCAGTGAGCTTTTAAGCGTTATTCCCGCTGAAAAACAGCAGGCTCTTATAGGAATGCTGCGCCTGGACCCGCGTCCTGCATATCATAATGATTCTGATAGAATATACGCATTAAAATATATGAACTTTGATGTCAGATTTAAAGCTGACAAAAGCGCGCTTACCGTTATTGACATAATCGACACATCCGATATTTGTTTATAACCTATTTGCCGATGTCACCCGCCTCTTAGGCGGCAGGGTCCACTCCGGAATTTCAGTAGTAGTGATAATCTCCCACTGAAATTCTGAAAAGCTAACGCTCCCTGCGCACTTTGCAATCGTTTACAAGCTTCATTTCAAACGAGCTTGCCGGAGCGCTCTACGATTTAAATACAGGCAAAAAAATAATCATAAATTATTTACATTTTTAAAAAAATATTTAAAATATCTTAATTTTTAATATGGATTTTCAGTGTAGAATTTGTTTGTAAAAAGACAAAGGAGAGAAAAAATGTATATTTTCAAAAATGCGTTAAGAAGCATAACACGCAGCAAGGTGCGCTCGGTGTTAATCTCAATTATCATTTTGGTAATATCTGTTTCAACATGTGTGGCACTTTCAATCAGAGAGGCTGCAAACACCGCGCGGGAAACCCTGCTTGAGGACCTTGAGGTCACGGCATCAATCACATTTAACCGAAGCGCTATGATGAATAATATGTCTGCCGGTGACGGCGATAAAGCATCAGGCGGCTTTGACAAGGACAGCTTCAAGGAACAAATGGCTGATTTTTCATCATCTCCCGATTTAGATGAACTTACCGTTTATTCCGAAAATGAAAATGTAAAATCATTTTATTATACCATCTCAACCTCCGTAAACGGAACGGACAGCTTTGAGGCGGTTGATACAACAGGAAGCAGTACCGACACATCCGATACCGAAGCCCAAGCTGACGCATCCGATACCGATGATACCGAAAATGAGCAGAGACCCGATATGGATTCAGCCGTAGACAACGGCAATATGGGCGGCGGACGGTTTGGCACACAGGGCGATTTTACCGTAACAGGCTATTCCTCCGACCGGGCAATGACCGACTTTATCGACGGAAACAGTTCTATAGTTGAAGGCAGTGTATTTGAAGAAGGAACAACCGATAATGACTGCATAATTCCCGAGGAGCTTGCAACCTACAACAGTATCAGCGTCGGTGACAGCATAACTGTTTCAAATCCAAATAATGAGGATGAGACCATAACGCTGAATGTAGTTGGAATTTACAGTGGAGCCGAAAGCTCCGGCAGCGAAATCAGCGGCTTTTCGGTATTTCAGGACAGCGCAAACAAAATACTTATGAGCTATAATGCGTTAAAGGCTATAACCGACGAGAGCAGTGAAAGCTCCGACAACGCGCTTGCCGCACAGACTAACGGCACATATACCTTTGCCGATGTTGATGCGTATGAAGCATTTTGCGAAGAGGTTTATGATATGGGCCTGTCTGAAGAATACACGGTTGAATCGACAGACTACAATGCCTATGAGCAATCGCTGCAGCCTATTGAAAATTTAAGCACTTATGCATTATATTTCTTAATAGTAGTTCTGATTATCGGCGGAATAATTCTTGTTGTTATAAACATATTCAATATCCGTGAAAGAAAATATGAAATAGGTGTAATGGCGGCAATCGGTATGAAAAAGAGCAAGGTTGCATTGCAGTTTATATCGGAAATGCTGATTATAACATTAATCACTGTCATTGTGGGAACGGGCATCGGCGCCGCTGTTTCGGTTCCCATAGGTGATGCTTTGCTGTCATCCCAAACCGAAAGTCTCAGCGAACAGGATAACCGGACGAATGAAAGCTTCGGCAGAGATTTTGTTAAGGGCGGCAGTATGATGCAGGATAATTCGTCAGGCGAAAGCACCGAACAGCCGTCGCCGACTGACAGCGATAATGGCATTAACAGCCTTGTAAACGACATAAGCACCTCAACAAATATGACGGTATTTCTGCAGCTTATGGGCATAGCAATTCTGTTGAGCCTTATAGCAAGCGGTGTTTCGGTTATATTTGTACTAAGATATGACCCGCTGAAAATACTTTCAAACAGGGATTAAGGAGGTACTGTAATGGAAATTTTAAAGCTTGATAATGTAGCATTTTCATATGATAAAAAGCAAAAGGTATTCAGCGGCTTGAGCTTTGCGTTTGAGGACAGCAGGGTTTATTCGATTATGGGAAGGTCCGGCGCGGGAAAAACAACGCTTTTATCGTTGCTCTCAGGTCTTTGCGAGGCAAGCGAAGGTACGGTTTATGTTGACGGTAAAAAGCTTTCGGAGCTTGATAAGTATGAATACCGTTCAAAAACAATCGGCATAGTATTTCAAAGCTTCAATCTTTTGCCCAAGCTGACAGCGCTTGAAAATGTTGTGCTTTCAATGGATATAGCAAAAGTGAAAGACAAAAGCAAAGAAGAAACCGCTGCGAATCTTTTAAGACAGGTAGGTCTTGATGAATCCGAAATAAACCGCCGTGTACTTAAGCTTTCAGGCGGTCAGCAGCAAAGAGTCGCCATTGCAAGAGCAATTTCATATAACCCGAAAATCATCCTTGCAGACGAGCCTACGGGCAACCTTGATACGCAAACCCAGCAGGAAATAATGGATATATTCAAATCACTTGCCCACGAGCAGGGGAAATGCGTAATAATCGTTACTCATTCTCCCGATGTCGCAAAGCAGACAGATTTATGCAACAGGCTTGAAATGAAAAAGAAATAAAAAACACGGGACTGTTTCAAAAAATACTTCATAAGAAGGTTATCTCAAATCAAAAAGGTGCAACACCAAATGCTAACGCCACATAAGGAAGGAATTTGGAAATAACAATCAAACATCAACTTTTATGG
>CAZYDW010000043.1:0-10670 GCA_964646445.1 uncultured Bacteroides sp.
TCTGAAATGGACCCCGCCGCCTAAGAGGCGGGGGACATCGGCGAATAGGTTATAAGCATATTTGCATTTTTAACAAAGGTATTAATCGGTTCTTTGCCGTACCTTTTGATTATTTCACTAACGCCCTTTTCATAGTCGGGCGGGCGTGTATCAAGATTATGACAATCAGAGCCTATTAAATGAATAAGCCCGTTTTCAAGATACTTGAAAAGTTTTTTCCGTTTTCTCTTCGGACCGTCTGCGAACGAGCCGATATTTACCTGCGTCATGCATCCCATTTCAATATAGCTTTCAAGCAGGTACTCATCCTCCATAAGCGCATCATACCGCTCGATATGCGCAAGAACAGGTTTTACCTTATACTCATAATAAAGGTTTAAAAGCCGGTCAAAAGTATCCTGTCTGAAATCACAGGAAAAGCTGTGCTCTGTCAGCATATAACGGCTGTTGCCTATGCAAAGCTCATCAATGCTTTCGTTATTGAATAAATAGTCGGTTATATAAACCTCCGCAGCGGGAATAAGCTTGACAGAATTATCGTTTAATGCTTCACGAAGGCGGTTCAGAGAATACTGCCTGTTATTGACAAAATCATTAAGGTAAATCGAATCGGTATAAAAATGGGGCGTTAAGACAATGCTCTTTGCTCCCTGCGCCTGAAGGCGTTTAATCATTTTCAGGCTTGTTTCAACATCCTTTGAGCCATCATCAATCTTCGGCAGGATATGACAGTGCATTTCAACAAGATTATCAATAAACATTGTTCTATTATCCTCTGTTCTTCGGCTCAACATCCAAGTCATATCGATACTTATTATAGCGGTAGTTATAGCGATATTGATTATAGCCGTAGCCGCCGTAATTGTAATAGCCGTATTCGCTGTAAGGACTCTTGCTGAACCTTGAAGCTTTTGAATCAGTGAAATTGACGACAAAGCCAAGTATTTTGGCATCAATAAATTCAAGTGCCGAAATAGCATTTTTAAGCTCCGGATGAGTCGATTGATTTGAACGCACAACAATTATTGTTCCGTCGGACTCCCTTATTAATGGCAGCGCATCGGAAACAATGTTGACTGGCGGAGTGTCAATTATAATATAATCAAAATCTTTGCTGACCTCATTAAGAAAATCAGACATAATTTCAGAGCCGAGCAGCTCTGCCGGATTGGGCGGTATGGAGCCTGAACAGATTATGGAAAGATTTTCAAATTCAGTAGGATGAATAACGCTGAACAAATCGGTATTTCTTTTACCGCTTGCCGTATCTCCGAGATAGTTTGTTAAGCCCGGAGAGTTGGCAACCGAAAAATAGTGATGCACCTTGGGCTTTCTCAAATCACCGTCAATGAGCAAAACTCTTTGGTCCGCCTGTGAAATTGAAACCGCAAGGTTGACGGTTGTTGTTGTTTTGCCTTCGTTAGCCGAGCCTGATGTAACAACTACGATTTTACAGCCCTTTTTCATAATTGAAAACATTATATTTGTTCTGATTGATTTATATGCTTCCTCAATTCTGAATTTAAGCGACGGATTAATCGGTGAGTTGCTTAAAATATATCTTGATGAAGATGAAACCGATGAGGAGCTTTTTGATTTTTTGCTCATTTAACAGACTCCTCCTTTGTATTTTTCTTTGTTTTCTGCGAAGCGGCTTTGAGGTCAAATTCGGGTATTGTGCCGAGTACGGGTATGCCGTAGCGCTCTGCAAGGTCGTCGTTGCTTTTTATTCTCACATCAATCAAATCACGCAGAATGATATATGCAGCGGCGAGAATCGCACCTGCCGCAAAGCCGATAATGCATTTTTTCGGATAACCGCGGCTTTCGGATGAGGTTGCTTTTAACGCGGTATCCTCAACCGTTGCATTGACAAGTCCGTTATTGGTGAGCTTCATTTTGTTCGGTATGCTGCTTTCAAGCTGGTTTGCTATCTGATATGACTTATCGGGATCGGTTGTTGTGACCGTCACCTTAAACATTGCCGTGTCGGTTATGGTTTCAATGCTCATTGAGCTTTTAATATAACTGCCGGAATAATTGGTGCCGTATCTTTCGTTTAACTCGGCTGCGATGCTTTGTGTAAATTCATTTGTCTGAAACAGTTCAATATAAGTAGGGAGCATTTTGATTGCATAGTTCATTTTACTTGTATTGCTCGTTTGCTGTGATACTGCATTTGAATCGGCAAGCTCCTGGTTTGTATCCTGTGCATATGATAAAAACTCTACGTTTGATGTATAGGAAAGTGTGGTAAAATTAGCAGTGTAGAAATATGCAAGCAGGGCTCCTATTACTGCAAAAAGGACTATCAGCTTCCACTTTTTCAGAATGGCGGATAATACTTTTTGCGCATTTGCATCAATGTTCATTTATGCACCTCCGAATAATTGCGAACATACTTTGTTCAGATTATATATTACTTTATATAAAATAATTTGTCAATGATATGATTTTATTCTATTGACAAATTTATTTAAATAAGGGATAATAAATTGAAATAATTTAATCAGTCAGGAATTTTTTATGAACTTCGGCAAAATAACATTACCCCTTTGGGGACCTTATTCTAAAAAATATATGGGGATATCAAAAATAATCAAAGAGCTTTCTTATGAAGGCGCGAGATTTGATTTTTCCGTTCACCCTACATTATGGAACAGCGCAACGCCTGTACCTAATGTTACGGTTCCGTCAAATTATCATTTGCGCGGCTGCAAAAGCGATTATTCATATTTTTCATACAGATATGAGCTTATGTGGAAGGATAAGGTTTATGCCGATATTTCTTTTTCAAAAATAGATGACAGTGCATTTCTTATGAGATGCGAGTTCAGCAATAACACACCGCTTTCGCAAAGCTGTATTTTGAATGCGTTTGCCGCGCTTGAATATCCCGCGCCGCAATATTGCAGAGTAACAAAGCCGGCAGGCTGCGTTATTAAAACCGCAAATGATTATGATGAATACAGCTATGCTGTTTCACGCCCGTGGGACGGTGAAAACCCCGACGGTATGTTTAAGGGTATGTTTGCCGACAAAAATTTTTATCTCGGCAAAGGACTCGGCGACAGATGCATAAATAATCATGTTCACTTTCTTAACCTAAAACCCTTCGGCTGTGAGAAGGGGGACAGAGTAAGCTACACCCTGCCGGATACAAATATTGAAAATCCCATTGCTGCACTTAGGTACAGAACAGTTACCGACGGCAGTGCAGTGTTTTCCCTTAACGGTGAAAGCGAAATAATTTTGCCGCAAAGCCGCGAGCTGACTTTTGCCTATCTTCCTTACAGTAAAAGGATCGTGCTTGAAAGCTTAGGTACAGCGGGTGTTGAGCTTGACTTTCTTGCAATCATTGATGAATCTGAAAAAAATGAGCTTTACTGTGAAAATGTGCCGTTTGAGTTTATTCCCGAAATTGAAACGCAGACGCTTGAAAACGGTCACAGAACGAGGCTTAAATATAATAATGTTGAAAAGTCTTTTTATATTCTCACTCACAATAAAAAGACGAGGGAGAGGGAACTTGTTTCCGGCTGTCTTGAAGACGCTCTTATAAACAGGCTTTCAAACGGCGATTATACATATGATGATTTGACTGAAACATTTTCAAACTCGTTCAGCCGAAAAAAGAGCGACGAGGGCTTTTTTCATAACTCGCTGATTAAATCAATTTACATTGCGCCTTATTCATCGCATACCGAATATATCGTCGTATCAGACAGACCGTTTGAGCCGATGAGTGATAATGAATATGAACACATTTATCAAAGCGCAAGGGAAATGTGCATTGGTATGCCGTATAATAAATCGGGTGAGGACTATGCCTTTTCAACCGAGGTGCTTAAGGCGACATTGCTTACAAACGCTGTTTATCCTGTTTACCGTCACGGCGAAAATGTTATACATCATACGCCGGGCAAAAGATGGGACAGCTTTTATACTTGGGACAGCGGCTTTATCGGTATGGGGCTTCTTGAATTTTCAAAGGACCTTTGCAGATATACTCTTGATCTTTACCTTTGTGATGATACAAATAAGGATTTTGCGTTTTTGCTGCACGGCTCGCTTGTTCCTACGCAGTTTGCCGAATATCTTGAACTGCTTAAAAGAACTGATGACAAGTCAAGTCTTGATTTTCTATATGATAAAATGAAAAATTATTATGAATTTCTTCGCGGAAGGAGCCGCGGCTCAACCTGTGCGAAATTCAAAAACGGCCTTTTGACAACCTATGATTACTGGTATTCCCACTGCGGTATGGACGATTATCCCGCGCAGATTGAAATGATTGACAAAAAGGCGCAGGAATATACCTGCCCGTGCCTTTCAACCGCACAGATTATACGCGCAGGCAAAATAATGAAAATGGCGGCAAGCTATCTCGGAAAATATGAAGATGCCGCTGTTTATGATGCTGATATTGAATATTCGACAAAAGCGCTTAATGAGCTTGCGTGGGACGAAGAAAGCGGATATTTCGGCTACACGCTTTATAATGATGACGGAAGCCTTAAAGGTATTATGAAAACCGAAAACGGCGAAAACTGGAACAGGGGCATGGACGGAATATATCCTTTGGTTGCGGGCGCCGTTTCGGGTGAAAGAAAGAAACGCTTGCTTGACCATATAAAAAACCCCGATGAAATGTGGTCGCAGGCAGGTATATCTGTTGTTGATATGAGCGCCTCATATTATCATGATGATGGTTATTGGAACGGTAATGTATGGATGAGTCATCAGTGGTTTGTGTGGAAAGCAATGCTCGACAACGGCGAAGCTGACTTTGCATATGAAATAGCAAAAAGAGCGCTTGACATATGGAAGACGGAAACAGATTTTTCATATAACACATATGAATGCTTTTCAATCAAAACAAAAAGGGGCGGTTGGTTCCACAATTTCGGGGGCTTATCAGCGCCGATATGTATTTGGGCAAACTGTTATTTTAAACCGCAGACGGTAACAACAGGTTTTGATGTGTGGACCGATTATCAGAAAACAACCGAAAACAGCGCTCAAATCAGCTTTAAATATTTTGGCGGCAGTGATAGATATACAATGATTGTTACCTTGAGTGACCGCTATGATTACGCAGCATATCTCAACGGTAACGAAATCGGCTTTGTGCAGCGCAATAAGGGCTCGCTTGAAATTACATTTGATAAAGATGTTAAATCAGGCGTCCTTGATATAAAAGAAAGACAGAGGGGTTAAAAATGGGAAACAAAATTTACGGCAGTAATAATGAGCCGCTTAAAATTCAGGTTATTACCGATACTCATTATTACTCAAGGAAAAACGGTACCGAGGGCAAGGCATATGAAAAGGCTGAATCAAAGTCGCAAATGATAATAAAAGACAGCGACCTTGTAATTAAAGCGGGCTTTGATATGCTTTGCGAGGATAACTCAACGGATATAGTTATCCTTTCAGGCGATACCACAAGAAACGGTGAGCTAACCTCGCACGAGGAATTTATTGAAATGCTCCACGACCTTCAGAAAAGGGGCAAAAGGGTCTATGTTATAACTGCTACCCACGACTTCAGAGGCGGCGGCGTTACAGAAGGCTACAAGGGCGATAAAATAATCGAGGTGCCTGCTGTCGAGGACAGGCAGGACCTTTGGGATATGTATTATGATTTCGGTCCGAGCGAGGCTATTGCAACTCACAGGGAAAGCTTGAGCTATGTTGTTCAGCTTGCTCCGGGATACAGACTTTTTGCACTTAACGATGACACAAATTTCAAACCCGAGGGCGAGCGCGGTTCGGGATATTCCGACAGCTGTATGCAATGGATTATGGAGCAGCTTGACGACGCAAAGAAAAATGACCAGTATGTTATTGCAATGACACATCATCCAATGATTGCTCCGTCGCCTTTTTATGCTATTATCGGCAAGGGAGATATGCAGAGAAATCATGAAACTACAAGAGAAATTTTTGCGGATGCAGGTCTTCAGTGTATGATTACGGGTCATACCCATGTCCACGACATAAGTTATGTTAAAACTAAAAAAGGCAATATATTCTATGACATTGCCTGCGGTGCTTTAATAGGCTGTCCGCCTGCAATGCGCAACATCACCTTTGACCCTAAAAATGCAAAAATAGATGTTGAAACAAGGCTTATCACCGAAGTCCCGGGTCTTGATACAGACGGCAAACCTTTTAACGAATATATGAAGGGCTTTTTCTTCGGTATGATTGCCGAGGTTATATGGGCAATGGGCAACGACATTGACCGCCTTGCCGAGATGACGCCTGCATTTTCAATCCCGGGCGAAAAAATAAAAAAGCTCGGCTGGATTATAAAACCTGTCGGCAAGCTCCTTAATAAGCTTACCTTTAAGAAAATCTGGAGGCTTTGCAAAAAAGAAAGCGGGCTTAAAAAATCCGATATTGAGGATATTAAGGATAACAGAGTTGTTGACTTTATCCTTGAGCTTATTCAAAATCTTTACTGCGGTGACTCGCCGTACGGCCCTGAAACAAGGGAATATAAAATAACCTGTGCATTTCTTAATGTTATTGACAGCTTTCTTAATACAATACATTTAAGCATAGGAAAATTCCTTAAAGGCGCGACAAGCGTGCGAAACCTTGTTGAACCGCTTTTGTGGAATTCCGGCTACTGTGATGCCAAAGCCACACTGCCGCTGTATCCTACATACGACGATGAAAACCCTGCGCCTCATACGGAAGAAAAGAAAGAATTTACCGACCCTGTTAAAAAAAGCAAAAAGGGGTTGCTTGTGCTGCTGATTATAATATTGCTTGTTATTGTGCTTCTTGCAGTAGTTGTCGGTATTATAGCGCTAATTATATGGGGTATAGTCGCTGTTGTTCACGCTGCCGCGGGCTTTGCAGCTTTGGGTATGCTTTAATTAATTGTTGCAATTATCGGCACTTGCTGATATAATAAATTTGTAATTTAATTTAAGGAGAAAAAATTATGGCAGACAACAAAAAGAAAGTAAGCCTCGGCGGTATTGATAATGCGGCAGAGGAAAAAGGCTCATTCATCAAAACTGTTTGGCAGCTCATTAAGTTCCTTGTTGTTTCAGGTCTTGTAACAATTATACAACTTGTACTTGCAAATGTGCTTCCGCTTATTTTTGACAGCGTTACGGCGACATTACCGGTATTTCTTCAGGGCATATTCAAGCCGGATGTAATCTTTGACGCAGATACAGCAAAGGGTGCTGAGCAGATTGCAAAGTATGTGGTTGGCGGAGTTGTAACATGGGGGTATCTCCTTCCGTTCTTCCTTTCAAACCTTATTGCCAACATATACGGCTTTTATCAGAACAAAAAAACAACCTTTAAGTCAGATGCACCGTGGTATAATTTTGCAATTTACATAGTGCTTATGATTGCACTTATCCTGTTTTCAACATGGTTCCAGGGCTGGCTTGTGGGCATTATTGCAAAAGCACCTTGGGCTTTGCTTAACGGTCTTGCAAGAACAATCGCGTCTCTTGCAGCGGGATTTATTCAGATGGTTGTCCTTTTCCCGATGGAAAAATTTGTGCTTCTTAAAGAAAAAAAGTCCGACCAAGAGGGAGAAGCTGCTGAATAATACAAGTAAAATAAATATTAAAACTGCCTGCCGAAAGCGGGCAGTTTTTTGCTTGAAAATCTGCGGCTGTGTTTTGTATTGATAATTATAGTTGTCTGTGCTATTATATGAGATATTAGCGTGAAAATTCACACTAATCCGAATCCGATTATTATATATCAGGTGGGTTGCATTGGAGCTTAATAAAAATGACAAAATTGAAATAACAATAGATGCTTTGACCTCAGAGGGCAGCGGGGTCGGCAGGTATAACGGGCTTGCTGTTTTTGTACGCGGCACAGTACCGCAGGACAGGATTATCGCTCATATCATAAAGCGTTCAAAGAATTATGCCATAGGCATTATCGATAAAATAATTTTGCCAAGTCCATCAAGGATTGAGAGCGATTGCCCTTATTCGGAAAGATGCGGCGGATGTTCATTTCGCCATATGACATATGAAGAAGAGCTTAAGTATAAAATAAGCAGAGTTCAAAACGCCATTGAAAGAATAGGCCGCCTTGACGCAAAGGTTAATGAAATAGTCAAAGCTGATGATATTCGCGCATACAGGAATAAAGCTCAATACCCTGTAAGAATATGCGGCGGTGAGCTTTATGCAGGCTTTTACGCCTACAAGAGCCACAGGATTATACCATGCGCCGATTGTGCTCTTGAGCCTGCCGAATTTGAGCAGGGTCTCTGTGCCTTCGGTGAATGGGTTAAAGCGGCTAATGTTTCATCATACGATGAGAAATCCTGTAAAGGTCTGCTGCGGCATATATATTTCAGAAAAGGCAGCGACACAGGCGAAATTATGGCATGCGCAGTAATTAACGGCAAAAGCATCCCGCAAGGTGAGCTTTTGATTTCTCTTTTAAAGCAAAAGGTAAACGGGCTTAAATCTGTTGTTATAAATATTAATACCGAAAAAACAAATGTTATACTCGGCAGCGAAAATATAACAATATGGGGTAATGATTATATAAGCGACCGCCTGCTCGGTAAAACATATATAATATCACCAAACTCATTTTATCAGGTTAATCACAAACAGTGTGAAAAGCTTTACAAAAAAGTAATTGAAACAGCAGCATTGAAGGGCGGCGAAACTCTTATTGATTTGTATTGCGGCGTGGGAACAATCGGTCTTTCAATGGCAGACAGTGTAAAAAAACTTTACGGCATTGAAATTGTGCCTGAAGCGGTTAAAAATGCAAAGGTCAATGCAAGGCTTAATAATATTGAAAATGCCGAGTTTATATGCGCGGATGCACCGCAAGGCGCACAGCTTCTTAAAGAGCGTGGAATAAAGCCCGATGTGGTCATACTTGACCCGCCCCGAAAGGGCTGCGGCAAAGGGCTGATAAATACAGTCATAGGGATGGCGCCTGAAAAAATAATTTATGTTTCGTGCGACAGCGCAACGCTCGCAAGAGATATGGCGATATTCAGTGAAAACGGATTTGCGCCGGGCAGAATAGCTGCTGTTGATATGTTCCCCCGCACTCCTCATGTTGAGACTGTAGTATTGATGTCACGGGTGGAGAAATAAAAATTTAAGCTCTCAAATAGAGTTTACATAGATATTAAACAGCAAAGGAGATGATTGTAAATGAAAAATAGAAATATATGTTGTTTTACAAAAAAGTGGAGGAGAAAAATGTTATGATATGTTCTTGCAGACTTTGATACAAAGGCGAGGAATAATTAAAAAGTATGCCTTTGCGGTGTAATTTTTTCGCTTGCGGTGTAAGGCAAGCAGGAAAAATTGGGATGTTTTTATATGTGATCAAAACAGAATTGAGGTGTGCCATACATGACCCTACAGCAATTAAAATATGTGGTTACAATCGCCAGAAGCGGCACAATCAAAAAAGCCGCAAATGAACTGTATATTTCCCAGCCCAGCCTGACAAAATCTGTCAGAGAACTGGAAAAAGAAATGGGGATCACGATTTTTGACCGTACAAACAAGGGAGTATCCGTCTCCAAGGATGGCGAGATTTTCCTTGGATATGCAAGGCAGGTATTAGAACAGACTGCGCTGATTGATGAGAAATATAAGAGCGCTTCTGTGGGGAAGCAGGAGTTTTGTGTTTCCACGCAGCATTATTCGTTCGCCGTTAATGCCTTTGTTGATCTGATCAAGGAATATGGCAGCGGGCAGTACGATTTCAGTATAAGAGAAACGCAGACCTATGAGATCATCGTCGATGTCGCACGGATGAAAAGCGAGATTGGCATTCTGTACCTCAATGACTTCAATGAAAAGGTGCTGCGAAAAATTCTGCAAGCGAATGATCTGGAATTTACAGAGCTGTTCGTTGCCAAGCCCCATATCTTTATCAGCAACAAGAATCCGCTGGCGAAAAAGAAAAACGTTCGGTTCGCCGATCTGGAGCCCTATCCTTGCCTGTCTTTTGAGCAGGGAGAACATAACGCATTTTATTTTTCAGAGGAGATGTTCAGCACTGAACTTCATGCCATGAATATTCGCGTCAGGGATCGTGCTACTTTATTTAATCTGTTGATTGGACTAAATGGATATACCATTTGCAGCGGCGTGATTGACACGGAGCTGAACGGTGAGAATATTATTTCCGTTCCCTTAAAAGAGCCGGGTGAAATGCATATCGGGTTCATTACTCATAAACAGACTTTCCGCAGCAGACTGGGAACGATTTATCTGGACGCGTTGCGGAGATACGCGCAAAACGATGGCGCCAAAAAGTGATATAGCTTAAAGCTATATCAAACTATCAAATATATATATTTTACTTTCAGATTGTTCGGCAGTATAATAAAAATATACCGCAGATGTATTACATTGCGGACAATTGGAGGTAACAAGTGATGGAAAAAAAGTGTACGCCTTTTCGATATGACTTTGTAGGAAGTTTCCTGCGCCCGGCAAAGCTGAAGGAAGCGAGAGTTGACTATGAAGAGGGAAAGATTGACAAAGAAAAGCTGACGGCAATAGAGGACGAGGCAATCCTTGATTTAGTGGCAAAGCAAAAGGCAGCGGGATTCCACGTGATTACAGATGGAGAATTTCGCAGGGCGACCTGGCACCTCGATTTCATGTGGGGCTACGACGGCG
>CAZYDW010000044.1:0-10078 GCA_964646445.1 uncultured Bacteroides sp.
CTGAAATGGACCCCGCCGCCTAAGAGGCGGGGGACATCGGCGAATAGGTTATAACCACAATTATACATTTTGTATTGTATCACAATATCAAAAAATATTCAATCTGTTTTTATGCTGTAAATAATGTAAATTAAAGTAAAAGAAGGTGCAATGCTGCGATTCCCCGTTCGTTACACCTTTCGGTTTAACTTTGGGGCCGCATTACAAAGCACCCGCTTTTAAAAAATATTATTCAATAAGGACTTGCCCGTCATTTATAATACTGCGCCTGCGAGCTCCAAAGCTTGTAATAGCTGCCGTTTTTATCCTCAAGCAAGTCTTTGTGTGTGCCGACCTGAACCAGCATTGCCTTATCAAACACGGCAACACGGCTGCAAAATACGCACGATGATAATCTGTGAGAAATATAGATTGCTGTTTTATTTCGGACAAAGGAATTAAAATGACTGTATATTTCATTTTCCGCAACAGGGTCAAGCGAAGCCGTAGGCTCATCAAGAATAACCACCGGCGCATCTTTGTAGAGCGCTCTTGCGAGAGCAAGCTTTTGAGCCTCACCGCCCGATATTTCAATTCCGTTTTTGTCTATATCCTTATAAATAAATGTTTTTTCTTTTAACGGCAGTGAATCAACCCTGTCTTTTATATCAGCCTGTTCAAGTGCGTCAAACAGCTTTTTGCTGTCATAATTTTCTTCAACCGCAACATTTCTGAAAAGCTCAAGTGAAAACATTTTAAAATCCTGAAAAACAACAGAGTACAGCTTAATGATACTCTCTTTTGTATAATCCTTGATGTTTATTCCGTTAATCAGTATTTCACCCTCGGTCACATCATAAAGCCTGCACATAAGCTTTATGAAGGTTGTTTTGCCGCTGCCGTTTCTGCCGACAACCGCAAGGTGTTCACCGCTGCTGATTTTAAGATTGATATTACGCAAAGCATAATTGTCTGCGTTTGGATATTTGAATGACACATTTTTAAACTCAATATCAAATTCGTCTGTGCCAAGCTCGGCTTTGCCGTACTGCCTATCGCCGCTGCTTTCAATAATCTCAAAGTAAACCCTTGCAAGAGGTAATATTTCCGCAAGCTTGCCAAGCGTATTTGCAATCTGCATAACGCCGTTGACAATCTGCATAAACGCGCCGCAGTACATAACAAGAGAGCCAATGTCAAACAGACCGAAATTGCCCTTAACACCTATAAAAACATAAACACCGAATGCCACCGTTGCGCCCATAATTGCAACTACCGAGCTTGTTTTGGCAGTTCGCATAGAAATCTGTTTTAAGGTCTTTTCGCCGTCGGTCAGTATTTTGTCGGTGGCGATGTGATTTATTAAATCCTGCTCATTATAAAGCCTTATTTCCTTGCCTGTTTTGTAATCGCTGAAAATGTTAATAAAGGAATAAAACAATCTGTCAAGTGTCGCGTATGCCTCGTTCGCCTCTAAATATGATTTGTTCATTCTGATTGCAATGAGCAGCATAACTGCAGCCATTACAACGATTGCTCCTATTAAACAAATCAAAAACACAGGTCTCTCAAAAAAGGTGTTGCCTGTTTCGGTAAAGCCGATTTTCAAAAGCGGCATTATCATAATTACAGATACAATAACGGTAAAAACACCGCTTACAAACACCTGACTTGTCCACATAAAATATGAAAATCTCGCCCAGCGTGAAGCTCCTGCTTCTTCGTGCTTATGTATCGTTTCTCTGAAATGACTATCCTCAAGCTTTTCATATTCCGTGCTGAAAATTTTCTTGGCCATTTTGAAATTTTCTCTGTCAAAAAGCATGCTTGCCAACACCTGATAATAATCGTCGGTAAAGCTGCCGAGATACATAAAAATGAAATTGAGTAAAACAGCAGTACATATATACGCAATCAGACTTTTGTAGCTTGCACCGCTTGAAAGCAAAGTGACGATTTCAGCGGTGAAATAAATGTTTATAAACGGTCTTGCGGCAGTAACTATTGCATTACCGAAAGCGACAGGCTCTATCCTTTTATCAAGATGCCATATCTCGCGATACATTTTGAATACCATTTTGAAATTATTCACCGACTGCCGCCCCCTGTTCTTTATAGTAGTAGCTTTGAAGCTGATACATCTTGTAATACGCGCCCTTAAGTGCCATTAGCTCCTCGTGCGTACCCTCCTCTGCAATTTCTCCGTTTGATACAAACAAAATTCTGTCACAGAAACGAGTTGACGAAAGTCTGTGAGAAATGAAAAAAGAAAGCTTGCCCTGTGTAAGTTCGTTGTACTTTAGATATAATTCATTCTCTGCAATCGGGTCAAGCGCAGCAGTCGGCTCGTCAAGGATAAGCACAGGCGCATTTTTATAAATTGCCTTGGCAAGTAATAATTTCTGCTTTTCGCCTCCCGAAAAATCAACGGCAGATTTATAGACCTCTTTGTCCATTAAGGTATTTTCCTTCTCCGGCAGAGAATTTATTTTTTCCATAATTCCCGCTCTTTCAAACGCCGTGTATAATCTTTTTTTATCGTAATCAAGAGATGCCGTAATATTTTGAGCAATCGTCATCGGCAGAAAATAATAATCCTGAAAGATAGGCGCAAATAAACCAAAGTAACTTTTCCTTGAGATTTCTTTTGTATCGGCGCCATTGAGCAAAAGCTCGCCGTCGGTTGCACTGTAAAGACCGCAGAGCAGTTTAATAAGCGTTGTTTTGCCGGCTCCGTTTTCTCCTACAATAGCAATATTTTCGCCGCTTGTGAATTTAAGATTAATGTTTTTCAAGGTCGGATTATCTGCTGAAGGATATTTGTATGATACATTTTTAAACTCAACGGTATCAACATCAGTGCTTTCAAGTACCCTCGCGTCATCTGCTGTATCCTCGCTCTCAACATATTTCCTGTATGACCTGCACTCGTTACAGCTCCTTTCAATCTGGTTAAACGAAAAAACCAAACCTGTAACCCAGCTTGAAAAGCCGGTAATAATGCCGAAGTAGAATATAAAATCAGATACCGTGAGCTTCTTGACTGTGACTAAATATACAAGATAAGCATATGCAATAGCTTCACGGATAAGGTTTAACAGTGCTGTTATTCCGTCAAAAGCAACGCACTGATGAGTATATTTCGCATATATCTTTTCAATCTGACAGATTGACTTTGCAAGCGCTTTGATAAAACAGTCTGTAAAGCCGTACAGCTTTATATCCTTAGCGGCATTTGAGTCCTTGCTCAGCTTATAGAAATAGTTGAATTTTGTATAATATTTTGATTCATTGTCAAGATTTTCCTTTTGCTTTGCTGCGAGGTGCTTGAGGATAAAAAACTGTGCAATGCAGGTTGCAATAATAAGCAAAATCATAAATACATTGATTTTGTAAATCAAAGCGCTTGATGCAATAACACCCACAACCGCAACGCAAAATTGATTCAAACGGTCAATGAAGTTTGCACCTCCTGACCATCTGCCGCTGTAGAAATCCTCGGCACGCTTCTGCATTTCACGCATTTCAAGGCTTTCAATATTAACATAATCGGTTTTCAGATTTTTTTCAAATGCAATAACCGCATAACGCATACGAACTATTCTTGCACCGCCGCGCACAAGCTCCTGCATAAACGGGTCCAGCCATATCGTTAAGGTTAAAATAAGACTTAAAAGACCGATAATGATAATAAGCCTTTCAGTTGTTACTCCCTGTGTAACAGCGTCAATTATTGCCTTTGGTATATACGCTGTGATAATCGGCTGCAAAACAAGCGCCGGCACTCTTATAAAAAAGTATATTAAACTTTTTTTGTCCCAGCTGAGCCAATTTGAAAGCATATATTTTAAATCATCCTTCATGCCTTCTCCTTTACATTTTTGTTTTTCTTTATTATAGCATACCGAAAACAGGAAAGTCCTGACTTTTTATGCGATTTAATCGAGGCAACGCTCTAACATAAAAATTTTTAAGACCTCAGCCACTGTCAGCGGAATTATAACTGCTTGTAAAATAAAATGTTGCATCATTTTTTTGTAAGATGTAAAATGAAATTATTATAGTGGTATTCTAACCTTTTTAATGATAAAATTAAATAGAGTAATTATTACTGTTTTAAGGTGGATTTATGAAAAAAATAAAAGTTTGTATAAAGAAAAAGCAAAGGATTTTATGGTGGTTGTTTATATTTGCTGCTTTTGTTTTGATGATTTTTTATATAATAATTACCCCTCAATTATATTTAAGTAATAAATATAATTCTGTGGCATCGGATTACAAAATAGAAAAATTTATTCCCGGTCATATTTCATATGATGTAAATTCTTTCGATTTTGAATGGAAAAAACCATATTGGGTGTTTAATTATAACGATAGAGAATTTAATGTCGTTTCTATTAAATGTAGACTATACGATGACTATCAACTGGAAGATTTAGAAATATGGTTATTAGATGAGTTTCAAGGTTCAATAGACGATAACATAGATTGTATCAATATAGATTCAAACTGTGCTTTTGGAAAATACAATGAAGAAACAAAAAAATTGGAAAATATACTATGGACTAGAGAAAACTGCACGAAATCGCTTGCTAACAACGATATAACATTTTTTGTAAAAAAAGATAATATTTCAAATTACTATTATAAAAACAGTAAAAACAATAATTACGATGTCGATTCGGAATATATTATAAAAAAAATCAACAATTCTTATTCGGTTAACTCAGTCAATATAGTTTTTCATCAAAAAGACATTAACTTAAATAGGTTAAATACAGATAGTTTTCCATATGGAAATTATGGCTGTATTGATTATGCGTACTTAAACAATGAAGATTCTCACGATTATTTTGTCGGATGGTAATATAAATGATTAATTATTTGAAAAAGATAGGAAAGCAGGACGGGTCGCCAAAGATATGATCCTCAAACCTTGCTCAAATTAATACTGTTTGCATGTATGAAAACGGGAAAAGAGGCTTGCCGATTGATGTATTAATAACCCTGTGCAAATTTTATAATGTTTCAGCCGATTATGTTCTCGGTTTAAGCGATGATAAAGGGATTTCTTATTCAGAATAAGAAGTCCCTTTATGTTATTATTTTTCACTATTGCCGTTATTTTTTCGGCTTTTTGATTTTTTCCTCATAAACGGGAACGACCTCGTCGACCGTACCCTGCGCTATAATTTCGCCGTGTTCAAGAAGAATGGCTTTGTTGCATATTGATTTAACCTGGTCAATGCTGTGTGATACAAAAAGAACCGTTACGCCCTTGTCAAAAAGCGATTCCACCTTTGCAAGACTTTTCTTTTTAAAGCCTGCGTCGCCGACTGATAAAACCTCATCGAGTATAAGCACATCAGGCTCCACGGCAGTTGCTATTGAAAAGCCGAGTCTTGCCCTCATTCCGCTTGAATAGTTTTTAACAGGCACCTTTATAAAATTGCCAAGCTCTGAAAAATCAACTATCTCATCAAACTTTTTATTAATATATTCCCTGTCATAGCCGAGTATGGAACCGTATAAATAAATGTTTTCCTCGCCTGTATAGTTAGGGTCAAAGCCGGCGCCAAGCTCAAGCAGGGGCGCAATAACTCCCTGTTTTTCAACAGTGCCATCAACGGGCTTATAAACGCCTACTATGGTTTTTAAAAGTGTGCTTTTCCCCGCGCCGTTAAGGCCCAATATTGCAAGATGATCGCCTTTTTTCACTTGAAAATTTATATTTTTAAGGGCATAGAATTTTTTGTATTCAAGCTTATGCGTCACCAGCTTAATAACATATTCCTTGAGATTATCCACCTTTTCCTTATTAAGATTAAAGGTCATGGTGACATTATTGACAGAAATAGCTACATCCTTATCCATAAGAAACCTCTTAACTTTCCCTCTTGATTTTCCAGCCGGCAGTAAACAAAATAATCGCTGCCGTCATAAATGCGGTGCCTAAAAGGGCAACACTGTTAAAATAAGAGTATATAAAATCCATAAGTGCATTTCTTAAATACACAGGATAAATATCAATTTGTTTAATGGCGAATATTATATGTGAAGTCAGCATAATAATCAAATCAAAAACGCCGCAGGACATAGCGCTTATGCCAAGCGCCCTGACTGAGCGATAACGCTTTGCGCCGATAAAATAAAGTATAAGGGCTGTGCAAAATGAAAACAACAGCAAAACAAAAATAACGACATTAGATACCAAAGGCGCTAATTTAAGCACTGTTTTGATATTATCCGTAATTTTAATGCTCAGCGCGCTGTCGGCATAGCTTTTAAAAAGCTCCCGGACCTTATCCTCTGACTTTTTATATTCATCATCCGCATACAGCTCCGACGCTTTGCTTTCAAGATCCGTATTAAATGCCCTGCAAATTTCATTAAGAGCATCGTTTTTTAAATCAGCAACACTGTCGCTGTCAGCGGTAAACTGCCATGACGCATATTGATTTGCCGCGTTTTCAACAAGCTCATATGAAATAATATCATCAAGGTCACTGCCGTCAAGACCGTTTTTGATGTATATATCCTTTGCGTAATCGGTAATATCGTCCTTTACGCTTTGAACATATCTGTAACCCGTAAATACCGAGCTTATTTTTTCAGTGCTTAATATATTGAATTTTGCACACACCGCAATGCTTAAAAGCACAAGCAGACAAAAAAGAATAAAAGACATAAGCAAGCGCGATATTATTGTAAGCTTTTTTTCGTGCGTATTTATCATATCGATATCCCCCTAATCAGCCCTTTGTGCAAACACATAAATATATTCGCCGCTGTGTGAGGAAAAATCCGGGTATATGCCTTTAAGAACAAGCATATCATTATCGCTTGAGTTATACGCGTCAATGCTTTTGTCAATGCATTTAACATCACTTACAACATAACTGAAGCTGCCGCTGTTTTCGCTTACCTCAATTATATCCCCTGCCTTCATAAGCTCAAGAGGGGCAAAAAAGGTTTCTGTATAACCAAGAGCAAGTACAAGCCTGCCGCTGCCGAAAATATCTTCACTTGAGGATACACCGCAGCCGTTTCGCAGTGAAACCTGATTGGCTCCATAGTATGCATCACAGTTAAGCCCTGCGGATTCACATGTGATATTTGCGAAGCATTCGCCCACAGAAAGCTCGTCCTTGCTTAAATCGTCATCGCCGCCCTGTTTATAATTATCGGTAATAATAATATCCGAAACAGCCGCATGTGAGTTCTGCTCAAGCCTGTGAACAAGCTGTGTAACAGGCTTGTTGAGGATAAGCAGAGCAATCGTCATCACAGCAGATGCCGCCGCAACAAAAGCAATCGTATTAACAATAGATTTAAAAGCCGCGCTTTTGTAGTGCTTTTTTTTCTTCTTAGATGAGCTCATAAATTAATCCTCAAATACCGCACCCTTCGCACCGCTTGTTACATGCTGTGCATAGCGTTTAAGATAGCCGGTAAGCTCCTGAACCGGAGGCTTCCATTCTTCCTTACGGCGGGCAAGGACCTCATCGCTTACATTGACCTTGAGCACTCTTGCAGGGATATCAATTTCGATTTCATCGCCGTCCTCGACAAGAGCGATTGTTCCGCCCATTGCAGCCTCCGGACTTACATGACCGATTGAGGCGCCCCTTGTAGCGCCTGAAAATCTGCCGTCGGTAAGAAGTGCGACGGATGAACCAAGCCCCATACCTATAATTGCAGAGGTCGGCGAAAGCATTTCCCTCATTCCGGGACCTCCCTTCGGCCCCTCATACCTGATAACAACAACATCGCCTGAAACGACCTTTCCGCCGTTGATTGCCGCGATTGCGTCCTCCTCGCTGTCATAGCATTTAGCAGGACCTTTATGCTGCATCATTTCAGGCGCGACCGCACCCTTTTTAACAACAGCGCCGTCTTCGGCAAGATTGCCGGTAAGAACAGCAATACCGCCGTCAGCCGAAAAAGGATTGTCAAGTCTGCGAATAATATCGCCGTCTGCATCGGGAGCAAGTGCAATTCTGTCTGCTACCGTACCGCTTACGGTCAATGCATCGGTATTAATCATACCGCCCTTTGAAAGCTCCTTCATAACCGCCTGAATACCGCCTACATCATTAAGGTCGGTAATAAACACTGATGACGCAGGATTAAGCTTGCAAATCTGCGGCGTTTTCCTGCCCATGGCGTCAAGGTCATTAAGGTCAATGTCGTGACCTGCCGCGTGAGCAATAGCCGTTAAATGCAAAATCGTATTTGTTGAGCAGCCGATAGCCATATCGGTTCTCATAGCATTTTCAATAGCTTTTTGAGTAATAATATCGCTTGGCTTAATGTCCTCTTTCAGCAAATCCATTACTCTTTCGCCTGCCGTTTTGGCAAGACGAAGTCTTGCACTCATAACAGCCGGAATCGTACCTGACCCCGGAAGCGACATGCCGATTGTTTCGGTAAGACAGTTCATTGAATTTGCAGTGTACATACCCGAGCATGAGCCGCAGGTAGGGCATGCCGTAAAGGCACAGCTTTCAAGATTTTCGCTGCTCATTTTGCCTACTGCGTTTGCACCGACATATTCAAACTGCTCCGAAAGGCCGATTCTGTTTTCGGTTTCGGTGCTTTTACCCGGGAGCATAGGACCGCCGCTTATAAAAATGCAAGGCAGATTAAGCCTGCAAGCCGCGAGTAGCATACCCGGAACAATCTTGTCACAGTTGGGAATAAATACAACTGCATCAAGCGGATGAGCCGTGAGCATAACTTCAATACTGTCTGCAATAAGCTCTCTTGAGCAAAGCGAATATTTCATACCCTTGTGATTCATTGCTATACCGTCACAAACACCGATTGTATTGAACTCAAACGGTACACCGCCAGCATTGCGGATACCTGCCTTGACCTGCTCCGCGATTTTGTCAAGGTGCATATGACCGGGAATATAATCGCTTTTTGAATTGACAACAGCTATAAACGGTCTTTCCATTTCAAGCTCATCAATACCGAGCGCTCTTAAAAGCGAACGGTGCGGCGCCCTTGAAGGACCCTTCTTAATTAAATCTGATCTCATTATAAACAACTCCTGTTAAGTTATTTTGGTTTTTTAAATGCATTGTTTTTTTGTATACTCTGCCCGTTTAGGTAAGGTGCATTGCACCGTCATTCAACATTTCGGTAGGAGGTTCTACTCCCGCCGAAAAACGCAAGCAATAACCCGCCGCCTATAGAGGCGGGGGACATCTTTCGTTTAGTTATAATCAGTTTATTTTATCACAATAATAATATAAAATCAATAGCAAAGGATAAAGCCGAAATTCATTATTACTCACCTACAGATAAAACATATTACAGTTCACAGATTTTTTTTGAAACAAATTACTCTGTTTGCTTCTGTAAATCCAACTGCCATATGAAATTTGTAACTGATATGGTTATCGAGTTCACAGTCACTTGCAAATTCCAAACAATTTTTGCCTTTTGCCCATTGCTCGCAGGCATTTAAAAGTTCTTTTGCATATCCCTTGTGTCTGTATTCTTCAAGAATAAATATACCCTCAAGATATCCGACAGGCGAAGTCTCTGTACCTTCAACATAATCCGTTCTTAATTGGCATTGTGCAAAGCCTATCGGTTTTTCATCTACCAATTTTATAAAAACAACAGCATTATCATTATTTATAATCTGTTTAAAATCTTCTTCTAATTCTGAAACAGTGTTGTCCTGCCACATATGAATTGCAAGCTGCGAAAGCACTGTTAAATCTGTTATTTCTGCTTGTTTAATCATATATTAGTTTCCTCTCATAATTTCCTCTGCGATTTCACAAACTGTTTTTGAATTGTTTTTACTGTCAAAATTTTTATTCCCAAACATATTCAATCTCTTTTATTTCAAGCTCCAAAGTACACATGGAATAATCTTTGCCTTTATAATCCTTTTGCTTGATATATTTCTGAAGATATTTTACGCTTGTATTTCCGTCCATTAATAAATCCCCTTTTCTAACACAATCCATTTACCATTGCGTTTGCCGCCTATTCGTTGAATCAAGCCTTTTTCTTGTAATGATTTCATTTTTCGTTTGATTGTTCTGTCTGTTACTTGCATTTTTTCAGCTAACTG
>CAZYDW010000045.1:0-10026 GCA_964646445.1 uncultured Bacteroides sp.
AAATGCTCCAAAATTACGAGAAGGAGCAGAAAAAGCTGACACAGGAGGTTGCGGAAAATCGGCAGATCTTGCAAAATGCCGAACAGCAGGTTGTGGATTTAAGGCTGGTACTCCGTACCCTTCGGGAAATGACCGATATTCAGGAGCTTACGCCTACCCTTGTCAATTCGCTGATTGAGCGTATTGAAGTCCACAACAACGACAAATATGACGGTCATTGCCATGTAAAGGTGGACATCTATTTTACGGCAGTGGGAATGATCGACATTCCTACCGAAAAGGAAATCCAAGCGATGGTTGAGGAAATACGCAACAACCCGCAGGATTTCAAGTTCGTAGCATAACGAAAGATACGGCGCAGTACCTTAATCGGTACTGCACCGTATCCCCTACATCATTACTTCCTTATCTGGCTGTGCCAAACAGGTGTGCACCTTTTTTGTAAGGTTCTATAACCAATTAATATGCCGCTGATTGTTACTATGTATTGTTAAAATTTATTTATTGATAAACAACAGTCACAACGCTCATTGCAGGCAAGGCTATTTCTGCATTTCCGGCTTCGCCGCTTGCAGTATTTTCAAGATTATATTCGGCACTTGTTGTATATACCTCATATGCGCCTGATGTATTTAAGGCTGTTGCTTTATCGCTATCGGTACTGTTAAGATAAACAACAACCGTGCTGTTATCCCTGTTTACGAACGCACAGCTGTCTATGCCGTCAACGCCGCTGCCGCAGGCAATTCTTACCGCACCCTCCTCGATAAATCTTGAAAAATTGCCGAGGCACCATAAGCGTTTTGATGTTTGAATATCGCTGTGGTTTTCAGGGTCGAGATAAACAAGGCCGTCAGTGTAAACCCCGTATGAGCAGCCGGTCCACCAGTCCCATTCCTTAGAATTGAGTATCGTCAAATCGTCAATAATAACCTTTGTCATTGCGACGCCGTATTCAATGCTCATTCCGTTTGTGCCGTTTTCCTCGGCAGCTATAAGGTCGAACACGCCTGTATTTTCATCACCTGTCATTTGACAATATTCGGTTGAAGCAACGCCGTATTTTGAATATTTGTCGGCAATAAAGCTTGCACAGCCTTGCTTTGTTTCGGTTGATGACCAGTAAGAATGAAGACTTACATCTTCAAAATAATCCCTTAAAAGCTTATTTGAAAAAACATATTTCGGTCCTTTGCCGAGCAGACAGTCATAATATGCGCCTGTAGTCGTTCCTTTACCCTCTGCCGCGCCGGACTCAAACATTGATATTTTAACATCGTTATTTTGTTCAAGCTGCGAGCCTGAAAATCTGTTAATCATAACCTTATATAAATCACGGGCTTCATATTTTGAATAATAACAGCCCTCCTGATTAACCGAAAAGCTGCCGTCGTCATTATACCATGCAGCCCAGCTGTACTGCGGTTCATTGACAGGCGACACATCTGTTACTCTGTAGCCCTCATTTACAAAATATTCGGCGCAGCTATAACAGTAATCGGCAAATGCTTCGTAATTTTCACTGCCGAGATTACAGCTCCATTCCTCATCATCTTTGATTGCGCTGCCGTAAGAAAGGCCGTTTTTTGTAAGACTTACCGGTGCGCTGTTACAGAAAAGAGTAACCCTTAAATCATCGCCTGCTATGCTTTTTGCGGCAGCAAGAGTTTTTTGCGCGCTTGCATCCTTGCTGAAATCATATGTGCCGTCATCATTCAAAAAGCACTCTGTTTTGCGGTTTTCGGTCAGTATGTGCTCATCACCCTGCGAGCCTGCGCCCAGGTTATAACGGTAAATATTAAGCCCTATTCCGTTATTGCTGTCATAAAGATATGATAATATTTCGTCACGGTTTTCCCATTCGCCGACATCCTGACCCCACCAGCACGCTGACGCACCGAAACCGTTCATTGTCTGATAGGTAACAGTGTCGTCTAAAACGGTTTGATTAGTTGAAATATTGCTGTTTACGGCGTCGCTTTCGCTGTAGCTTACTTTTTTGTCAATGCCGACAATGCCGAAAAGTATATATGCCCCTGCCGCAATAACAATAACAAGCAGAACAATCAATATACCAATCAGGGCTTTTGATTTTTTGCTTCTCGCCATATATATACCTCCTGTTAAAAACAGGGCGAACATATTGCCCGCCCTTGGGATTTATACGCCCGAATATGCATTAAAGCCGCCGTCAACCGGAATATTAACACCTGTAATGAAGCCTGAATATGCGTCGTCGCAAAGGAAAAGGAGCGTACCTGCAAGCTCCTCCGGCTCGCCGAAGCGGTCCATAGGTGTTGCTGCAAGTATTTTACCTGTTCTTTCGGTTGGTGAGCCGTCGGGATTCCACAGCAGCGTTGCATTTTGCTTTGTTGAGAAAAAGCCCGGCGCAATGGCATTAACTCTTATACCCAAAGGTGCAAAGTGAACAGCCATCCATTCGGTAAAGTTTTTAACGGCAGCCTTTGCCGCGCTGTATGCGGGGATACGGGTAAGAGGGCGGTAAGCATTCATTGATGTTACCATTATGATTGTACCCTTTTCCTTTTCTGCCATATCCTTTGCAAACACCTGTGTAGGAATAAGAGTACCGAGAAAATTGAGATTAAATACAAAGCTTATTCCGTTAGGGTCAAGGTCAAAAAAGGTTTTAATGCTTTCGTCCTTTTGAACAAGGTCGATTTTTTCAAGAGTATCCTTTGTGGTTGTGCCTTTAGGGTTATTGCCGCCGGCGCCGTTTAACAGGATATCGCAGGTGCCGAGCTTTTCGCTGATTATATCTCTTGCAGCCTGCATTGACTCAAGCTCAAGAACATTACAGCCTACGGCTATTGCTTCACCGCCGTTTGCATTAATTTCATCGGCACATTTTTGCGCCGCATCTTCATTAAGGTCAAGAACTGCGATTTTACATCCCTGTTGTGCAAGAGTTTTTGCGAATGAGCCGCAAAGCACACCGCCGCCTCCTGTTACAACTGCAACCTTGCCTTTTAAATTTTCGTGATTAAACATTTTATTTTTCCTTTCTGCTTTTTTCAACTGCTTCCCAAAGGCCGTTCAGATAGCTTACACCGAGTGCTCTGTCATAAAGTCCGTATCCGGGGCGTGCAACCTCTCCCCATATCATTCTGCCGTGGTCAGGTCTTATGTAGCCGTCAAAGCCAACCTCCTGAAGAGCCTTTACAATTTCATACATATCAAGAGAACCCGCGCTGCTTTCATGAGCAGTTTCATTAAACCATTGATTATTTATTGAAACATTGCGCAGATGAGCAAAATAAATGCGGCCTTTTGCTGCTTTGATAATTTCAACCATATCATTGTCGGGGCTTGCTCCGAGTGAGCCTGTGCAGAGTGTTAAGCCGTTATATTTGCTCGGCACCATATTAAGCAGCCTTTCGACGGCAGCCTTTCCTGTAATAATCCTCGGCAGACCGAAAATGCCCCACGGCGGATCATCGGGGTGAATGGCCATTTTAACATCGCATTCTTCACATACGGGCATAATTGCTTCGAGAAAATATTTAAGGTTTGTCCACAAATCCTCTTTGGTGACACCCTTGTACTTTTCAAAAAGCTCTTTGATTTCGCCCATGCGTTCGGTTTCCCAGCCGGGCATTGCGTAGCCGTTTGAGTTGTCATCAATTTCCCTGAACATATCCTCGGGGGATTTGCCCTCAACCTGCTTGCCGTCATAGCAAAGACAGGTTGAGCCGTCGGGCAATGGCATATACAGGTCAGTCCTTGTCCAGTCAAACACAGGCATAAAGTTATAGCATATTACCTTTACTCCCACCCTTGAAAGATTGCGTATTGAGATTTTATAATTTTCAATAAGCTTATCTCTTGAAGGCAGACCGAGCTTTATGTCCTCGTGAACATTAACGCTTTCAATACATTCCATTGTAAGACCGGCAGCCGTTATTTCGTCATACATTTTTTTAACATCACTCATCTGCCATGCCTCACCCGCAGGCAGGCAGTGAAGCGCCGGGACAACGCCTGTAACTCCGGGTATTTGCTTGATTTGGTCAAGTGTTACAGTGTCCCTGTCTGCACCAAACCAGCGAAAAGTCATTTGCATAATTTTACCTCCTTGATATGTAATATTACTTTATTTTAACATATAGAAAAACGCCTTTCAAGAATTAATATTATTTTCTCCTTAAAATATATGAGCATTTTATAATGCATTTATCGTCGTCAACCGTAACTTCTTCGGTTGTATTAATTATCTCAAATCCGTCAAGCTCCTGCTTCTCGGCATATGACAGCTTTTTCCTTGCAAGTGCTTCAAGCTCCTCATCTGTCAGCATTCGGGCTTTTGAGTTAAGCGAAATTTCATCGCAGACTTTAATGCCGATGGGCAGCTCCTTGTCAAGCAGTGTTAAATATTTTTCGCTTTCTTCGCTGATATCACCTATGTCTTTTTTTATGTAAAGAGGAATATCGAAAAAGAAAAACTCAAGCCGTTTGTAGCTTTTTATACTTTTTATGCTTAAATCCTTTTGCTCACGGTATGCGACGGCATCAAGCTCGCGTCTGATAACATTTATGCCCTTAAGCTTATCCTCATCGCCTGTCGGCGCAGGTGACGCCTCATTTATTTCCAATACCGCAGTTGTGCCGTTTCTGTTTATATGGGCATATGAAATGCTGTCAAATTCCTCAAGCAGCCGCCAGCTTATGTTATCGGTATCAACGCTGCTCCACATAACACCCTTTTTAACATTTTCACTTTCAAGAAAATAATAAAGCGCGGCGTCGCTTACAGATGAATTTCCCGTGATTTCAACATTCCATATAAATATACTTAAAAAGGAAAGGATAAATATAAATGCTGCCATACCCGTGAAAAATCCCCACCTTTTTTTTAATGGCAGCAGCAAAAACGGCAAGCCGTATTTTTCGTTGATTTTAACAACACCGCCGTGCTTTCGCGCAATTTTGTGAAGCTTTTTGTAATCCTTTACATTTACATAGGCAAGGTAGTTTGCTTCAAGCTGTGAAATATTTCTTATTTCAATACCTTCTGTATAGCAATCCGTAATAAAATTTTCAAAAAAGCCCCTGCTGAAGGTAAAGCTCACATATCCAAACAGCCATCTGAAAAATCTTAACACTCCGAAAACTCCATTGATATTATATTACCCTCGACTATCGCGCCGTCCTTTGTAAAAGAATTTATGCACAATTCATCGCCGAAAAAGGTTATAAGCCGGCTTCCGAGGCTGATGATTATTTTGCTGTCTGAATATTCAACAACGCTTTTAAGACCGTCAACAAGACATTCTCTGCCGGTCATTTCAAGTCTTGGCTTGCCGAAAAAATAATCATAATTCGATGGCTTTTGACTGCGCTTTTTCATAATGATTTCCATAGCCTTTCCGGCTGCAAACAGTTTATTAAAAAGCATCCATACGACTTGCTGCAGCCTAACAAGGCGTATAACCCATTCGCCGATGTTCCCCCGCCTCTTAGGCGGCGGGGTCCGTTTGCGAGTGCTCGCAGTGTGGGATAAAGGGAGCAAAAGAACCGATAGCGGTCAAAATATCGAGGAGCAATACTTTGCCCGGGCGAGATTTTCGGTACCGAAGCTGTTCAGTCAAATCAGTGTGAATTTTAACACTAATCACCGATAATATATATGCTTTTGGACATAAAAAAATGAAAGTCAAAATATGACTTCCATTTTGATGATTTACAGTTTTTCAGACTGAATGTGATTTAAGCATACCGCACATCATTCTTTCAAGCTCCGGCTTGTTAAATGCCGGCAAGGGTTCAATTATCGCGTCGATGCAGCCGGCGACCGAAAATGTAATTGCGCTTATTTCATAATAATTTTTTTCAACTGTAAAGTTGTTAGCCTGTGAAATTGAGGTTACAAGGTTTTCCTTCAGAACCTTAATAGCAGGACCGCATATATTGCTTACCTTGAATTTGTAAAGATAGCCAAGCTGCTTTTCAACCTCGTCAAGCAGCCTTTTAACGGCAGGCTTAGGGTTGCGGCTTATATCATCATATTTTATGAGCTTTGATATATTCACAACACCGTCCATAACTGTTTGAAAGCAGGACTGAAGGCAGTCGTCCATACTTTTGTAATGAAGGTAAAATGTGCTTTTGTTGATGTCAGCCCGCTTGCAAAGCTCCAGAACAGTGATTTTTGAACATTCCTTTTCAACCATTAAATCAAGTATGGCGTTAAAAACCGCAGTGCGTGTTCTTTTTACTCTTCTGTCCATTATATTGTCCTCTTAAATCACTTGTTTTTTGCGTAATTATTTTAGCATAATTATTTGCACAAATCAACAAAGTGTAAAATATTCGGCAAAACAAATAAAAAAGTCTATAAATTTTTGTTGAATTGTACAATAAAAATGAAATAAAATATTTTAATTAAATATTGTAAAGTGAAATTTTCTATTGTATAATAATAAAAGAAATCAAGTAATTATTGTTTAGGGGATATAGTGTGAAAAATCATACTGTATCCGATTGTATTGTTTCAAAATTTGCCTGCGGTATAGGTATGATTTTGAGGCGGCTGAATTTCCTTATACGCCTTGCCCGGTCGCAACAAGGTGTATGGATGATTTTTAATGAACTGTTGCGGCCGGAAAGGCTATGGAATTTATTATGAGTAATTGTAAATGTTTGGAAAACGGCGAATGGCTCAAGGGCAAAACAGTTATTGTTACGGGCGCGTCAGGCGGTATGGGTGCCGGAATTGCGGCAACTCTCATTAAAAAACACGGCTGTCGTGTTGTAGGTGTGGCGAGAAGCGAAACAAAAATGCTGAAGTTTATCGACGAGCTTGGTCCTACATATGCAGAGCAGTTTTCGTATAAGCTGTTTGATGTTTCCTCAAGGGAAAACTGGGAGAATTTTGCACAAGAGCTTGAGCAGGAGGGTATTGTACCGTCAGTGCTTATCAACAATGCGGGTATTCTTCCTAAATTCAAAAGATTTGACAGGTATTCATATGAAGAAATTGAAAGAGCAATGAACATCAATTTCTATTCATGTGTTTACGGAGTGAAAACATTTTTACCTGTTCTTTTGCAGCAGAATGACCCCGGTATCATAAATATTGACTCATCAGCAGCACTGATGACACTTGCAGGCACATCAATGTACAGTGCGTCAAAGGCGGCGCTAAAGAGCTTTACGGAAGCGCTGAGAACTGAGTTTAAAGGCAAGTGCTATGTCGGCCTTGTTTGCCCCGGCTTTACCAAGACGGATATTTTCCGTGACCAGGAAAATCAAGGCGATAAGGGTCAGAAGGTTATGAATATGATTTCAACCGACTGTGACCGTATGGTTAAAATGATTATGTTCGGAATTGAGCATAAAAGGTCTATGATGGTTCACGGCTTTGACGCTCATGCAATGTCAATATTTGACAGGATAATGCCGGTAACCGGCTCAGAGCTTTTTTCGGCGATAATGAAGCTTGCGGATATTGATTTATTTGATGAGGTATTCAAAGACTGATTTATCAATTAGGGCGAAGATTAAATAATATCTTCGCCTTTACTTTTCGGAGGAATGGTTATGACAGACAATGTAACTCAAAAGAAATATATGAATTTCAAGGAGATTGCCGCGTATTCCCTCGGACTTTTCGGATTTCAGGCTATTGTGGGTCTTTTAAATTCATATCAGGCGGAATTTGACGGCTCCGTACTCGGCGCGAATGTAAGCATTGTGGCGGTGCTTATTCTTGTTGCAAAGATTGTATCTGCTGTTGCCGACCCTGTTGTCGGCAATCTTGTTGACCGTTCAAACAGCCGGCACGGCAAATTCAAATCAATGATTTTGTATTCGATTGCGCCGTTGCTTATATTTACTGCTGTTGTTTTTGTAGAGGTGCCGTTTAAGGGCGCAGGGCTTTATGTTTGGATTTTTATTACATATCTTATATGGTCAATTGCAATGACAATGGGCGATGTTCCGTCACAGGGCATTGCGTCGGTACTGACGCCTAATCCTACAGAAAGAACAAATGTTGTTTCTATTTCAAACACATTTAAACAAATCGGTTTTTCGGCTTGCGTTGTCATTGTTCCGATAGTATGCCTAATTGTGCCGGGCGGCTCTCAGGTTTTCGGCTTTGAGGGCGACACTGATACCCCTATGATTGCAGGTGAATATTTCGGGGTTGCAGTGCTTACGGCAGTGCTCGGCTGTATCCTTTTTGCACTCATTCCGATGCTCAATAAAGAACGGGTATCAAATGCCTCAAATGAAAAGACAACGGCAAAGGATATGATAAACGCGCTTAAAAACAACAAGCCGTTTATGCTTGTTATAATTTCATATTTTCTCGGCTTCGGCCGTCAGATGGCAATGGGTATTCAGGTTCAGGCGGCAACGGTAATTCTCGGCTCTCAAAACCTTGTTGCCGTTCTCGGTATTGTGACTGCCGTCGGCTCAATGATAAGTATGGCGCTTTGCCCTATGCTCATCAAAAAGATGAATGAAAAAAATGCATATATTCTTCTTTCGGTATATGGCTTTGCCGCATCAATTTTTTCATTTATAATCGGTCATTTCTGGTTTAAATCTCCCGACAATATGGTGCTTACGGTTCTTTTCTATGCATCGCTGTTCTTTATCGGTTTACAATTTGGTGCAGTAACTCTTATGCCTATGATTATGACGGCGGATTCCGTTGATTATTATGAATATAAAACCGGCAAAAGAATGGAGGGCGCATGCTACTCAATTCTTACGCTTACAATTAAGGTTTGCCTTGCGCTCGGAACAGCGGTAGGTCTTATCTTCGTTCAGATGTCCGGCTATTATGAATCGCTTGACGCAGGCGCCTTCAGTGAAAAAACAAAGGATATTATATTCTTTGCATATACCGCTCTTCCCGGCATACTGGCACTGCTTTCAATTTTACCGATGTTTAAATATGATATTGCGGGCGAAAAGAAAGCTATGATTACGGCAGCTCTTGCAAAGCGCAGAGAAAATGCAGAATAAGTAAAAAATTCAGAGCGAGTGGCTTTTGCCGGTCAATTCTGCTTTTGTTACAGTTAATTACAAAATTTATTAGTAAGGCGATGTATATTATGAAAAGGATTTTTTCGTTTACACTTTCATTGATTATTGTTATTACCGCAACGTTTGGCTTTGCGGTTAATGCTTTTGCCGATGATGCCGATAAAGATGCCGATTTTGAGTGCGGTGATAATCTGACGGCTCATTTTACGGCGGCTACTAAAACATTGACAATAAGCGGCGCGGGCGATATGCGTGATTATACATCGTCAAGCCGCCCCGGCTGGACATCCGCTAATCTTTACAATGTTGTTAATGTTGTTATCGAGGAAGGCGTAACATCTATAGGCAACTGGGCGTTCGGCAATATGTTTACTGTTGAAAATGTCACAATCCCCGACAGCGTCAAAACCATAGGCGAAAGAGCATTTTCCGCCTGTATTATGCTTTCGGGTATTACGATACCGGCAGGCGTGACCTCAATCGGCAGCTATGCTGTAAGGACCGCCAATAACAGCACTGACGGCAGAATGAAATATATCAATGTTGATGAGAACAATGAATATTATTGCTCAATCGACGGAGTGCTTTATGACAAGGCGCTTACAACCCTTATTCAGATTCCGCCGGCTTTGGACACACAACAGCTCACACTGCCTGCCGGCGTTGAAAAAATCAATGCCTACGCAGGTCAGAGAGTTCAGAGCCTTGTCGAAATTACCATACCCTCATCAATAACATCAATAGGCAAAATGGCATTTGACACCTGTTCGGCACTTGAAAAGGTTACTGTAATGTCGGAAGATGATATAGAAATTGAATCGGATTTCCTTAACGGTACAAGCGCGGTTATATATGGCTATGAGGGAAGCTGCATTAACAGCTTTGCGGATGATAACGGCATAGAATTTGTTGCACTTGAAAAAGAGCATACCCATGTATACGAAAGCTGCACAGAAATCACGCCTGCAACACAGAGCGCAAACGGAAAGGTTGTTACAACCGAAAAAT
>CAZYDW010000046.1:0-7856 GCA_964646445.1 uncultured Bacteroides sp.
TTTTTCAAGCCTGCTTACCTGCGCCTGTGAAATGCCGACCTCTTTTGCGACCTCCATTTGTGTTTTGCCCTGCATAAAGCGCATATACATTATATTTCTTTCCCTGTCATCAAGCTTTTCAATTTCGTCCCTTATCATAATTTCGTCTATCCAGTCAGAATCGGAGCTGTTGTCGCCGACCTGGTCCATAACATAAATTGTATCTCCGCCGTCGCTGTAAACCGGTTCATATAGTGAAACAGGGTCAACGATAGCTTCAAGCGCAAGTACGACATCACTTTTTTTCATATCAAGCTCTTTTGCGATTTCCTCAATGGTCGGCTCGCGGTTTGTTTTGTTAATGAGCTTTTCCTTTACCTGCATTGCCTTATACGCTGTGTCACGCATTGACCTTGAAACTCTGATTGAATTATCATCGCGAAGATAACGCCTGATTTCGCCTATGCACATAGGCACCGCATATGTTGAAAATTTAACATCAAGCTCAAGATTGAAATTGTCAATTGCTTTTATAAGCCCTATTACCCCAACCTGAAAAAGGTCATCCATATTTTCTCCTCGGTTTGCAAAGCGCTGAACGACCGATAAAACAAGGCGCAGGTTGCCTTTTACAAGCTCATCTCTTGCTTTTTTGTCACCGTTGTGAGCTTTTTTGAGAAGCCGCGTTTTTTCCTCTTCCTTAAGCACCTTAAGGCTGCTTGTATTAATACCGCAAATTTCAACTTTATTAAACTGCACACAATCTGTCCTTTATTTTTTTATGTATTTTTGTGTGCAATAATATTATTGACGGTTTAGTTATTAATTATGACGGACAATCTGATTTTTAAATATTAATCGGAACCAAAATTTCAATATAACGGTCATTTTTATTTTCGTTATACCAATGATATATTATGAGCTCGGGCGATTTTGCAAGCCTGTAATTTGTGCTCGGCAGCCATTCGCAGAATATCTGGCGGCATATTTTCATATAGCTGTCATTGGGATAACGCTCTCTCTGTGTTTTAAAAACCGCATATGTTGCTTTAGGCAAAACAATTTTATGCATATTTATTTCAGCGGGCATAACGCCTGTTTCACTGCTTATGGGCTGAGCATAGTAAAAATCGTAGCCGCTGTCGTCAATGTTGTCGATTATGCAGTAATCAAGCTGGTCGTTAAAGCATTGACTGCATACGGAGGATACGCCCTTGAGCATCCATTGCCTGCTTCGTGTTGAATTGAAAAGCTCCTGCTCCTGATAATATCTTTCCCTGCTGTAAGGTGTGCCCTCAAATCTTTGCTTGTATGCAAAAAATGTTTGCTCGTCTCGTTCAATTAACTGATAGTCGATTATATTTCCGCCTTCAAAGACATCGTAAATCGAAAGCCTTGAAAAGGATTTAAGCTTTGCATCTGTCTTTCTCGCCGCGGACGGTGTTATGCCGTGGAATTTAGTAAATGCCCTTGAAAAGCTTTCAGAGCTTTCGTAGCAATATTTAACTGCAAGCTCAAGCACCTTTATGTCAGAGCCCTTAAGCTCGGAGCCTGCAAGCGTCATTCGGCGGTTTCTGATGTATTCGCCGAGCGTACAGCCTGCAAGCACTGAAAACATTCGCTGAAAATGATAGCTTGAACAATATGCCGAGGAGGCAATTTTTTCATAATCAAGCTTTTCGGTTAAATTATTTTCTATATATTCTACTGCTGTTTCAATACCTGTTATCCAGTTCATAATTGCCTCCTTTTAATCAATAATAACATATTACAGGTGCTAAATCCTGACTTTTTTTGCTAATTTGTTGACAATGTAAAAATTATATGATATCTTATAAGTGTAATAACTGTACTAATAGATATGGTACAGATTTTTGAAAGAAGGAGTCGTATGTGATTAATATTGATGTAAGAAGCCGTGAACCTATTTATTCACAGCTTGAAAAGCAAATCGTGAAATTAATCAATCTCGGTATTTACGAAAAAGACAGTATGCTGCCGTCAGTTCGTTCAATGGCGTGTGAGCTTGGCATAAATCCCAATACCGTAGCCAAGGCATATAAAAATCTTGAGCAGGCAGGCGCTGTATATACTGTAGCAGGCAAGGGCGTTTTTGTCAGCTCAAACGAGCTTGACGAAATACATAAAATTGCAATTGACACTGTTGAAAAAATGCTGATTGATGTAAAAAACGCGGGAGTTGATAAGGCTGCTGCGGAAAATATCATAGATAAGGTTTGGGGGGATAATTATGATTGAAATCAATAATGTTACGAAGCTTTTCGGAGCTAAGAAAGCGCTTGATAATATCAGCTTTAAAATATCCGACGGTTCGATATTCGGGCTTGTGGGTTCAAACGGCGCCGGCAAAAGCACATTGCTTCGCATTCTGTCAGGTGTTTTCAGCACTGACGAGGGAGATGTTCAATTAGACGGTGAAGCACCTTTTGAAAATCCCGGTATAAAGTCGCAAACGGCTTTTGTGTCGGACTTCCCGTTTTTTTACAGCGGTGCTACAATTGACAGCACGGCTAACTACTATAAAACAATTTATCCGACTTGGAATCAAATAAGGTTTAACAATCTTAAAAATATTTTTCCGGTTAATTCAAGGCAGAAGATTGCGACAATGAGCAAGGGCATGCAGCGACAGGCGGCAATTATTCTCGCATTGTCTTATAATCCGAAATTTATTTTGTTTGATGAAATATTTGACGGTCTTGACCCCGTTATCCGTGAGCTTGTAAAAAAGATACTTATTGAATATGTTGACGAAACAAATGCAACAGTAGTTATTGCAAGCCATAATTTGAGGGAGCTTGAGGGCTTTTGCGACCACATAGGGCTGCTTCATCTCGGCGGTATATTGCTTGAAAGGGATATCGACGGTGACTCAATCGGGCTTTACAGGCTGCAGTTTATTATGCCGGAGGAGGACTTTAATGAAATAAGGGCAAGCCTTAATATTGTTAAAGAAACCCATCAGGGCAAGATGACGGAAATTACGGTTAAAGGCGAAATAGAAGAAATCAAAAATATTATTAACGGCAAATCGCCGTTGTTCCTTGAAGCTCTGCCGCTGACGCTTGAGGAACTGTTTATCAGCGAAATGGAGGTAGCAGGCTATGACATCAACAAATTTAAAGCGTAAAAGTAATTTTTCTGCTGCTTTTAAAAGAATATTTAAAAGGCGCTTTGCAAGAGTAATTACACTTGTTGTTATATCAATTTTAACAGGTGCAGCCGCGTCTGCCATGGAACTCAGTGATTATTTTAAAAACAGCACTTATTACAGCGGTGAAAATGACAATACATTTTCCGCACTTGCACTTATCGGCATAAGTGCGATTATTGCGGGGCTGTTCAGTTTAATAACCTCGGGCAAGCTCTTTGAGGAAACATACAATAAAAGAGCCTGTGATTTTTACTTTGCAGTGCCCATAAAAAGGGAAGAATATTATTTTGCAAATTACCTTTTCGGTATAATAATGAACACATTGACAATGATTATACCGATTACGATATACGCCATTACAATGACCGCTGTATCAAACAGCAGGGTGCAGTTTACATTTGACGGCGAATATCTGCTTCAGATAGGTATTACAGTGCTCCTTGCGGTATATGCAATTTTCAGCGCGTTTATTTTGTGCGCTGTTATTTCGGGCAAAAAGGTTCATTATGCTGTTTTGAGTATAATATGTCTTTTATGCCCTTCAATAGCCGTAGAGGGCATTATTGAAAGGCTCAATACAATATGGGGTCTTTATGTTTCATCAACCGCAATCGCAATCAGCCCGGCATCTAACGCTATCAGTGCGGCTATGTTCGGCAGCGATACAAATTTTGTTTTGTACGCGTCTGTTTCGGCGGTTGAAACCGTATGTATGTTTGCGGCGGGTATGCTTGTTTTTAAACGCAGAAAGGCGGAGGTTGCCGAGGTAAGCATTACGGGTAAGGCAGTTCCTTATATTATTCTGGCGGTATTTGTTCTTTCCGGCTTTATGTACACGAGCATTGTTGCAAATACTGTAACGACTGTTATTTACGGAATTGTTTTTTCTGCTGTTGCAGGGCTGTTCTTTTCGCTTATATTCTTCAAAAAGGCATTTACAAAGGAAAGCGCGATTACCACACTTTCCGTTTGTCTTGCCGGGGTAATATTCGTTTGCAGCATTTATTTGCCGGGTTATAAAAATTATGTTAAATATCTGCCTGATGCAAGCGAAATCGAAAGCATTGAGTTAAACTCATTAAATAACGACACCATTGACAGTCTGTTAAGCGGAATTATTTCGTATTCATATGCTTATGATGAATATTCCGACAACATAAAAATAACAAGCGAGCAGGGAATAAAGAATTTGCTTGCGCTTCATTCAAAGCTTATTGATGACGCTACAATATCAAGGTCAGAAAAATATTATCAGGATATAACGGAAATATTTTCCGATGATTATGATTTTTATGAAACACTTGACTGCCGGATAAAATATAACCTGAAAAACGGAAGCACGGTTGTTCGTTCATACTCTGCAATAGCACCATGTGTATATGACGAGCTTTTGCAGCTTTTCAGGGACGAGGAGATTATAAGGCAGATTGAACCGTATAACCTTAACAATGTTCTGTTTGCAGCATCTACATCATATTATGATTATGATGATTATGATGAATATTATTATGATGAAGATGAATATTATTATGATGATTATGATGACGACGATTTATATGATGACACTGTCAAGCTGATTTCAGCTGACAAGTGCAGCGAGCTTATGGATATTTACATAGCTGAGATGCTTACCTTAAGCAACAGCGAGCTTGCAGATATATTATGCTCAGGCTACAGTGATTTGTGTACCCCGTTTTATTCGTATGCATATTCTCAAGATTCTGATAATACTTTTAATATTCCTTCGGAATTAGGCATCTTTTATATGAGCGAGGATATTCCTGAAAGCTTTAAGCAGGAGCTTATGAGTATGAAGCCAGAAGAAATATATAAGGGCTATTACAGCGAATATGATGACAGCAGCCCGTTTTTATATGTCAATACGATCTACTTGAGCGTTTATGAGTCACAGATAAAGGTGCTTGATTATATTGAAAACGCATAATAATATATAAACTGAAAGTGTTGTAAAAAAGAGCAAAAGGGGCTGTAAAAAAACAGCCCCTTTTGTATTATTGTATCATTTCACTTATATCTACTCCACCTGTAACACGATTAACTTCCACTTTTAAAACTACATCATGTTGCAAGTTTATATTACAAGTCTTTTTCCTAAATCCCATTTTGACAAAAACAGAATGTTTTCCCTCAAGCAAAGTTACAACTAAATCATCACCCATTTTAAGAATATGCTTATTTGTATTATCAATAACTACGGTTATTTTTGCTTTGTACAAAAAAACATCATCTTCATAAATAATCTTTAACGAGTAATCATTACGAAACGAGTATTTACAATCAGGGCAAAACACAGCTTCATCAAACAATTCTTTACCACAATTATGACAATATTTCATCTTTATCCTGCCATAAGCATAAATATACTAATAATCCAAAAAACGATAGATAGAGGGATTGCACAAATACATTGCTTTCTTAATTTTTCATTCTTGTACTTTGTTATTCCTACAATACCTAAAATTAAACCAACAATCGGTATTAGAACTGAGAAAACCACAGCACAACTTGCTAATGTTTTCTTTTCACCAGTTTCTTCTTGTATAGGAGCATCAGTAACAGGAACATAGGATTCCTTGTTAGCACTTTCTACAGGACAGCCACAATGAATGCAAACAACAGCTTGATCGTCAATTTCTTTTCCACATTTTGAACAAAACATAATAAATCTCCTTTTTATAATTAACAAAATAAACCAGAATCACTTAATGCCCAAATAATGCCTGCTGCCAATAGAATGCAACCGACAATAATTCCAAACAATTTTTTGTTTTTCATTATATGCATCACTCTCCTTTCTGTAAGCTTTCACTTACTTTATTTAAAAAAACATTTTTGTTTTCCATGGCAAAATTTCTTACAAATAAATCGAATAATGCTCCAACTATACCAATAACAGCTCCAAAAAAGATATTAATAATTAGGAACACGATTATTGAAGTTAACTGATTTTCAAAATTATTGTATATTTCGATAGGTTTAGAAGTCAAAATGATTTTACTATAATTTAAGCGTTGTATTGAAATAACAATATTCCAAATGCCACATATTATTCCAACTAATGTTATACATTGAATAATTCCAATAGTTAGCCAAATAACACCTGATGTCTTTTCGTAATTTGATAATTTGTTAATAGTGTTTTTGTAATCATCTTGTGCGAAATTCTGTTGATTTTGCATATACGGGTAAGTTGATGAAAAATTATTTCTATTTTCATTTTTAACTGCACATCCACAATGAACGCAAAAGTTTGCAGAATTATCGACTTGTTGACCACATTTTGAACAATACATAGTCTCCCCCCATTTATCAGAAGAATTTCTTCAACAAAATTAATATCTTTCCACTAATTGAACAAGTGATGCTGCTTCAAAATAACGAAATGCAAAAACACAATCCACAAGTGTGTATAATGCAAACACACAAACACCGATTACAGACGGAATTGCATAGACCAAAAACACTTTATGAATATTTTCGCTTTTCAAATCCAAGTCTTTCATAATGTTGATTTTCTTAAAAATAAAAAATGCGTCAGCCAAAGCCAACGCATAAAAACGCATAGCTCCAACTGTCGCCAAACAAGTTACAATCAAAGCTAACATATATAGCAGAATGATTAACAGAGCCTGCATTTTTGACATAAAACAGACTACTATATCGTTAGCATATTAAATTGTAACTTATTTGGCATTATCATAATAACATATATTTAAAAAAAATGCAATAAAAAATCACTGATATCTTTTCAAATCTTTTGATTTGTACAATCAGGGACTGTCCCTGATTGTACATCAGAGTAATAAACGATAATACAAATAGTATATTTAACTATATCTGTATTTTGCAAAGAATGGGTCACATCTATTTACAAAGCAGAAATTTAAATCTTAAAACTGCTCTAATATACTTTACATAAAATATAAAATATCGTATAATACCTAAGTCAAACAATATAAACATTTTAAAAATTCAATAAATTTATATGTATTAAACAGCCTTTAGACTTGCTTAGTATCTAATAAAAAAATAAAATTGTGTAAATAATAGTTCAGGTGATTAATATGGCGTTAGAAGAAAAAGTAGTCGATAAATTATTGGAGCTGGGGTACCATATTTCATTTGCGGAATCCTGTACCGGCGGTCTTTGCTGCGGCACGCTTGTTAATGTAACAAACGCGTCAAAGGTGCTTGATATGTCATTTGTAACATATGCAAATGAGGCTAAAATCCGGCTTTTGGGCGTTAAGGCTGACACGATACTTTCAAACGGAGTTGTCAGTGAGGAGGTTGCATATGAAATGGCACAAGGCGTTTCAAAGGTTTCAGGCGCGCAAATCGGCGTAGGCATAACAGGTATTGCAGGACCGGGAGGCGCAACAGAAAAAAAGCCCGTAGGCATGGTTTGCTTTGGCTTTTGCATAAACGGAAAAACCGTAACATACACTGAACAATTCGGCGAAATAGGAAGAAATCAGGTAAGGAAATCAAGCGTGGAATTTGTTTTTAAAACACTACTTGAACTTATTTAATTAATGTTGTATAATACCTTGGTAAAGAGCAAAAACGATACAAAATGCCGGTTACATTTTTATTGCTTATGCTTTATTTGAATCATAACAACAAGCTGATATGGCTCAGTAGGTAGAGCAGTTCACTCGTAATGAACAGGTCGTCGGTT
>CAZYDW010000047.1:0-7815 GCA_964646445.1 uncultured Bacteroides sp.
CTGAAATGGACCCCGCCGCCTAAGAGGCGGGGGACATCGGCGAATAGGTTATATGAAATTTAACACGGATTAAAAACAGAACAAAAAAGCCGCCCCGACAGCTTTGGTCAGAGCGGCAAATTTACGATTGCGGTTATTTTGTTTCGGACGGCTGATAATTAAAGCTTGAAGCGTCATAGCCGAAATACTTTTCAACTATGGGTGTAAATTCGTCAGCGTCATTGTAATTTGGGCTTTGAAGCTCATATATAGCTTCATTGTAATTGTCGATTACCCAATCATTTTTGGCAAAAGCATAAACATAATTTATTGTATCAAGCTCACCGTCAATTTCTACTGCAACATCCTTGTTTTCCGCAACATTAAAATTAAATTCGTCAATTATGACCGCGTCGATTTTTGATGCCGCGAGGTCATTAAGCGCGTCGGCTGCATTGTCATACTCGGCAACTGACGCCAAACTGTTTTTGATTGTTGTGTGTTTATCAAGAGCGGTTTTCGCGGTATCGCCCACAACACCGGCGCTCATACCCTCAAGGTCTGCATATGTGACAGCATTGCCGGCAGAGCTGTTTACAACAGTGACAACTCTGTTGCTGATAATACTTTCGGTAAAAGAGCAGTCCTCGTTAAAGGTGCCGCTGTTCGTCCTAACGCCGCCTGCCATTATGTATGCAATATATTCGTTACCCTCACTGTCGGTTTCGGCAACATCCTCGCCGATTTTATAATCCTCGTCAACCTTTACAAATTTTAAGTTTTTGTAATCATTTTTAACAGAGTCAAAAATAGTTTCAAGAATTTCAACATCAAAGCCGGTAAGGTTGCCGTTTTCATCCTCATAAATAAAAGGAGCGTTTTCTTCGGTATAAGCAACGAGCATTGTTTCGTCGGTTGTCGTATCGGCTATTTCCGACGATGAGCAGCCGGCAAAGGATAATAAAACAAGCATTGCCGAAAGAATAAGAGCGGAAAATCTTTTCATATTTTTCATAATTCAAACCTCACTTTGATTTAAGCTTATATTTAATTTTATAATATTATCCTGACAAAGTCAATAATAAAAAGTTTTTTGCCTCTTGACAGCTTGGCATAATTAACTTAATCTTAACATATACGGATTAATTGAGGCTCTTACAGTGAAAAATTTTTTATGCGTTTTCACGGTATTTGCAATATGCTTTCCTTTGTGCGCCTGCGCCGAAAGCACGGATACGGACGGAAATGATGATAAAACAAGGGAAAAGACGACAGTGACGGCGTAATAAGTTATGCAGAATGTGATTTCACTTGGTAATTGACAAATCAATTCAACCGTAATAAAATATAACAAACGAAAGATGTCCCCCCGCCTCTGTAGGCGGCAGGTTACGCTTTCGTTTTTCGGCGGTAGTACAATCTCCCACCGAAGCATTGAATGACGGTGCAACGCACCTTATTGAATTCGATATTAAAACAGAGGCGATATTATGTTGACATTAGACAGAGTATATAAAGCAAAGCGTGTATTAAATGATGTTGTAAGACAAACCGATATGATACTTGCAAAAAAGCTTTATCCCAATGCAGAGGTTTACCTGAAAACCGAAAACCTTCAGGTTACCGGCTCATTCAAGATAAGAGGTTCATATTTTAAAATAAGTCAGCTTTCAGACAAGGAAAAAGCAAAGGGCGTTATTGCCTGTTCCGCCGGAAATCATGCACAAGGCGTTGCGCTTGCGGCAGCAAAAAACTCAATTAAATCTCTTATCTGCCTGCCTGACGGGGCTCCAATCAGCAAGGTTGAGGCGACAAAAAAATACGGCGCGCAGGTATGTATGGTAAAGGGAGTTTATGACGATGCATACAGAAAGGCCATTGAGCTTAAAGAAGAAAAAGGATATTCGTTTATTCACCCTTTTGACGACCCCGATGTTATTGCGGGACAGGGAACAATAGGCCTTGAAATTCTTGAGCAGCTTCCTGATGTTGACGCAGTTGTTGTGCCTGTCGGCGGCGGAGGGCTTATATCCGGCGTTGCATATACGATTAAACAGATTAACCCTAACTGCAAGGTTTACGGCGTTCAGGCATCAGGTGCGCCGTCTATGCGGGAATCCGTAAACGACGGCAAAATAGAAACACTCGACAAGGTTCAGACAATCGCTGACGGTATCGCGGTTAAAACTCCGGGTGATAACACCTTTGATTTGGTAAAAAAATATGTTGACGGTATTTTTACTGTTACCGATGACGAAATTGCACTTGCCATTCTAACGCTTCTTGAACAGCAGAAGCTCATTGCCGAGGGCGCAGGCGCAGTGCCTGTTGCGGCAGTTATGAACGGTAAAATTCCCGGCATTGACGGCAAAAAGGTTTGCTGCCTTGTATCGGGGGGAAATATTGATGTTACGATTTTGTCCCGTGTTATTGAGCGTGGTCTTAAAATGGGCGGCAGAACAGCCGACATTACCATTGCGCTTTCGGATAAGCCGGGTCAGCTCCTTGGGGTAAGCAAAATAATCGCAGAGCTCGGTGCAAATGTCGTTTCGGTAAATTACGACAGTACCGATCTTGATATGAATATTACCGACTGTTACCTTAAAATAGGTGTGGAAACAAGGGATTATAAACACATAATTCAAATAAAAACCGCGCTTCGCGATGCAGGGTTTGAGGTATGTGACTGATATTTAATATTCTGTAATAAAAGGAGATATCAGTGTGAAAATTCACACTGATTTGATTGCATTATCCGCTTGCGGTACCCAAAATTTTGTTCGGGCAAAGTATTGCACTCCAACATTTTGACCGCTGCCGATTCTTTTTACTCCCTTTATATCCACTGCGAGCGCTCGCAAACGAACCCCTCAAAATTTGCCTGCGGCATAATTTTGAGATGGTTAAATTTCCATTATACGCCTTGCCCGGCTGCAGCAAGTCGTATGGATAATTTTTAATAAACTATTTGCAGCCGGAAAGGCTATGGAGATTAAAATGGAATATGTATCAACAAGAAATGCACCCGATGCAATAGGCCCGTATTCACAGGCAGTTAAATCAAACGGTATGCTTTTTACATCAGGTCAGATAGCAATCAACCCCGAAACGAATAATGTTGAGGCCGAAACAATAGAGGAGCAAACAACGCAGGTTTGTGAAAATTTGAAGGCTGTAGTTGAGGCTGCCGGCACATCAATGAATAAGGTTGTTAAAACCGTATGCTTCCTTGCCGACATAAATGACTTTGCAAAATTCAACGAGATTTACGGCAGGTATTTTATTTCAAAGCCTGCGCGCTCCTGCGTTGCGGTAAAGGATTTGCCGAAGGGTGTACTTTGTGAGATTGAGCTTACAGCAGAGCTTTGAAGTTAAAATAAAAAGAGGTTGTCTTAATTCATTCGCAGATAAGACAACCTTTTTTTATTAATAATTTATTGATGCATAAACACCGTAGTGGTCACTTATATAGCCGTTTGAAGTATCATCAAGCCTTGTCTGCCAATTTACACTGCCTGATGTAAAAATAAAGTCAATAGGCTGACCCTCGGTTATATTACCCCAGTCATGATAAGTAACGCCGTCAACTATCGCGGCATTGTAATTAAGAGACAAAAGCTTTGTCGCACTGCTTTCAAAATAATCGTTGAAATCGCCGGCAATAACTGTTGCGTAGTCCCTAACAGCAGTATAATTTTCGATTTCTTCAAGCTTATCAAGTATTACCTTTGCGCCGAATTTTCTTGCCTCATCGCTTGCGTTATCAAGATGAGTGTTTAAAAACAGAATATATTTGTCACTTTCCAAATCGTGAAGCATTACATAGCTGCATATCCTGTTGCAGCCTGCGCCCTCATATCTGCTTTCCTCGTCAGGTGTTTCCGACAACCAGAAGGTGTTTTTTTCAACGCATTCATACTTATCTTTAAGCCAGAAAACAGCGTTCATTTCACTCTTTTTATCGTTTTCATCTCCGCCCCTTTCAATACCGTAGGAATCATATTCGGGCATAAGGTCACCAAGCTTATCAAGCCAGTCTCCGTTCATTTCCTGTGTTGCGATAAAATCCGACTTAACCGCATTCATATATGCGGCAAAGCGTTTAACTCTTGCAAAAGAAGCTGTACCGTCAAGCAGATTCCCCCACGGTGCTGCGACATTAAAGCTGACAACTGAAATATCGCCGTTTTCTTCAGCGGGGCAGAAAGTAAAATCATTTGTTTTTGAGCAGCCTGAAAGCATAGTTATAACTAATATGAAGGACAGAATATAAAATAATGTTTTTTTCATTTAATTTACCCTGTTAAGCAAGGGCCTGTTTTCTTCAAGCCTTGCAATATTTTCACTTATATTTTTATAAATTTTTTTAACCGTCAGGTTTGTTATGCCTGCTATATGCGGTGTGATAATCAGCTTATCCTTAATGCGCTCATCAAGCAGTATGTTATCGCTCATAACAGGCTCGGGCGAAATAACATCAAGACCGGCACCTGCAATTCCATTGTTCAAAAGTGCGTTAAAAAGGGCTGTATTGTAAACCAAATCACCTCTTGAGGTATTTATGAGAAAAGCGTCCTTTCTCATTTTCGCCAAAAAATTCCCGTCAACCATATTTATTGTATCCGGTGTAACAGCAACATGAAGCGAAACAAAATCACATTGACTGATTAAATCGTCTTTGTTGACATATGTTATGTTAAGGTCATCTTCAAGCTCTTTATATCTTGTTCTGTTATAGTATATTACTTTTGCGCCCAAAGCATTGCAAAAGCGTGCGGTTACCTTGGCAATATCACCCATACCTATAAGGCCTACGGTGCACTGACTTAATTCCTTCATAACACCGAAGGATGCTTTTTTAAACTCAATCTGCCGACCGTCATAAACGCTTTGATGACCGATAATGCTCTGCCTTAAACAAGAAAGCATAAGCAGCAGTGCAACCTCCGCTACGGCAGTATCATTAACACCTTTGTTGTTGCATACAAATATACCCTTTTCTGTTGCATATCCAACATCAACCCCCTGGTAGCCCACACCCTCCGACTGAATGAGCCTGAGCTTAGGCAGTGAATCAATTATACTCTTGTCAACAACACCCATAGCGTCAACCATCAGTATTTCGGTATCGGCCGCGCTTTCAATCAACTTTTGTGAATCCTTAAGTCTGATGAAATTGACATTGTGTTTTGAAAGCCGCGGAATATGCTTTAAGCTCTCCTCTTTTGTTGTTACATTTGAAAAAAAGGTTATGTTCATTTACTGTCATTTCTTTTCGCTTTATTTTTTTTGATAATAACTGATATTATTACTGCACCTGCAGCAGCTATTATAACTGCCGCAGCAGCACACGGTACTGCAACCTTAAGCGCTGTCGGCAGATAGCCTGATGTATCTGTTGTCATAGTGTCAATAAATTCAGGCAGAGTGTAAAGCCCAAAGCCATCATTATTTCCGTACGCAACACGAATAACGGTTACATCATATTTATCAAGCTCAATATTTAATTTGTCATTTACCGCTAAATCCGATTCGGTGGGATAGGTGGTGTTTTTCCCTATCTCATTACAAGCTGATTTGTATTTTCCGGAAATCGTTTGCACTGATATGCGGTTAATGTCTTCAAAATCATTAAGTAAAACATTAACATCCTTACTGCTGCCCGATGTGTTCACAAGCTTGATATAAGCAGTCTGACTTTCTTGGTCAAGAGTAACGGATTCATAAATACCGTCTTGTATGGTTTCGCCGTTTTCAAAGGTGCTTTCAAGATATGTTGTGCCGTAGTTATTCGCAAAAAGCATTTGCGTGTAATAGCTCGGAGTCAGCACAACCTCCTGTGAGTCAAACCATATAAGATTTACCGCCCAGCACTGCGCGTTTACTTTTGCAAAGGTAGGAGCATACGACGCCATTTCAACAACATCACCGTTTCGCTCAATTCCCGTAAGATAGCTTGCTTCTTCGGCAGCCTCAAATATTGTTGACTTTGTTTCTATCGTGCCGAAGCCCGGAGAGGTGGCAGCATATTCGCCTATAAATACATGCGCCTTGTCGCGGTCAAAATTGTCGTATCTGTCATTATGGTCAAGCAGATATGCATCACCTGTGTAATAATGCTCGTCAACAATTGTGTCGCTGTAATTTTCGTTTATCCAGTCCCGGTTATAATCATATGCATCGCCCTCAAGCCATGTTCCGCTTGATGATATAACGGTAATATCAGGGTAAGCCTCCTTTACAGCCTCATATAAAGCCTTGAAATTTCGCTCATAAATTTCGCCCCAGTTTTCGTTTCCGAGACCAATGTATTTAAGATTGAACGGCTCTGTGCTGCCGTTTGCCGCACGAAGCGCACCCCAATATGTTGTTTCTGCGTCGCCGTTTGCGTATTCAATCAAATCAAGAACATCCTGAACATATGAATCCCATTCCGATGTTCCGGGACGAAGCGCAATAGTGTCAAGGTATGCCTCAAAATCGTCACGGCTGTTTATATTAAGCCCGTTGATGTATGAAGTAAACTCATCCCGGGCCTGTGTATCTTCAGGGTCAAGGCCTCTTACATCAGTCAAATATTCCTGCCATTCATTATCTGACATCGATGCTTTTTCAAGGGCGAGCACATAATCATCATATGCTGCCCTTCCCTGGCAGGTAAGACCGACATTAAGTATCGGCAGTGCCTGCGCATCAAGATCTGCACAGAGCTGGAAATATTCGTGATAGCCCATTGCCATCGTGTTTATGTAATCCCTGCCTGCATCATCACGCCAAAGATTATAAAACTGCGTGCGCTGCTCGAGCGGACCGATTGTTTCCTTCCAGTCATAAAGATTTGCAAGGCTGTCGCCTTCGGCAAGACATCCGCCGGGAAAACGAATAAATGACGGATTCATCTGCTCAAGCGCTGTGTAAAGGTCACTGCGAAGGGTAGTATATTTCCATTCCTGAGTGCCGTAGCCGTAGCTGTCCTGCGCAACAAGCATAACAAAGTCAATATAAAGAGTACCGCTGCCGTTAAATTCAATGGCAAGCCCGCCGTCTTCAAGGGCAGCAGATGTAAGGCTTGTGCTTATCTGCCTCCAGGTGTTGCCGCAGGCAGAAATGTCAAGCTCCGTTACATTTTGTTTGTTTGTTTCTGAATCAAGATAAACCGAAACAGTGCCGTCAAAATCCACATTATATATGTAGCATGAAAAATCATAAACACCGTTTTCCTTAAAGCCCATATCCGATGTTGCCGCTTTTGTTTCATCACGGTCATATGTTTTGTAATCATACATTTCGGTATATCCGGTGTTTTTCAGAGTTCCCCTGCCGTTAGCCTTAATAACGGCATATGTCGGATTGTTGTCGTTCATAGGCTCTGCCGAGTCGGTATCAAGGGTTATGCTGCCGTCATTTGACCATGCGGTTGTTTTATTGAACTCATATTCAAATGAATTGTTATTAACAAGATTTGAAACCAATCCGCCGTCACAGGCATATGAAATATCCTCAATAAACAGTCCGTAAAGCTTATCCGATATCTGATGCGAGCTTTCATTCGCCGAAATACTGAGGGTCGGTGTGTCATCAGCCGAAGCAGGTACAGCACCTGCGGATATAATAAGTATAACAGTTATTATTACAGCTACAGTTTTTTTCATAATCTTACTCCTTTAAATTTTTAAATCGTAAGCGCTCCGGCAAGCTCACTTGAAATGGGCCTGCAAACGATTGCAAAGTGCGCAGGGAGCGTTAGCTCCTCAGGGTTTAAGCGGGAGATTATCACTCCCACTGAAATTCTGAAATGTCCCCCGCCGCCTAAGAGGCGGGGGACATCGGCGAATA
>CAZYDW010000048.1:0-7377 GCA_964646445.1 uncultured Bacteroides sp.
CCTCAGGGTTTCAGTGGGAGATTATCACTCCCACTGAAATTCTGAAATGGACCCCACCGCCTAAGAGGCGGGGGACATCGGCGAATAGGTTATAACAATAAGAAAAGAGGATTTTAAAAATGAAAGGCTTTTTAAAGGAATTTAAAGAATTTATTTCAAAAGGCAATGTAATGGATCTTGCTGTCGGCGTTATTATAGGCGGTGCTTTCTCATCAATAGTAACATCACTGACCGATAATATTATCAATCCGCTTATTAATTGCATAGGCGGCGCCGAAATTCAGGGCAAGATTCATCTTGTGGGTGAGAATTATATAGATTACGGTGCATTCATTTCGGCTGTAATCAATTTTATAATTATGGCTTTTGTGATTTTCTGCCTCGTTAAAATTGTCAATAAAGCAATTTCAATCGGCAAAAAGCATGAGCAAGAACCTGCGCCTACAACAAAAATATGTCCATACTGCAAAAGCGAAATTGCGATTGATGCAGTTAAGTGCTGTCACTGCACATCAGAGCTTGTGACTGAAGAAGCAGAGGAAGAAGAAAAGTAAGGGTGGAGTTTCTGATTTGGCAAGTATAGGAATTCTCGGAGCAGGCACATGGGGCATAGCACTTGCCCGTATGCTTAAAAATACAGGCAAGGAAGTTTGCGTGTGGTCTGCCGTTAAGGATGAAATAACACAGCTCAAAACAAATTCAAAGCATCCGAGGCTGCCCGATATGCAACTCCCCGACGGCATTGAATATACCTGCGATTTAAAAAAAGTATGTCAGGATAAAGATATAATAATGTTTGCCGTTGCGTCTGTTTATGTCAGGCAAACAGCAAAAAGCATAAGACCTTATATTAATGACAATCAGATTATTGCCGATGCGGCAAAGGGCATAGAGCCTGAAAGTCTGATGACCTTAACACAGGTAATTGCCGATGAGCTTAAAAACGATACAATAAAGCTTGTTGCTCTTTCAGGTCCCACTCATGCCGAGGAGGTGTCGCTGGATATGCCTACGGCAATTGTTTCGGCCTGTGATGATATTGAATCCGCAAAATATGTTCAAAGCTTTTTTACGAGCAGCTTTATGCGTGTATATACAAATACGGATATTCACGGTATTGAAATATGCGGCGCTCTTAAAAATATAATTGCGCTTGCAGCAGGCATATCACGCGGTCTCGGTTACGGCGACAATGCCACAGCCGCCATTATCACAAGGGGACTTGCGGAGCTTTCAAGGCTCGGTACGGCTATGGGCTGTTCTCCGCTTACTTTCAGCGGCTTAGCCGGAATGGGCGATTTGATAGTTACCTGCACGAGCCGTCACAGCCGCAACAACAAAGCAGGTTATCTTATCGGCAAGGGCCTGACGGCAGAGCAGGCAAGGCAGCAGGTTGGTATGGTCGTTGAGGGCATTAATGCAATACCCGCGGCAATGAGTCTCTCCGAAAAATATAATGTCGAGCTGCCGATAATTTCAGCTGTAAATGATGTTGTAACAAATGGAGCGAAACCGTTGAATGCTGTTAATTCTCTCTTTGCAAGGCAGCAGAAAACAGAAACGCAGCTCATATTTGAACAGTAAATTAAGAAGGGTAATTTATGAAAAAGAAAGAGTATTCATTTAAAAGCAGATCAGGCTTGTGTGAAATCAAAGCGTGGCAGTGGTCGCCTGACAACGATAAGGTAAAGGCAGTCCTTCAAATTCATCATGGAATGGCAGAGCATTGCGGAAGATACGAAGCTTGTATAAAAGCGTTTGTTGATATGGGCTATGCCGTATTTATGAATGATATGATTAATCACGGCAAATCAAATCAGGATAAAAATATGCTCGGCTATTTCGGCGACAAAAACGGTTACAAGGATATAATCGCCGATGCAAAAACACTAATGGATACAGCGAAAAGGGAATATCCCGACAAGCCTTATGTTATCTGCGGCCATTCAATGGGCAGCATGGTTATGCGCTGCTTTATAAATGAATACGGTAATTGCTTTGACGGGGCTGTGTTTATCGGCACATCAGGCTCCAATCCGCTTGCGAAGGTAAGTATCGCGTTAACCTCGCTTATTGCGAAAGCAAAAGGTACAACCTATAAATCAAGCTTTTTGCAGAAGGTCGGCTTCGGTGCTTATGACAAGCCGTTTGAGCACCGTACTCATTATGACTGGGGAACAAGAGACGCCTCGTCTGTTGATGCCTATCAGGCTGATGAATATTGCGGCTTTGTATTTTCCGCTATGGGTTATCAGGACCTTGCAAGGCTTGTTATGGAATGTAATACGGATGAATGGGCAAATGGTATAAATAAGGATATGCCGGTTTTGCTTATCAGCGGTGAAATGGACCCTGTAGGTAATTACGGCAAGGGTATTAAGGAGATATATGACAGGCTATTAAGAACAGGGCACAATAATGTTGATATGAAGCTTTATCCCGACGCAAGACACGAAATACTCAATGAGCTTAACAAAGAAGAGGTTTACGATTATATCGACGGCTTTATTACCGAGCGTGTATTAAAATGATATTGAAAATAAAAATGCTGTATCGGCGATTTTTCCGATACAGCATTTTTGCTTTATGTTATGAAACCTTAACGGTAACGGGGTCAGTGGTGTAGGTAGCATATGTTACACCGCTGACGGTTCTGTAGCCGTACATCTTGAATTTATATGAGGTGCCGCTTTTAAGACCTGTAACCGTAAGCGAGGTCGTGTCTGAATTAACATCCTTATAAAGCTCATATGCGCCCTTGCTGCTGTTGTAGATATAAATTCTGTAATTCGTGGCTTTTGCGTTTTTCGCCCAGCTCAGGGTAACGCTTGAGGTGTTTTTGCTCGTGCCCGTAAAGTCGGTTATATAGCCCCTCGTGCCCGCTGTTATTTTATCCGAATATGAGCCGTAATAATTTTTGCCGTCATATGTACGGTAGGCTCTTACTCTGAAATAATAAACACAAAGATTTGAAAGCGTATTAACCCTTAATGTTGTTGACTTGGTTGTGCCGAAGGTTACCCACTTGCCGCCTCTGTAAAGCTGGACCTGATATCCCGTGGCATTGCTTACGGCGTTCCATTTAAGCGTAACCGACACCGAATCGTTACCCGATGCCTTCAGGCTCTGTACCTTGTCAACACTGATTGCTGTGCTTCCCGAAACCTTAACGGTAACGGGGTCAGTGGTGTAGGTAGCATATGTTACACCGCTGACGGTTCTGTAGCCGTACATCTTGAATTTATATGAGGTGCCGCTTTTAAGACCTGTAACCGTAAGCGAGGTCGTGTCTGAATTAACATCCTTATAAAGCTCATATGCGCCCTTGCTGCTGTTGTAGATATAAATTCTGTAATTCGTGGCTTTTGCGTTTTTCGCCCAGCTCAGGGTAACGCTTGAGGTGTTTTTGCTCGTGCCCGTAAAGTCGGTTATATAGCCCCTCGTGCCCGCTGTTATTTTATCCGAATATGAGCCGTAATAATTTTTGCCGTCATATGTACGGTAGGCTCTTACTCTGAAATAATAAACACAAAGATTTGAAAGCGTATTAACCCTTAATGTTGTTGACTTGGTTGTGCCGAAGGTTACCCACTTGCCGCCTCTGTAAAGCTGGACCTGATATCCCGTGGCATTGCTTACGGCGTTCCATTTAAGCGTAACCGACACCGAATCGTTACCCGATGCCTTCAGGCTCTGTACCTTGTCAACACTGATATCATCGTTTACCATATCATTAAAAACAGGTATTGAAAAGGTTTTTGTCATTGAAAGGATGTTTGCGTTTTTATATGCCTTATATGTTGTTGCCGACTCTGCTGCCGCGGCCGCGACATTTGCCATATATTCATGGCTGTAAAGCGAGCCTGACGCCGAATTTACATTAAATTTTTGAAGATAACCGGTAAACTGCGTTTTAAAATTTGTTGATATGTATTTGGCGCCGTTATATATTGTAAGATACGGAGTGTACCAGGGTCTGTTATATGTATCGCTGCTTGAATAATCAACAAGGTCACTGCGGATATAACCAGTGTATGTTGTTGAGTTATAAGTGACCGACACATTATACCATTTGTAACCGTCGCCCTGCGTTGCGGTTGTTGATTTGTATGTAACGCTTGTACCCGAAGGAAGCAAAACAAGTGCCGTGCTGCTTGTTGTGGCGCTTTTTCTTAAATAGCAGGAGCAGTTTGTGTAATACCCCTTTGTTGATGTTGAAGCCCATTTCAAGCCGTCAGTCGCTCCTGTGTAGGCGCCTATATTATAATAGTTATAAATACCCGGATAAGTGCTGTTTGTTCCGCTTGCACCGCCGGCGGTCGGTGACGCGCCGCCAACCTCCTGAACGATTTTTGAAGCAAGGTAATATGCGCTCATACCGAAATCGTTAGCCGCAGCCATAATTGCGTCCGAATATTTTTTTGAAGTAAATGACTTTGTAACACCATTCGCATCTTTATAGCTGATTACCGAGTTATACATCCAAGTGCCCTTTAAGATTGATTCAACGCCGGATTGTGATTGTGTGCCGTTATATTCGGTTGACTCAAACTGAAAAATACCTTCTTCGTTAAGAAAGTTTCTCGGGTCCATATAATACTCAACAGCCTTTTGTGACGCGGATACCCAGTTGCTTGCCTCCTGAATAACATAGCTGCCGTTTTTGTAGCAGCTTGAACAGCTGCAATACATATCGCTTGAGTTGCCCGAATATTTTTCAATCAGCTGCTTTGAGTGAGTTGAGCGCTCGCCGCTTACGGCTGTTGACCATGTAAGCCCCGTATCAAAAGGCTCAAAAATCCAGTTCGGATATTTTTCGTGCAGTTCAACAAGTGCGGGAATATATGAGTCGGGGAAGCCCTTGCTTTTCAATGTGGCCGCATAATCGGCAGCCAAAGCCTGCGTATTACCAAAAGGAACAACGGCAAAAGTGCCCGCCATTATTACAAGACACAAAAATACCGATAATATTTTCTTCAAGATGATACCCCCATAGATTATAGATTATTGATTATTGAATTTATCTGAAATATATTGTTAATATTAACACATTGTAATCCTTTTGTCAATCGATATTACAAATTGTAAAAAAATGTAATGTGATAAATATTGACAATTATTGTTGAATAGTATATACTTTTATCTGAAAAGGAGGATTTACATTATGGAATTATCAGAAAAGCTCAAAGTATTAAGAAATGCGCTTAATCTTACGCAGCAGCAGGTCGCGGACGCTCTTGGTATTCAGCGCAGCGCATATGCATACTATGAGGTAGGCAAAAGCACCCCAAAGCTTAAAATACTTGCAGACATTGCATCAATATATAATGTGACGGTTGACGAGCTGCTCGGCAGAACAGAGTTTGCGTGGGAGGAATTAAGGGTTATGTCGTCAAATCCGGTAATTGATAACTGGACCTCAAATGACAGAATTAACCAGCTTTCGGATTTTGAACAGTCTGTGCTTATCAGGCTTCGCCTGCTTCCTTCAGAGGACAAACGGAAAATAATTGAATTAATTGACCAAAGGTTCAAATAATTAAAAAATAACTGACTGAAAAACAAGTCGGTTGTTTTTAGCAAAGAGTGCGGTAACGAAGCTTTAAGAAACTGCGCTACAGTTAAAGGACTGTACCGCCGAGGCTTTTTCAAATATTGTGTAAACCTCCTGAAAGGTGTAGAACAGAAATAACTTTCAGGAGGTAATTTTATGCCAAAGAACAAATTAAGCCCGAGGGAAAGGGCAGCAAAAGCCGCAAGAAAAGAAAAATTAAGAGAGCTGATGTCTGAAATGCAGCTAAAGGATATGAGCGATATCAACAGCTTGTTCAAGAAAATGGTCGGTGTTATTCACGCAATATCGGCTTCATTAAAAATTTCACTATAAGAAAAAGGGATATTTTGTATCTTTTTGTATAAAGTGTAAAAAATGTAATTTTTCCTTGATTATCTGAAGTAAACAGTATAAAATAAAAATGCATAAAAGCAATAAATAAATTATTTTTCGGAGGTAATTCCAATGGTAAAAGTTGCTATTAATGGTTTTGGTCGTATCGGTCGTCTTGCTTTTCGCCAGATGTTCGGTGCTGAAGGCTACGAAGTAGTTGCTATCAACGACCTTACAAGCCCGAAGATGCTTGCTCATCTTCTTAAGTATGATTCATCACAGGGCAAGTATGCTCTTGCTGATACAGTTTCAGCTACTGATGATTCAATCATCGTTGACGGTAAAGAAATTAAAATTTACGCAAAAGCTGACGCATCAGAGCTTCCTTGGGGCGAGCTTGGTGTCGATGTTGTTCTTGAGTGCACCGGTTTCTACACTTCTAAGGAAAAGGCTTCCGCCCACATTAAGGCAGGCGCCAAGAAGGTTGTCATCTCCGCTCCGGCAGGCAATGACCTCCCGACTATCGTCTATAACGTCAACCAGAATACCCTGAAGGCTGACGACACCGTTATTTCTGCAGCTTCCTGCACCACCAACTGCTTGGCTCCGATGGCGAAGGCTTTGAATGATTATGCGCCGATCCAGAGCGGTATTATGACCACTGTCCATGCTTACACCGGCGATCAGATGATCCTCGATGGTCCGCAGCGTAAGGGTGACCTTCGCCGTGCACGTGCTGGCGCTGTCAACATCGTCCCGAACTCCACCGGCGCAGCGAAAGCAATCGGCCTTGTTATCCCGGAACTGAACGGCAAGCTGATCGGTTCTGCTCAGCGTGTTCCGACCCCGACTGGATCCACCACGATTCTGGTTGCAGTTGTTAAGGGTAAGGATATTACCAAGGAAGGCATTAATGCCGCTATGAAGGCTGCATCCAACGACAGCTTCGGTTATACCGAGGAGCAGCTTGTTTCCAGTGACATCATCGGCATTACCTATGGTTCCCTGTTTGACGCCACGCAGACCATGGTTGCTAAGATCGACGATGACACCTATCAGGTTCAGGTCGTCTCCTGGTACGACAATGAGAATTCCTACACGTCTCAGATGGTTCGTACGATCAAGTACTTTGCAGAGCTCAAGTAAGAAAAGCTCTCTTGTGCCCGCTGGAGGAGCTCTTCTCCAGCGGGCGCGTTTTTGGAATTTTATGTAAGCGTATCAGTGGGTTGCCGCGAAATTCAGCTTTTCCCGCAGAAATTCCAGCTTTGCTCTTGACAAATAACAGGACGTGTGGTATTATATTCAAGCGCTTAAACGGACATGCGGGTGTGGCTCAATGGTAGAGCGCCAGCCTTCCAAGCTGGATGCGTGGGTTCGATTCCCATCACCCGCTCCATTTAGCCGCGCAGGAAGGTGCATGCGCCTGTAGCTCAGCTGGATAGAGCAACTGCCTTCTAAGCAGTGGGCCAGGGGTTCGAGTCCCTTCAGGC
>CAZYDW010000049.1:0-7170 GCA_964646445.1 uncultured Bacteroides sp.
CTGATAGGTTGTGTATAACTTTACCATTGCCGATGTAGATACCAACATGCCCATAAGGATTGCTTGCATAAAAAAGACCTTAGAGAGTTTTAAAACTTTCTAAGGTCGATTGGTCGGAGTGACAAGACTTGAACTTGCGGCCCCCAGACCCCCAGTCTGGTGCGCTACCACCTGCGCTACACCCCGATATTGTAAATGTGACTGAAAGCCGCTAAACCGTGATTACGCTTTAAATTCTTCGATTTTATAAGGAATTTAATGCCTTTGGATTTTGCGCTGCTTTCAAATCTGCCCCTTGAATATCCCTTATTGATAAAAGGAATTTAACGAATATATTTTTTCGCCACGAGTATAATAGCATAAAATATATAAGAAAGCAACCATTTTTTGATTGCTTTTTTATTCCGCTCACCTTGATAAGTCAGTGCTAACCCGAGTGCGTATAGGTTCGCCTGCGGCAGATATCTCCGTCAAAGACCCGCACCCTCATCCAATACGGCGGGTTTTAATTTAAACAACCTGATTACTGATAAAATTATTATGAATGTGTTATTCGTACCAGTAATCCAAATCTACATATTTGCTGCCGACGGCATCGCTTTGACCGGTTTTTGAGTATTGCCATACCGTATATTCGGCATTGTATGACAGGCTGTCGCTGTATTCGGCAACCCACACAAGAGCCTGTTTGTCAAGCAGGGACATATCAATATCGTTTTTTAATGTGCTTGATGAGGCGTAGACGCCGAAGGTGTAGCCCTTTTCGTTTACCCGTTTGAAAAAAGCATTTATCAGCTTCGCGCTTTCTTTGCCCGAAAGCTTGCTTTCGTAAAGCCTGCCGGCAAGATTACCGTCGCTGTCGGATGCATATTCATAATCAATTATTACAGGCAGTTTAACATCGTAATGCTTTATTATATTAAGCACAAAGTTCGCTTCGTCTTCAGCCTCGTCAGATGTTGTTGCCTGCGTATAGAAATAAACGCCGAATACTACCCCTGCCTTTTCGGCAGCCTTCATATTTTCACGGGCATTTTTATCCTCAACTATATTACCCTCGCCAAAGCCGCGGCAGCCCACACGGATAAAAGCAAAGTCGTATTCATTCTTAACCATTTCCCAGTCAACGCTTCCGTTGTGTTCCGATACATCAATACCCTTTGCAACGGATTTGCCGAAGCTGTAGAGCTCTGACGGCACCTCATGATTTTGTGAAAGTATAATTGATGAAACTGCCACGGAAATTGCAAGCACGGCGCATATTGCGGCTGTCAGCTTATTTACTTTTATTTGCTTTTTAACAGCAGATTTCTTTTTTGTTTTTATAGGCATAGCTAAACTCCTTTTCAAAACAATATATTAACATATCAGTCCCTGAAAATCCACCATTATCTTAAATTGTAAAATAAAGTTTAAAATTTATGATATTGACATAAAAATCCAATGTATTATAATATTTAATATAGGCTTAGAGCAGACTGCGCTGCGGTGCGGGATTTGCTTCCTGCGAGCATGGCGGGAGCTTGCGTTTCAATAAGAGCTTGCCTGAGAGGCAGGGACATCGGCGAATGGTTATAAAAGGAGTTTTAACAATATGGATAATATGACAAATACCGAATTTAAAAGGAGGCTTCCTTTTCCGCAGGACATAAAAAAGGAAATGCCGCTGTCTGAAAACGGGGCAAAAGCAAAAGCCCAAAGAGATGCGCAAATAGCAAAAGTCTTTACCGGGGAAAGCGATAAATTTCTGCTTATAATAGGGCCGTGCTCGGCTGACAATGCTGATTCCGTGCTTGATTATATTAATCGTCTTGCATTAATTCAAAAGGAGATTGAGGATAAAATCATAATTATTCCCCGCATTTATACAGGCAAGCCGAGGACCACGGGCGCAGGCTACAAGGGTATGCTTCATCAACCAAATCCGTATAAAAAGCCGGATATGCTTGAGGGGATTAAAGCTATTCGTATGCTTCATAAGGATGCTATAGAGCAGACAGGGCTTACCTGTGCCGATGAAATGCTTTATCCTCAGAATTACAGATATTTATCTGATTTGCTTTCATATATTGCGGTCGGTGCACGCTCCGTTGAGAATCAGGAGCACAGGCTGGTTTCATCGGGAATTGATGTTCCTGTAGGTATGAAAAACCCGACAAGCGGCGATCTTTCAATAATGCTCAATGCAATAAAGGCGGCGCAAAGCGGACACACCTTCCTTTACAGAGGCTGGGAGGTTGAGTCAAAGGGCAATCCCCTTGCTCATGCAATTCTCAGAGGCAGCGTCAGCAAGCACGGCAACAACCATGCCAATTATCATTACGAGGATTTAAGGCAGCTTTATGATATGTACTGTAACGGCGGCTTTGAAAATCCGGCGGTTATTGTTGACACCAATCATTCAAATTCCGGAAAGAAATATCTTGAGCAGGTCAGAATTGCAAATGAGGTTTTACATTCAATGCGCCACAGCAATGATGTAAAAGCAATGACTAAGGGCTTTATGGTTGAGTCATATATTGAGGACGGCAGCCAAAAGGTTGAGGATGGCGTTTACGGCAAATCCATAACAGACCCCTGCCTTGGCTGGGAAAAAACAAAGGAAATGATTTATACAATTGCCGAGCAGTTGTAAATTATTTAATATAAAATTTAAGTGAGGTAAAATTATGCTTGACAAAAGAAAAGTTGTAATTATAGGCGCCGGTCATGTAGGCTCACATGTCGCCATGGCACTGTGCTTTCAGGGTACCTGTGACGAAATAGCGTTTATTGATATTGACAGAGAAAAAGCAATCAGTAATTGTTATGATGTGGCAGACGCCTGCCTGTTTCTCGGCTCAACAACAAAAATCAAAGTCGGCGATTATGAGGATTGCAGAGATGCGGATATTATTGTAATATCAATCGGTATGCCGAGAAAGCCGGGTCAGACCAGGCTTGAGATGCTTGATGATTCGATAATTATGCTGAAGGATGTAGTTGAAAAGCTCAAACCGATTGATTTTAAGGGTATTGTTGTTTCAATAACAAATCCCGCCGATATTATTGCGCATTATGCAAGAGAGCATCTGGGTCTGCCGAGAGAGCGCTGCTTTTCAACTGGAACAAGCCTTGATACGGCAAGACTTAAAAGAACTGTTTCGGAGCTTGCCGATATTGACAGAAAAAGCGTTGCTGCCTGTGCAATCGGCGAACACGGTGATTCCTCCTTTGTTCCGTTTTCAACGCTTACACTCGGCGGCAAAAACTATAAGGAGCTTCAGCAGGATAAGCCTGAAAAATACGGCAGGCTTACAGAAGAATTTGTGCTTGAGCGCACCCGTTATATCGGTTATGATATTATTAACGGCAAGGGCTCAACGGAATTCGGCATAGGCGCAGCGTGCGCAGATATATGCAAGGCCATTTTCCACGATGAAAAAAGGGTTGTACCCGCATCGGTTCTGCTCGACGGCGAATACGGTATGCACAATGTTTCCTGCGGCGTTCCCTGTGTTATGGGAAGAAACGGCATTGAAGATATTATTGAGCTTCCGCTTAACGATAAGGAAAAGGAGCAGCTGGAATATACCTGTAAGGTTATCAGGGAAAATATTGAAAGAGCAGAGAAAATATAACCTATTCGCCGATGTCCCCCGCCTCTTAGGCGGCGGGTTATGCTCGCGTTTTTCGGTGGGAGTGATAATCTCCCACCGAAACATTCAATGACGGTGCTGCACCTTATTGAATTTCCATTATACGCCTTGTCAGGCAGTATTAAGGCGTTATTGCTGATTATTATGTTTTGTTTATTTTTTTCAATCTATTGACTTTAATACTTTTATGTGTTAAACTGATTTTATCAAAATAGATAAAATTTTTATTGGGAGAGGATAAAAAATGAATAAAATTGTCAAAAAGCTTTCAGCTGTTGCTCTTTCGGGCGTGCTTCTTGCGGGTGCATTTGCAGGCTGCTCAGCAGCAACAGATGACAGTAACGAGCCGGCAAAAACAGAATTTACTGTTGGTATCTGTCAGCTTGTTCAGCACGATGCGCTTGATGCCGCAACAGAGGGCTTTAAGGATAAGCTCACAGAGCTTGCGACTGAAGCAGGGGTTACAATCAATTATGATTATCAAAACGCGTCCGGCGATTCAGCTGCCTGCGCAACAATCGCAAATCAGTTTGTTTCAAGCGGATACGACTTGATTATGGCTAACGCTACCGCATCTCTTCAGGCTTGTGCAACCGCTACCGCAAGCACACAAACACCGGTTGTTGCTACATCAATTACCGATTTCGGTGTTGCGTTGGGTATTGACATGGGCTCTACCGATGCAACAGGAATTAACGTAACAGGCTCTAATGACCTTGCACCTCTTGCCGACCAGGCGCAGCAAATTCTTGATTTGTTCCCTGATACACAGAAGGTAGGCTGCGTTTATTGCTCATCAGAAGCTAATTCGCAGTTCCAGGTTGACGGTGTTAAGGAAGCGCTTGAAGCACAGGGAATTGAATGTAATTTCTATTCATTTGCAGATTCAAACGACATTCAGGCAGTAGTTAAAAAAGCTGCGTCAGAGTCAGATGCTATTTATATTCCCACCGATAATACCGCCGCATCAAACGGCTCAATCGTTTCAGCTGTATGTGAGGAAGCAGCGGTTCCCATCATTGCAGGTGAAGAAGGCATCTTTGAAAATACAAATGCTGTTGCAACACTTTCGCTTTCATTCTATGAAATCGGTCAAAAGGCAGGCGAAATGGCATTTGATATTCTTGTAAACGGTGCAGACCCGTCAACAATGAATATCTGGCAGACAAGCAACCTTACATATTATTATAATGAAGAAATGGCTGCTAAATACAATGCACAGATTCCTGACAATTATGTTGTTTACACGACAGATGCCGAATAATTAATTTTTCATTGACTGATTAATTAATATACTTTATACTGTTAAGAGCAATAAGTCACCTTATTGCTCTTAATTTTAGAAAAGAGGTTTTGTTATGGGCTCCTTTTTGAGTGCCGTTCCCGGTGCAATCGGTCAGGGACTGATTTGGGGAATTATGGCAATAGGTGTTTATATTACTTTCAGAGTGCTTGACTTTGCCGATCTTACTGTTGACGGTACGCTTGCAACGGGCGGCGCAGTGCTTGTAATGGCAATGCTGAGCGGAGCCAATGTTTATGTTGCACTTCTGCTTGCGTTTGCTGCCGGCTGTGCCGCCGGTCTTATTACGGGCGCGCTTAATACGATTTTCGGAATACCGCCGATACTTGCAGGCATACTTACACAGCTTGCGCTTTATTCAATAAATCTGCGGATACTCGGCAAATCCAATCAGGCTATTTCCGTTCATAAATATGATTTGATTGCAAGTATGACAAGCATTACCAAAGCACTTATAGTTGTGGGAATAATTGTTCTTGTGCTTATTGCGGTGCTTTATTGGTTTTTTGATACCGAAATCGGTCATTCAATCCGTGCAACCGGCTGCAACCAGAATATGGCAAGGGCTAACGGTATAAATATAAATGCCTCAAAAATGATTGCTCTTGTTATTTCAAACGGTCTTGTTGCTCTTGCGGGCGGGCTCCTTTCCCAATATCAGGGCTTTGCAGATGTTAATATGGGCAGGGGCGCTATTGTTGTCGGGCTTGCGGCTGTTATTATAGGCGAGGTTATCTTCGGCAAAATTTTTAAAAATTTTGCGCTCAAGCTGCTTGCTGTTGTATTAGGCGGAATTATATATTACATTGTTATGCAGTTTGTAATAAGCCGCGGACTTAATACAGATGACCTTAAGCTGCTTACGGCGGTTATTGTTGCCATATTCCTCGGCATCCCTTATCTTCGCAGCAGATACAGAGAAACTCATATAAAAGGGGGAAAGGAAAATGCTTGAGATAAAAAATGTTCAAAAGACCTTTAACCCCGGCACAATAAACGAAAAAAAAGCGCTCAAAGGCGTTGATCTTGTTTTAAATGAGGGCGATTTTGTAACAGTTATCGGCGGAAACGGCGCAGGCAAATCAACAATGCTTAATATGATAGCGGGTGTTTATCCGGTTGACTGCGGAACAATAAAAATTGACGGCGTTGATGTTACAAGACTTCCCGAACACAGGCGTGCTAAATATATAGGCCGGGTATTTCAGGACCCTATGACAGGCACGGCTGCGGATATGCAGATTGATGAAAATCTTGCACTTGCAGCAAGGCGAGGCAAGCACCGCAGTCTTAAATTCGGTGTAAGCCACAAAGAAAAGGCAGAATATGCAAAGGTGCTTGAAAGTCTTGACCTCGGGCTTGAAACCAGGCTTACTTCAAAGGTGGGTCTTCTTTCGGGCGGTCAAAGGCAGGCAGTTACATTGCTGATGGCAACACTCAAAAAGCCGAAGCTTCTGCTGCTTGATGAGCATACAGCGGCTCTTGATCCCAAGACGGCAAAAAAAGTTTTGGAGCTTACGGAAAAAATTGTTGCAAAGGATAAGCTTACAACAATTATGATTACACACAATATGAAGGATGCAATCGCAATCGGGAACAGGCTTATTATGATGAATGACGGAAAGATTATTTATGATGTTTCCGGCGAGGAAAAGAAAAAGCTCACAACTGCCGACTTGCTGGCTAAATTCAAGATTACATCAGGGGAGGAGCTTGATAACGACCGCATTCTTCTCTCAACCGAGGCTGATGAATAAGACGAACAGATTATTAATGAAGCTGTAAAAAAACAGTTTTTATAACCTATTCGCCGATGTCCCCCGCCTCTTAGGCGGCGGGTTATGCTTGCGTTTTTCGGTGGGAGTACAATCTCCCACCGAAACGTTGAATGACGGTGCAACGCACCTTATTAAATAAATGCCGGAGTTGGAACACTCCGACATTTATTTTTTGTAAAAAATAAAAAACAGATACATATTCCGAAAAAAGCATTACAATAAAGCTTATGAAAATCAAACGAAACGCCCATTGTTACAGGAACTTCAAGCGTTTCGGAAAAAGAATTTTATTTATGTTCGCCGTTTAAACAAAAAAATATATGCAGCACGGCAAGCCTGCCCTGTTGCATATATCAAGTTCGTCTTTATTTGGTTACCCGATATTTGGGTAAGCCTTTATTTTTAAATCGGAGCAGCGCTCCATCAAGCTCGCTTGAAATGGGGCCTGCGA
>CAZYDW010000050.1:0-6738 GCA_964646445.1 uncultured Bacteroides sp.
GAAATGGACCCCGCCGCCTAAGAGGCGGGGGACATCGGCGAATAGGTTATAATATGTTCGGCAGCACAAATGAACAGGGAGCAGAGGCATGAAAAAGTTTATTACAAAAATGGGATATAAATTTCAGAGGTTTATGCAGGGCAGATATGCAACAGACGAATTGTGGCGTGCGCTTATAATTTTTTATCTTATAACAATTATCGCGGCAAGTATTGTGCGCAGATTTTCAGCTGTTTCATATTGGGCATTATATATCCTTTCAATCGTAATAATCGTATTTGCGCTTTATCGTGTTTTTTCAAAGAACATTGAAATGCGAAGATATGAAAATCAAAAATGGCTGAAATTCACAGGCGGCATAAAACAGAAATTTAAGCTTTCAAAAAATAAATGGGCACAAAGAAAAACTCACAAATTTGTTAAATGCAAAAACTGCAAAACGGTTTTGCGCCTGCCGAAGCATAAGGGGAAAATCAATGTTACCTGCCCCCACTGCAAGAAGCAATTCATCGTAAGTACAGGCAAAAAAACAAATAATTAAGCAGCATAAAAAATCACCCCTGAAATGAAGCACCTCAAAAAGTCAGACGCTTTTAGAAGTGAACATCAAATCAGCGGGTGTTTTTTTATCCCTCGTCAATAGGGTTTCTGCTGTTTATTTTTGCCTCTCTGCCGTATTTTGCCTCGTATCCCGGATTGATATAATCCTCAACCACCTTGCCGTCACGAATCCTTACAACGCGTTCAGCCTCCTCGGCAATCTCATTATCATGAGTGATTACTATAACCGTTCTTCCCTCATCCTTCAGCTCGTGCAAAATAGCCATAACCTCTTTGGTTGATTTTGTATCAAGATTACCCGTCGGCTCGTCGGCAAGAATCACAGGCGGGCGTGCCGCAATAGCTCTTGCAACGGCAACTCTTTGCTGCTGACCGCCCGACATTTCGGCAGGCAGATGATTCATTCTTGAACCAAGCCCTACCCTTTCAAGGGCATCCTTTGATATTTCACGGCGTTCATCCTTTTTCATTCCCCGGTAAACAAGCGGCAATTCGACATTTTCAAGAGCCGAAAGTGAGGCAATAAGGTTAAAGCCCTGAAAGATAAATCCTATCTGTTCATTCCTTATGACACTCATTTGATCGTCTGTCAAATCATCAACAAGCCTGCCGTTAATATAATATTCGCCGCTTGTGGGTGTATCAAGCAGACCGAGCATATTCATAAGAGTTGATTTGCCGGAACCGGACTGACCGATTATCGCAACAAATTCGCCCTCATCTATTGTCAGCGAAACGCCGTCAAGCGCATTCACCTGATTTTCGCCGGGGTTATATATTTTATAAACATCACGCACTTCTATTAAATGCATAACAAAGCCTCCGTATTACAAATTGTATATTTTAATATTACAGGATATAATTGCAAATGTCAAGTGAATAAATGTTATATTATTGTAAATAATTATTTCGGGAAGTGAAATTATGAGTATAAGCAAAGATGATTACAGCAAAATGACCGACAAGGCAAGCCCGAACTCTCCCAAGGTTTTAAACTGTGTTAAGGCGTTTTTGTTCGGAGGTTTGATTTGCGCAATCGGTCAGGCAATAACAGAGCTTTTGAAAAGCGCGGGACTAAACGAAAAGGAAGTGCTCGCGGGCACATCATCGATATTAATCATCATAACGGCAATATTAACAGGTATAGGTGTTTTTGATAAGATCGCGCGTCATGCCGGAGCGGGGACCATTGTGCCGATAACAGGCTTTGCAAACTCCGTAGTTGCCCCTGCGCTTGAATTTCAGCACGAGGGCTTTATACTCGGAACAGCGTCACAGATGTTCACGATTGCGGGGCCTGTTATAGTTTACGGCACAGCGTCAAGCTTTATATACGGGCTGATAATTTATATATTTAAACTATATTAATGAGTTAATGAGGGCGCTGCTGCTCTCATTAATTATTTATCAGTTAAAAGCCCGACGATTTCGCTGTCAACCGTCATATCGAATTTTCGCGCAAACATACATTTTGAATTTTTAATCAAATCATAATCTTCTTTTTTCCAAACATAAGGGTTTCCCCTCTCCCAGTCAATAAGTCTTGCGCAGGCAAAATGGTCATTTTGACAATCGGGCATAAAAAGATTATTTTTAAAATCACTGTTTTCAACAATAGTCTGAATAAATACTTCATCGCAGCAGTATGAATATTTAAACATTTTTTCATATTTCTTCTGATTTTCCGCAATATAATGGGCAAGGCTGCCTGTAATACTGAACCAATTACTGCCCTTCTGCACCTTTATACCGGTATTTTTCAGACGGTCAATTCCGATAAGCTTCTGAAATTTAAGCAGAATTTGAGCTAAAATTTTAAAAAGCAAATTTCTTTTTTTTCTGAAAAAATGATAATATTTTATTCTGTTTGAAAATAAAGAGCCGTTCACGCTGTCGGTATAATGAATAAATTCTTTACCGTTATGCTCGGTGAAAAAGCTATGAATCTCATCATTGGTTTTAATAGGCAAATCAGCGCCTGAAAGCAAATGGTAATATTCATAGGGATTATTATTATCATCATTATCAACGGCTGTTTTTAAAAGGAGCATCTCACATCTTACCTGACTGAAATCTCCCCAGGTTATATTTACTCTTTCGTTTGTAAATAAAAGCCTTGAATGCCTTGGCAGTGCCTTGAAATATTCAAAATCAAAATCCTTCACTTTGGCGTCAATATGAACATATATATCGTTTCGCTCATCGTCAAGGGCAAGTATTAACTTTTCAAGAAGCTCGAACTGATTGTGAGCAATAATCATATACGCGTGCATAAAATACCTGCCTTATTATTTTTTTAATAATTTGTTTTACTGCCGGCTTAGGCGCTGCCATCAATTAAAATATTTCAAAATTCAAAAACTTTATTTAAAGGTTTAATTTTATCAAACAGTTTATCAAATATATATTTAAAAATGAGGCGTCAAAATCATTTGAAATCATCATATCTTTGGTTGCATGTAAAAACAGTATCATAAGCATTGATACAATTCTTAAAAGCTCGATTGATGAATTTCTTTTGGCTTGAGCCGGCATAATCATATAATCCTCCATATGATATCAAAAAGTAATGCGTTTTTAACTGTTTAATCAGTATAATTTTTAATTATCCATTCTTTTGCAAGGAATAAATCTGTTTTTTGATGTATGTCAAGTGACTCGTCAATTATGTAAGGCTTAATATTGTTACCCATAAATCTCCATGGTTCTTGTCCTTTTTCATCGCTCAACACTGTTTTTGTATTAAGTACCCAAATATTATGTGATACAAAATAGCAGGGCTCCAGATCCTGTCTGTTTGTTGATATTTCGCCGTCAATATTCTCATATGACTGAATATTTCCGTTATCGTCAATAATTTTAGCTCTCAATGGATGATGGTCGTTATCTTGATATACCGGGATAACACAGGAAATATTCATATCATCCTGCATAATTTTTATACAATCATCTACCCATTTTGATTTGATTGTAACATTATTTGCCAGAGCTACTACCAAAATATCCGGCAAATCATTACACTCTTTCATAAATTCAACAGCATGCAAAATACAGTCAATATGCTGTGCTGTCGGGAGTGCAAGCTCAATGGGCCTTTTTATGGGTATATATCCCAAGCTTTCAGCAACGCCGAGAATATTATCATCGTCACTGCTGCAATACAAATTATCTGTAAGCTTTGCCTTTTTGCAGGCATTAGCCGGATAATACATAACCGGATTACCCAATACATCTAAAATATTTTTGTCTTTAAGAGTATTATTGCCTCTGCCTGTTAATAATACATTTACTTTCATTTTTTCAAAAACCTCTCTTAAACACTTCAAGCTTGCCGCCTTTACGATACAATCAAATCCTAATATTAATTATCTGCATCTATTTTACCTGTATTATTTTATCAAAATTAACTCTCTCGAACACTTCAAGCTTGCCGCCTCTTGTGGCATTATAAATTTTGATGTTATTTTCATCGGCATATTTTTTTGCTGCGATATAAGCAAGTGTTGATTTATCAATTTGGGGTTTATTTGTGCAAACATCTTCTTTTGAAAAATGGTCATTATCATCACCGGAATAAAAATGATCCACACCCAATAAATATATCTCCTTAAATCCCATATAAACAGCAAGCTGAAGGGCAAAATATGTCACGGTCATGCCCTCATAAAATCCCTTTATTGCATCATTTGAAAATTTAGGTGGATTTTCATTATTAAATGATTGAAGCTTTAATTTTATACCAAATGCATTTTCGGAAAAATTCGGATATCTGAAATCGGGAAAAATTCCAAAAAAGCTATCACAATTCTTGCAGCGCTTTTTAATGTCGTCATAACGCTCCAATATCAGTTTATAATCTTGAGCGCAGTAAAAGGCAGGTCGCCATAAGGTCTTATCATAAATATAATATATCCCGTGTGAGGCAAAGGTTATTTCTCCGTCAAGCTTTTCCAAATCCTCAGCTCTCAGTGAAGGACCGTTGCCTATTATAAAGCACCTTTTGTTTTCATATTTGTTTTTGTATTTTTTCAGATGTGATTTTGACTTAAGCAAAAACAAAGTGGTTTTCAAATATTTAATCTTAATATAAGTATACTTTATATACTTTAGAATTATTTTAATTCTGCCCATTTTTCCCAATCTTCCTTTTTAATATTGTTATTATCAAATTGCGGTCTTCTTTATTAAGGATAACAAAACCGCCTATAACAGTTGAAATCAGAGCGGTAACAACAGCAGAAATAATTAATCCTATCCAATCGCTTAGAGTAAATACCTTATTGATAAATATACAAATAACGCAGCTTATAAGAACAAATATAACTTGTCTTGCTATATTAGGATAAAAGGCATACCACTTAAGTTTTAAGCATTTTGCGGCATAAGGCACCACCAAAACTACATTTTTTATTATCATTATTGTTGTACTTACGCCTGCAATGGCGTATAAACCAAGACCGGTAAATTTCAAAAGTAAAAATGTTATCGCTACACTTACAACGCTGCTGAAGAGTAAAACCAGAGAATTGAATTTAAGCTTATTAACAACCGTAAAAATATTATAAATACAGTTTATTCCGCCATTTATAATTAAGCTCGCGCAAGTTAAAATTGACAATATCTGCAAACGGTGGGGATCCTGCGTCGGCTGCCACAGAGCAAAGAATTTTTCACCGCACACTATGAGCACAACTATCGGCAGATTGCATATAACGCCCATAATTTTCATTGACTGCTTAACCGCTTTTTCAAGCTCAGCAAATTTGTTTTTTGCATAAAGCTCAGTGAAATTCGGCGAGAATGAAGTAACCATTGAGCCGACAATGCTGGTTATCGCGTTCGGTAAGGTTTTTGCAATGGAAAGCACGCCCATTGAGGTCGCGTCTATAAACAGATTGGTTATAAGCAAGTCAAGACCGTCCGTCAGTAACTGACCGACTCTTGTTACAAGGCTCCATACGCCTGATTTGACAAGCTCGACAACTGCTTTGAAATCATAATATTTTTTGCGAATTTTCAAAAACGGCGTTAGCCTGCGAGTATAATACAGGTTGTAAGCGGCACAGTAAACGCTGACAAAAAGGCTTGTTATTCCAAGATAATAAACTTTGGGAACGCAAAGCGCATATACAGCAACAAGAAAAACAGCCCTTGCAATGCTTGACTCTATCGTTCTGATTGATGTTAAGTAGAGCTTATTTACCGCGTAGGTAGAAACGCCGAACACAGAAGATATTGTACCTATAATGCAGTTAATAAACAATGCGGCAAAAAGAATTTTGACATCCCAAAAAATATTGTCGGGTATATTAATAAGGTGTTCAAGATACACCCATACCGCTGTCGCGGCGGCAAGCATAATAAATGACAAAAAAGCGTTGCCCACAAACACGGAGGTATAATATTTATTTGCGCTTTCATAATCCTTTTTGTAAATATTAACCGTGATAAAGCGACTGGCAAGAGCGTTGAGCGCGACGGTTATCAATGAAGCGTAGCTGATGAAATTATTCGCAAGACCCACGAAGCCGTAAGCTTCAACACCAACCGTTTTTACTATGTAGGGCGACAGGAAAAAATTAATACCGAAGGTTACCGCGTACGCTAAAAAGCTCGCGGCTAAATTCAGAAATAATTTTTGATTTGTTGTCATTTCCTTTTTTGCCATTATTCCTACCTCATTTGATGAAACGATTAAAAATTTATATATAAGCCGGATAATACCAAAATTAATATTACACCTGCTTTATGCTTTTTTTAAGCACCGGCTGTTCTATTTTGCAAAAGCAATTATCAAATCAGCAGACGCAGATAAGCATTTTTATTTTTTAAATTGAGATATAAAGAATACAATTTTTTAAACAAAAAAGGACTAAAGCAAATCAGCAGTAAACTAAACCTGTTTGTTTTTGAAATATCCATGCTTAAAAACTCTTTTGCATATTTTTTAATTTCACTGCAAATTTCATCATAGCATTTATCAATCAATGCTTTGTCATTTGAGCGCAGAAGCTCTCTTAAACAGCAAAAGAGCTCGCTCTGGTATTTATGCAGACATGCGTTATAGTTTTCAGGATTTTTTTCCTCTGACAAAAGGATTTTTTTATGTTTTTGTATCTGCTGATTACATCAGCATTTGCTGTTCTCATTGCGGATTTATTATGAAAAATATAATTA
>CAZYDW010000051.1:0-6448 GCA_964646445.1 uncultured Bacteroides sp.
CCGCTAAAGATCTTCAAAACGATATGTATTTAGACGAATGAACCAAATATAAAAAAATAATGAGACTGTAAAATAAAGTGTGTAAGTTAGAAAAATAGCTTGCACACTATTTGCAATTTAGATAGAGTGTGCTAAAATGAAATAATAAAGCACGGGCAGGGATTTATTCCTTGCCCGTTTCAATTAGTCTTTACATCTCAAAAATGAGCTATTCGGTTTTACCCATTACATCAAGCGGGTTTACATATTTGCCGTCAAGTATCGTTTCAAAATGCAAATGACTTTCGCTGTCAGCTTCAAATGCAACTGTGCCGAGAGTGCCTATTGTCTGACCGATTGTTACATAATCGCCAGGCGATACATTTATTGTATCAAGGCCGCAGTATTTTGCCACAAGCTTTCCGCCATGGTCAATTTCAACTGTCTTTGAGAGCAAATCATCGTTTTCAACGGAAATAACAAGTCCGTCATTGACAGCCTGAATTTTTGCGCCCTTTTCGCATTTGAAATCAATCGCCGTGTGAGCACGATAGTCGCCGAGAGTTTCATTCTTTACAAGCTCCTCGCTGTAACCGTTTAAAACGGTTTCACCACAGGGATATTTATAAAATGATTTGTACGGCGTGTTAGTATCGCCCTGCTCCATAGTGAGCGCCTCGGTTGTTTGGGTCTGCACCGCTGAGGACTCCTCCTGCGTTTGAGCAGCAGATGTGGTTTCCTCAACGGTTACTCTTTTCTGAACCTCTGTAGTTTCATCAGCCTCATCATTTTCTGTTTGAGTTTCTTTAACAGTGGTTGGCTCGTTTACCTGTGTGTTGCCTGTGCTTTGCGTTGAAAAATAAACTATAAGCCCGAGTGCAATAATACATAAACAGATAACCGAAAACAACGCGCGTAAATTTTTATTGTTTGGTCTGTCTTTTGTTGCCATAAATAACACCTCAAAAGAATTATTGCCCGCGCAAATACGATTTATGCATTTTTGAATTGAAAAAAACATTGTTATTTGTTAATATAGGTTTAAGTCAAATTGTGAAAAAGAGCTTTATAATGATGAAAAACCTAAACTACAAGCACACGATATCAGCCTGCTTTATTGCATATATGGTTCAGGCGGTGGTATGCAATTTTGCTCCCTTGCTTTTTGTCGGATGGAGCCGTGAATTTAATATTTCAACTGGCGAGATTACAATGGTTATAACAGTTACATTTTTCACCCAAATTATTATTGATTTGCTTTCGGCAAAATTCGCGGATAAAATAGGGTATAAAAAATGTATTATAATTGCACATATATGTGCAGGCACAGGCTTTATTATGCTTGGCACTCTGCCGTATATATTAAGCAAAAGCTTTTGTGCAATAATTGCTTCGGTAATTATTTATTCAATGGGCAGCGGTCTTATTGAGGTTTTGATTTCGCCTGTTGTTGAAAGCTGCCCCACCGGCAATAAAGCCGGTGCAATGAGTTTGCTGCACTCGTTCTTTTGCTGGGGAACGGTTGCCGTAATAGCTGTTTCAACTGTGTTTTTTGTATTATTCGGCAGAGACAGCTGGAGATATCTTTCATTAATATGGGCAGTCTTTTCTTTTTTAAACGGAATATATTTTGCTTTTGTACCTGTTGCCGAGCCTGAAGATGAAGCTTTGAAAAGCAAAGCAAGCCTTAAAAACAAAATATTTATTATCTCAATTATACTTATGATTTGTGCCGGTGCATCGGAGCTTGCTATGAGCCAGTGGGCGTCAACCCTTGCCGAGCTTGCTCTTAACGTTTCAAAAACAACGGGTGATTTGGCAGGGCCTATGGCGTTTGCCGTGCTTATGGGCAGCGGAAGAATAGTATTCAGCAAATTAAGCAGTAAAATCAGAATAGAAAAATATATAGCTTTTTCGGCAGTGCTGTGCATAATATCATACCTGCTTGCCTGTATTTCCGATATACCGTTTCTTGCACTTGCCGGATGCGCGCTGTGCGGCTTTTCCGTGTCGGCAATGTGGCCGGCAACAATAAGTCTGGCTGCAAAATCAATTCCCGGTGCATCAACGGCTATGTTTGCACTGCTTGCACTTTCAGGCGATGTAGGCTGCACGGCAGGGCCGGCCGTAATCGGATGTATAACAAATGCTTTCGGCGGGGAGCTGAAAAAAGGTTTGATTTTTTCAATAGCTTTTCCGATTATTATAATTGCGGCATTGCTCTGTTTAAAACACAAAGTGCCCGAAAAACAGTAAACGCAACCACAGGTTGCGGCAAAAAAACATATTTTGTAAACTGAAATATGTTGTTATTTTTCAAAATTAAGCTTAAAATGAAATTGAAAAAACACAAGGAGGTTTGCATATGAATTTATTGACAGCAACAAGATTGCAGGAATTGAGGAAAATGAACGGCTACAGCCAGGAGGTTTTGGCTGAAAAGCTCGGCGTCAGCCGTCAGTCAATTTCAAAATGGGAGCGTGCGGAAGCATCGCCGGAAATTGATAACCTTGTGGCACTGTCGAAAATTTACGGCGTTTCGGTTGACGACCTGCTCAATACCGATAAGGATAAGGTTATTGTTCAAAATCCCAATGTTAAGGAAAAGGATTTTAAGGGTAAAATAAAATCACTTCTTTCAAAGGCTAATGATTTCGGGATTTATCCTAAGGCGGCAAAGGCAATGCTTATGTTTCCTTTCCCTATAATTATTGTTGTGCTTTACGCGGCACTGTCAATGATATTCGGAATATGGCATCCGCTGTGGATAGTATTTTTAACAATACCCATTTATTACAGGTTTGCCATTGCCTGTAAGGCTAATAACCGAAAGGTATTTGCGTTTCTTATGCCTGTGCCCGAGACAGTTGTTACCGTATTTTTGATTTTCGGATGCTTAACGGGACTGTGGGGATACTCATGCCTGCTCTTGCTTATTATTCCGTTATATTATTGGATGATATTATTAATAAAAAGTGAGGTTAAGAAAAATGACTAAAAAAGAAAAAACCGTTGTAGCTGTATTTGCATTAATCGTTGTTGTTATTATTGCCGTTACTGTTGCGGCATCAATGATTGCCGACAATAAAACTCCCTTTTCAAACAGCACTGCTGCGTCGGCGTCTGTTTCGACAGACACTGCTTCTCAAACGCAAAACGATAATACCGTGCAGAGCAGTGCGGCTGATGTGACGGAAACGACCTCGTCAGCAGCTGCTTCACAGGCGAATGATATAGGTGTTGAAAAAGCAAAAAGCATTGCTGTTGAGGACAGCGGTCAGGCAAACAACACATCAATAATTTTTACAAAACAAAAAAAGGATTATGAAAACGGTAAATACGTTTACGACATTGAGTTTCATGATTATGTAACAGAGTATGAATATGAAATTGAAGTATCAACCGGCAGCATAATTTCAAGATCAACAGAGCCGTATGATGATTAAATGAATAAAAAAGAAAAGCGTTATTGAGTTTAAGCCCAATAACGCTTTTTGTTATTCTTTATTTTTCAAGATTTGACTTAACCTCGTTAAGAATATCTTCAAGCTCCTTCGGGAGAGTATCGCCGAATTTAGCATAAAGCTCCTCAACACCGTCAAGCTCTTCTTCCCAGGCATTCTTGTCAACATCAAGGATTTTGTCAAGGTCAGCCTCTGTCATATCAAGACCTTCAAGATTAATATCCTTAGCATACGGGAGATAGCCGATAGCTGTTTCCTGCGCGTCAACCTTGCCGTCGCAGCGGTCAATAATCCAGTCAAGAACACGAAGATTATCGCCGAAGCCCGGCCAGATAAAGTTGCCCTCGTCATCCTTGCGGAACCAGTTTACATTAAAGATTTTCGGTGCCTTGTCAGGATCAAGGGTTTTGCCGATTTCAATCCAGTGCTTCCAGTAATCGCCCATATTGTAGCCGCAAAACGGCAGCATAGCCATCGGGTCACGGCGAACTACTCCGACTGCGCCTGTTGCGGCAGCAGTTGTTTCAGAGCCCATAACAGAGCCGACGAACACACCGTGGTTCCAGCTCTTTGACTGATAAACAAGCGGTGTGAGCTTTGCTCTTCTGCCGCCGAATACAATAGCGGAGATCGGAACGCCCTGCGGATTTTCAAATTCGCTTGAAATACAAGGGCAATTAACTGCCGGCGCGGTAAATCTTGAGTTTGGATGAGCGCCCTTTTCTTCGCTTTCGGTACCGTTCCACGGTTTTCCTTTCCAGTCAATGGCATTTGCAGGAGGATTTTTGTCAAGTCCCTCCCACCAAACAGTGTTGTTATCAAGGTTGTGGCAAACATTAGTGAAAATAGTGCCCTGCATTGTTGATTTGAGTGCGTTTGGATTTGACTTCATATTCGTACCGGGCGCAACACCGAAGAAGCCGTTTTCGGGGTTGATTGCATAAAGCCTTCCGTCAGGACCTTTTCTTATCCAGGAAATATCATCGCCTACGCACCAAACCTTATAACCCTTCTTTTGATAGCCCTCAGGCGGAATAAGCATTGCAAGGTTTGTTTTGCCGCAGGCCGACGGGAATGCGGCGCAGATGTATTTAATATCACCGTTTGGCTTTTGAAGACCGAGTATGAGCATATGCTCCGCCTGCCAGCCCTCGTTCTTACCGAGGTAAGAAGCTATACGAAGCGCAAAGCATTTTTTGCCGAGGAGTACATTTCCGCCGTATGCGGAGTTTACGGAAATAATTGTGTTGTCCTCCGGGAACTGACAAATCCAGCGCTTTTCAGGGTCAACATTACATTTGCAGTGCATACCGCGAACCCAGTCGTCAGAATCACCGAGGCAGTCAAGAACCGCCTTACCGACTCTTGTCATAATATTCATATTAAGAACAACATAGATTGAATCTGTGATTTCAATACCGATTTTTGAAAACGGAGAGCCGACAGGTCCCATTGAATAAGGAATGATATACATTGTTCTGCCCTTATATGAACCGGCAGCAATGTCATAGAGCATTTCATAGCATTTTTCAGGATCCATCCAGTGGTTTGTGGGGCCTGCATCCTTTTCATTTTTTGAGCAAATAAGAGTACGATCTTCAACACGGGCAACATCGTTTTCAGCTGTTCTGTGAAGATAACAGTCGGGAAGGAGCTCTTCATTAAGCTTGATCATTTCACCTGTTTCGACAGCTTCTGCCTTGAGAGCGTCAATCTGTTCCTTTGAACCGTCAATCCAGACAATTTCATCCGGCTTGAGAAGGTCAACCTTTTCATCAAGCCATTTAAGAAGCGACTTGTTTGAAGTAAGATTAGTTTCCATTACTTATTCTCCTTTAATATAGTTTGTAATATACAGAATTACCTTATGATAAATTCATAAATAGATTATACCAAATAATAACAAAAATTCAATACCGGCGGTAAAAATTTATTAATTTGTAACAATAAGATTAGTTAAGGCTAATTACTTTTGTAGCTTTTATCAACAGGCATAGTTGCAAATGCATTGAGTGATTCATCGGCAATTTCACCCGCTTTAAACTCATAATATCCCTGTGCTGCAATCATTGCCGCATTATCACCGCAGTATTTCAGCTCCGGCAAAAAAAGCTGCATATTATGATGTTTGCACATTCTATGTGCCTCAAGCCTCAATTTTGAATTTGCCGAAACGCCGCCCGCGATTACAATTTTATCTGATTTGTATTCAAGCGCTGCTTTTTCAAGCTTATCAATAAGGCAGTCAACAACGCTTTTTTGAAACGATGCTGCAAGGCTCGGTACATCAAGCTCTTCTCCCCTTTGCCGTGTGTTGTGAATGGTGTTTATAACAGCGGTTTTAAGTCCGCTGAATGAAAAATCATATATGCTGCCGCTGATTTTAGGCTTAGGAAATACATATTTGTTTTCATCCCCAAGCACACTTATTTTGTCAATGCTCACTCCGCCGGGGTATTCAAGTCCCATTGTTCTGCCTGCTTTGTCAAGAGCTTCACCCGCAGCGTCATCACGGGTTTTGCCTATTATTTCAAAATCGGTATAGTCCTTGACCATAACTATATGCGAATGTCCTCCGCTTACAATTAAGCACAGAAACGGCGGCTTAACATCACCTGAAATATAATTTGACGCAATATGCCCCCTGATATGGTGAACGGGTACAAGCGGTTTGTCGGCCGCGAGAGCAAGGCCCTTTGCAAAATTCACACCAACAAGCAGTGCTCCTATAAGACCCGGTGCATATGTAACCGCTATCGCGTCTATATCGTCAATAGTGCAGTCAGCCTGTTCAAGGGCCTCTTTAACAACTCCGCTTATGCATTCGGCGTGACGGCGCGATGCAATTTCGGGTACAACTCCGCCGTAAAGCTTATGCTCCTCAAGTGATGTTGCGATAACATTTGAAAGAACATTTCTTCCGTTTTCCACTACTGCGGCGGCGGTTTCATCGCAGGAGCTTTCTATTCCTAAAATTTTCATCTGTTTTCCTCAAAAATATAACT
>CAZYDW010000052.1:0-2563 GCA_964646445.1 uncultured Bacteroides sp.
ATTTTCATACATATCAGGCTCTATCCAATCATCACCGTCAACAAAGCCCACATAATCACCTTTAGCCGCCTTAAGACCTGCCCGGCGCGCGGAAACGAGCCCGCCGTTTACCTTGTGAACAACTTTTATTCTGCCGTCCTGTTTTGCATATTCATCACAAATGGCAGGGCAATTATCAGGTGAACCGTCGTCAACAAGTATAATTTCAATATCACTGTATGTTTGCGCAATAATACTTTCAATGCATTGCCTTATAAACTTTTCAACCTTGTAAATCGGAACTATAATTGAAATCATAATTAACTGCCCCCTTACCACCATTCATTCGCAAAATGAAGCCAAATCAGCGATGAGCCACTGCACATGTACCACATATGAACAGCCATAAAAACAATATATGAGAATGTTACAACTTGCTTAATCTGTACTCTGAAGGAAACATTCGGCGGTGAATAAAATTTGCAATATGACATACCTTCCTCACTGATATAATTTTCTTGCATCTGCATACCAATCATATAAATCAAACCGCCGACAAGCGGTAAAATCCATCTCGCGAAACGAACAAAAATAAGTCCGCTGAACAATGCGCCGATACAGAAAAAAGAAATAATTGAGGAATATTTGTAAAATCGTTTCAGCTCTTTTGTATACTCACTGTTTAATATAAAATATGAAAAATAGAAAATCAGTAATAATACAATTGCCAGAACGACCATGTTTACCTGGAACATTGTGCCGGAATTTACTATATCCAAATCACTTGCTTCATATCTGTCAACCTTACCTGCAATACCTTGAATAAAGCTGTTGTCACTTATACCGGCGAGCCATCTGATACCGGCGGCTCCGGCAATAATTCCGAAAACCAATAAGAAATTCAAAAACTTGCCGCTTGTATTCAAAGTTAATTCAGTAAAGATAACAAGCACAACAGGTATTATTCCCGCCGAGTGGGTCAGTGCCGCTAAAACAAAGCCGACATAACACAGTATCTTAAATTTTCGTTCTACCAATAGTTGATATGAACATGCGAAAGCCACTGCAAATGCCAAGCCGTTTCTGGTTCCGCTGCAAGTATCAAAATACCAATAAGTACATATGAAAAACATTGAACCTAAAAATGTATTCAATTTACTTGTATTAAACCGTTTTGATGCTTTATATATACAATAAAAGCCTAATCCGTATACAATAAACATTGTAATACAGGGAAGCCAGTGATCATTGGGTAATTTACTGATAAAATAAACATAGTATGCTGCGGCTCTAAAGATTTTAAAGTCGAACTGGTCCTCTTCAATATATCTTTGAAGCCCGTCATATCCTTCTTCTCTCATTTCATCAAGTACTTTGAAATATCTTGATAAATCATCAGAACTGTCCGGAACTATATTAAAAGCCAACCACGCCATTAATACAGTAACTAATAATAACGGGAACCATGAATGCTTTGAAGGAGTAATCCAATATACTGCAACAAATATTGCAACAATGACTAAAAACATTTGCAAAGCTGTTAAACCGAACATATATTGCTTTCTCCTTTACATGATTACGATAAATAAATTTTTTCCAGTTTTTTCGATAAAATTCTTATGTCGAACTGCTCTATAACCTTTGAATTATCAATTTTTTCTCTGTTTAGTAAAAGTAATTCATCAATTTTTTCAACCCATTTTCCGGGAGATTCCGTAATTGATAAATAATCAAAATTCAAATTAAGCTTTGCCGCTTTTGTAACAGTATCCGATACAACGCAAGGCAGCTTTGATGTCTGCGCCTCAATAAGAGTTAAAGGAAATCCCTCGTGAATTGACGGAAAAACAAAGCAATCCATTGCTTGATACAAACGCTGCGCATCATTCCTCAATCCGAGAAACATAACAACATTTTCCAAATTTAATCTCTTAACCTTATCTTTAAGCATTTCCCTGTCTGTACCGTCGCCCGCAATAATCAGCTTCGATTTTTCGTTTTTCAAGTGATATTTATAAAAAACATCGATTACAAATGACTGGTTCTTTACACTGTATAATTGACCGATATGACCTAACACAGTTTCATCTTCCTGTATCTTCAGCTCTTTTCTGATATCATCTCTGACGCTTGAACTGAACATAAATTTATCTGTGTTTATACCGTTATTTAATATAATTCCGTTTTTATCAAACTCTTTTTTTCCATACAAATACTCGCCCGACGCCGGACTGCAGGCAATTTCACCGTTGCAGTATTTTTTTAACAGCAAACGCATAGCCTGCCTGTAAATTTTTGCAACAGCTTGTTTCGGTTTGGAATAAATTTTCGTATCTGTATATGGCTGTGAAAAATGAGCATGAGCTATTCTTTTTTGAACGCCGCACTGTTTTGCGGCAAATAAAACGATTCCGCTTATAAAAGGCAAATGGCAGTGTACAATATCAAAATGCTCATCTTTCATTATTTTTTTGTAAAATCCATAGCTTTTGATATAGCTTAATTCACTGTCGGGAACATGGATTACTCTGATTCCTTTTTCCGATACCTGCTGCTCAAGCTCACCGATTTGACTTCTTCTGAC
>CAZYDW010000052.1:2663-5655 GCA_964646445.1 uncultured Bacteroides sp.
ACATACAAATTATCCTTTATAATTCTTGTCTTTCTTTCATTCCATTTTAATCTTGCTTTCTCAAATGTTTCATAATGAACAAAATTCACCTTAACACTTTCATGTGTACCGTCGCCCTCTATTACTCCGACCGGATAAGCAAATTCTGTACTATCAGCTTGGCAAATATCCTTTGAAAGATAATAATCCAAATCATTAATAAAAACCATAAAATCATGCGTCTGCATACTGATATCAATAGTAGGAGAATTAAACCGTTCACCAAGTCTGTGATAAATCAGTCCTCCCATGCAATTAGGTGTTAAAAGTGTAAAATTATGATTTGTCAACTTTTTTTGATAATGCCTGTTTTCAATTTTGTCAACATATTTAAAAACAACTGAGTTCTTATATGATTTTTTAATTCTGCTTAACATTCTATTTCCTCAATCTTGCATAAATTTTTGAAAAATAATACAAAACATTAACACATCTGTTTTTTACACAAAACCTAACTGCAAAATGCACTAAATTTTCATATCCGTATATATGGTTATACGCGGCACAGAACTTTTTACACATAGACCTGATTTCTTTTTTTACTTCTGCAGGAGTCATATTGACATCTTTAATTTCCTCCATAACACAAGTAATAAAGCTGTCTGTGTGTAATTTATCCCAAACCCGCAGCAACTCTTTTTTTTCACCATCATTAAATCGTGAATTATTAATTGTTTCATAAGCATAGTCAAAAACTATAGGATATATATCGATTAAGCCTTTTTTCCTTTTGTGTACCAATGAAGATTCATTTGTAATGTCATAAAAATAGATTGACTCATTTAAAACATTAACTTTGTCTGAAAACATCAAATACTTTAAGCAAAAGTTGAAATCCTCCGCAACAGGCATTCTTTCATCAAATCTTAAATGCACATTTTCTATTAAATTTCTGTCAAAAATTTTTGCACACGGACTGTTAATCGAGCGATTTAAAATCAAAGACTTTGATTTCTCAAACAAGGATAAATCATTATCCGTCGTTATGTTCCTTTTTACAAACCCATCCGCTCTTTGCCAAGTATATGTAAAAACAGATAATCCGTTTTTTACACAGTTATTTGACAGTGCGGAAAAATAATTTTCATCAACATAATCATCACTGTCAATAAATAAGACAAAATCACCCTTTGCGGCATCCAGTCCGACATTTCTTGCAGAGGATGCACCGCCGTTTTCCTTGAATATGTAATTAATATTTTGGCGTTTATTTGAATATTTAAGGCAAATGCTCTCACTGTTATCGGTTGAGCCGTCATTTACAATAATTATTTCGTAGTCACCGCAGTCCTGATTAATAATACTGTCAAGGCATCTGCACAGGCTTTTTTCCGCATTATACACCGGAATGATAATTGAAAATTTCACTGAATAATCTCCGTTTAAAATATCCTTTTGAATAGCTTAACAAAAGCACCGATAAAATTAATCAAATCAAATTTTCTCGGCAATTTCAAGTCGATAACCTCAACTCTGCCGGCTTTGTTATATGTATGTATTCCCTCAAAAATATTGTCGCAATCAAGCTTGATTGAACTTACCGATACACTGCATAAAAATGCTTCGCTGTAATTATCCTTTGAAATTTCTTTAATCTGATTGAAATTTAATTTTTCGCCATAGGACTTACCGCAACATTGTGCGGGACGAATCAGCCTACCGTCAATTTCAAATATCTTCCCTGCGCCGCGCGCATTATCAACATCGGATTTTACAGGATTATCAGCCTCTGCAATTTGTCCGTTTTCTTCATAAAACAAGTCAACTCTGTCAAAATAATTCCTGCTGTCAACTCTTTCACTGATATAGAATTTAACGCCGTCTTTTTCAAATAAAACAGTGTCAACCAAATCATCGTTTATTAAGACTGTATCCTTCTCCCATTCATCGGGAAATGAAAGACATTTCAGCCTGCACAGCTCATGCTCCTTAACGGATTCGGGAATTATGTAATAAACTCCGTTTTCTTCATAAATAAATGGAAATGATAAATGCGATTTTGACTCATATATTATATTAATACTGCCGACATTATTGTCGGAAATTTCCCGATATCCGAGCAGTCCTTTTTTTTGCAGCTTATCAAATGCTTCAAAAAATAAAAAATATTTTCCGCTGTTTTCTATAACAAACGGATCAGCCGTCCAATAGCGCTTGCTATTTGGGATAACGGTAAATGGAGATGTGTTATCATTCAATATGCACTTCTTTTCATCATCATTAAACCTTATTGCACAGCACCAAGTTTCCGGTCTGAACACAGAATTGATTATTGAAGACAGTGCCATAATTTTTAACTCCTATAATACTCTACAAGCTGATTGGCGGCATCATAAATATTCCAGCCTGATGATTTCATAATTTCAAAGTTGTCTTTTTTCGGGAGCGTTGACAGCTCTATTGCTTTTTGCGCCCACTTTTCCGCCGGCTCATCAAGCGAAAGCATTGCTGTCTCATTTGTCACTAACACCTCACTTGTAACAGAGTCCGACATAAGTACCGGCAATCCTGCTGCCTGTGCCTCCACAACCGATACCGGCAAACCCTCATCGGTTGACGGAAAGATGAATACATCCGCGCCTTGAAGCAGTTCGCTGACATCACGCCTTAAGCCGAGAAACATAACAGAATCCGTAATCCCGTATTCTGCACAAAGCCTGTCGGTTTCTTTTGTTTTCGATGCACCGATTAACATTAGCTTTGAATTAGGCTGCTGCTTTTTTATCTCTGCAAATACCTTTAAAAGGAACGGATGGTTTTTTTGAATAATATTTGTTCTGCCAATATGAACTGCTGTCAATTCATTCGTTAAGCCTAAAGCGGCTCTGACCTTATTTTCGGTTCCAATGTTAAATCTGTATTTTTCGCAATCAATCGCATTATTCAATACTGTATAGCCTTTACCGTACCAATAGTCACCTGCCGCATTGCTGCAGGCAAATTTTTTATCAAC
>CAZYDW010000053.1:0-5225 GCA_964646445.1 uncultured Bacteroides sp.
GCGGTTGCTATTTCAAAATTGATAAAACCGCGCTTAGCTATGGGGTGTCATTTGAGTACCCCATCGAGCTTTGCAATCTGTGCAGGAAACAGCTGATTCAGCTATTTGTCTTTCAAGTATAGTCACGGTTTCTTACGCCCTTGATGTGGTCCAAAACGAACGCCCATCAAGGTTATGTATCCATTTTATGTGTTTATGGTTTTCAACGTAGGCTCCTTCTCAATAGGTATGCTTCCAAAAATACGAACACCTAATAATACAATTATTTTTTTCAAGGTAATCACCAGCCTTTCTTTGGTAAAGTGCGAGTTTTCTTTTTAACAACTGTTTTAGTTTTTTTATCCTTTATCAGAAATACAAGCAGCATTGTCAGCATTATCATAACAATCATACTAAAAGCGCATATCGGTATGTTCCAATTTACAGCGGCATCATAACTGCGATAATCAATCAAGCCAAGACTTACCGTAATAGGATAAATATTCATTAACAGCTTACTGCTTGCGGCAAACATTCCACCGTAACCGTAGACAAACGCTACAATCGCGCCTATCATATTTCCGTTTGATATTCGAGCGGCAATAGCAATAATCGGAAGCACCGCGATATATAAAAACAGACAATTCAGTGGGATTTGAACAAATGCCTGTAAGACTGCCACGGTTGAAAACTCCGGAAATTTTACCAAAAGCTCTGCGCCGACGGTAAACAATACGCACATTACACCGAAAAATAATGATATTAAACCGCATACAATAAGTTTTCCGCATAATAATTTACGATATGAAATCGGTATTGTTAATATTAACTTCAATGTATTGTCTTTTTCTTCTCTTGCTATCATATATCCGGCAATTAAAGTAATACACATTGGGAAAATCGTTGTGGTATTATTTTTGATAACCTGCTCAAGTAAAATCGGAAATGTCCAGACCGTTCCGTCCTCTGCTGTTGAATTGAACAGTGTCAGCAAAACGGTAAAAAGCATTAGTAAAATACCTGCCCACAATATATGATACCGTTTTAATTTCAATAATTCTGTTTTGATGATACCACACATAATACTATTCACTCCTTTTTTTATACAGCCAATCAATCAGTATCACAGATATAATAGCCATCATGCTTAAAATTGTTACTGTTGTTGCAGTTGACGGAATTTTATCTGCCAACAGGCTTATATTCAAATTTACCCCGTGCTTAACCATATCTCCCGCACACCAGAGCGTTGTAAGTGGAATGGGCATAAACCAACATACAGCTTTGGGTAAGGCTTGAAATATACACTCTGCCATAAGGCTGAACACCGTATAAAACAGGCACAGCAGCACTGAAAATATATATGTTCTGCTGAACAGCACAATACATACAATTAATGGTAAAGTCCCTGCTGTTACAAATATCCCCATTCTTACAGCCATTCCAAGCTTATAAGCCAATCCGTTTATTTCCGTTGTAAAACTGCCAAGCATCGCTGTGACCGTAAAGGAAACCACGCTGAAGGTTATTGCACAAATGAACAGCACCACGATTTTTGCAAGTACCATTTGAGTGCTTGTTATAGGAATTGTACGCAGATTTTTGAATGTGTCATTGTCGCGCTCCATAAAAAACAGCATAGCTGCAATAATGCTGATAACACACGGAAGAAGAAGCTGCACACCGTTGCCAATAACCAAATTAAACAAACTGTCAAAAGCTTCCGCTTTACTTCCACATCGTGCTATTTCCTGAGGAGTTGTCATTAAAATAGTAATTGGTATTGGAAACAAAAGTGCAGACAAAGCCACAAGGAGCATAAATTTTTTTCGTTTCAATTTCATAAATTCGCATTTTATTAATCTAAGCAATGCCCTCACCTCCTGTTACACGCTTGAAATAATCCTCCAGACTTTCCTCGCAAGTGTGTGCTTCTGAAACCTCAACACCGTTTTGCACAAAAGCTGTAACGATTTTTGAGGTATATAAATTCAGATTATAAAGTCTTAAATTGTGGTCGTCTTGTATTTCAAAATCTTTTTCCCTAAACTCGCTTTCCAAAATTCTCGCTCCCTGCGCCGTATCAGAAATTGTAAAATGAATATGTTTATTACTTTTACGCTCCAGCTCCGCAAGACTTTCTTCCTCCAGCAGTACACCGTTGTCAATAATACCCACATCATCAGCCAACAACGCAATCTCCGAAAGAATATGACTTGAAATGAGTATTGTCTTTCCGCGAGCGTTACAAAGCTCGCGAATGAAATAACGCACCTCTGAAATACCGATAGGATCAAGACCGTTTATCGGTTCATCAAGTATCAGAAGCTCCGGATCGTGCATAACCGCAAGAGCAATCGCCAATCGCTGTTTCATTCCAAGCGAATACTGCGAAAACAGCTTTTTATCTTTATACGTCAAGCTGACTAAATTAAGCGCGTCCTCAATAGAATGGCGGTTAGGCACACCGCGAAGCTCTGCAAAGATACGCAGATTTTCCGTAGCGGTTAAATTAGGATAGAAACCGGGCGCTTCTATTAAGCTGCCAATACGCGGAAGTATTTTCTTTTCGTTTCCCTTTAGCGGCTTGCCGAAAATCGTTATATTGCCACTTGTAGGTTGTGTAAGAGAGAGCAACATTTTCATAGTTGTGGTCTTGCCGGCTCCGTTTCTGCCGAGCAAACCGTAAATTCTCCCTTTTTGGACGTGAATGTTCAGGTCGGCAACACTTTTTTGTGCGCCGTATTGCTTTGTTAAATTTTTTGTTTCAATAATGTACTCCATTATATAGACTCCTTTTGATTTGGTGTAAATACATTATAGCATACCAATCTTGCATTAACCTTGCATTAACCTTGCAAAATCCTTGCAATTTTAAACACCCCGCCCTTATTCAGACGGGGTGTTATCATTACTGTTTTTGCACCGGGAATAATAAGGTAAAGGTCGTACCGGCTCCAATACTGCTTTCGGCGGAAATTTTACCGTTCATTTTTTCTGTAAGCTGACGCACGATAGATAAGCCAAGTCCGCTGCCTTTTTCCGAACGTCCCTTATCACATTTATATAATCGGTCAAAAATATGTGCCAAATCATCTTTACCAATACCGTTTCCGTTATCCGACACAACTATTTTCATATCTTCATTTTGACACGACAAAGATATTTCAATTTTATCCGCTCCGCTGTGCGCAATTACATTTTGGATAAGATTGTTTAATATTCGAATGTACCCGTTTATATCAAGCCTTGCATCGACAGGCTTGTCGGGTATGTCGATTATATAATTTATACCGTTATTTTCAAATATCGGTATCCAATCAATCAGAATATTTCGTGTTAATTCCGCCGCTTCAACCGTATCTATATTCATAATAAATTCATCAGAGTTCAACTTGAACCAATCAAAAAGAACGTCAATATAATCTTTTAAGTCATACGCTTTTTTTCGTGCCGTTTCGATATATTTCTCACGTTCATTTCCTTTGACTGTACCTTTTCGCAGAGCGTCCAAATATCCAATAAGTGTAGTAAGCGGTGTGCGAACATCGTGGGAAAGACTTGTCATAAGCTGTTTGTTTGCTTCATCAGTTTTTCGGTACTTTGTTAATTTATCCTCATAAGAAATAACAATATTGTTAATTTCATAAGCAAGCGGCGCCATAAACTCACCGGCTTTTGCTAAGACGCGCCGGTTGCCGTTGCCATTTTTAATTTCCGTCAGTATTCCCAACAGTTCAGATATTTGCTTTTTTTCGTGCTGCCTTGCACGAACCGCATAAAATATGGACGCGGCAGTCATTATACCAAAAATAATTATTATTTCTATATACAAGCATTACACCTCCCCGTTGAAGCGATAACCAATCCCTTTTACAGTCTGTATAAATTTATAACTGTTTGAATTGTCCTCAATTTTTTTCCGCAGTCTGCTGATGATAGCCATAATATTGCTATCATCATAAACATATTCCTCGCCCCATACCGCTTCATATATTTGTTTTTTGGTAAGAATTTTACCTTGATTTTTTGCACAATACAATAATAAATCAAATTCTTTTGGCGGGAGTTCAAATGTACCATTGCTTGTTGTAATGGTGCGCGAGTTCAAATCTATTGTCAACCCGTCATATTTAAGCGTTTGTACTTGACCGTCAGTTTGATTAAATCGGGTATAACGCCGAATTAAAGAAATTATGCGCGCCATAAGCTCGTCCATATTAAACGGTTTCGTTAAATAATCGTCTGCACCGGAACGCAGTCCTTTCACCTTTGACAAATTATCATTTTTTGCCGTAAGCATTAAAACAGGAACACGGCTCTCTTTTCGTATATTTTCCAATGTTTCAAAGCCGTCTGCTCCGGGCATCATAATATCTAAAATGATAAGCTGATAATCTTTTTCTTTTAATCTTGTCAGTCCTAACATTCCAGAGAAGCAATAATCAGCTTCAATATTTTCTTGCAAAACACTCTGTTGTATTAAATCGCATAACTCTTTATCATCATCAATAATTAAAATTCTGTTCATTGATTTATGTTCTCCTTAATCGCCAAATTTTTCAAAAATACGTATTTTTTGAGATGTTTTTTATGATTGATATAATGTAAAAATTAAACCTCAATATCCGGCGATACTTTCGCTGTTATAGTGTTATCCTCTGTTTGCGGTTTTGTCGATACCGATAATCTTGAATAATACGCAAGCGTCCTATCTTTCCAATCCTCATATTTTTCTGCTTCGTAATTTTCTCTCGCGTTCGCCCAATCCTCAAGGAACAGGCACATATCGGCGTTTAATTCTGTTTTTGCCTTTCCCTCGAATTTCAGCGAACATTCCCAGTTATCATCTCTTGGCGGACGTTTTACGTCAATATCGAATTTCAATCCCGTGATTTTTTCCAATTCAAACAGCATTGCCGCAATGTCCGCAAAGGTTGTGACGTCGGGCTTGACCGTTTCGATTTTGTAGCCAAGCAGATAAGTTGCGGTTGTGTCAAGAACGTTGGCAAGTTCGTTTATCATACTAAGAGAAATTTCAATCTCACCGTTTTCATACTTTTGAATTGTGCGGCTTGATTTACCGAGTACGTTCGCAAGCTCCGCCTGACTATAACCTTTATTTTTGCGTGCCTTTCTTACGCGCTGTCCTATCGTTAGTTCCTGTTTATTCATTTTTGCTTCACCTCAAATATAGTATAACACATATTATTAAGAAATTCAAGTGCATAATTAAAAATTTTTAA
>CAZYDW010000054.1:0-5149 GCA_964646445.1 uncultured Bacteroides sp.
TATCTTTCTTTAATAATCTATAAACCAAAGCTTTCGCCATTGGACCGGCAGATATAACGATTTTATAATTTACATCTTTATCAAAGCTGTTTACAAGATTAACAATTTCATCTTCAATTTCATCAATAACATCATAAGAATTTTGGGAAGGAACTTTTACAAAATGCGTTTCTATATTGTATTTTTCTTCAAAGCCATCAGCAAATTTTTTATTGTTATGTACAAAAATAACCTTATCACTGTTCAGCCAAAGCTTTTCATAATTTGTAGCGTTATCTTTTTGAAAAACAAATGCGTCACCATATACTTTATCTTTTGCCATAAAATTCCTAAAATAGAAACGGTAAAGTCCAAAACACTGCAAAATCATGTCATTTTCAATTTTACTAAACCATTTGGCTTCATTTACAAATGGCTCATTAGGAACAGACAAAACAAATTTACAGTCCTTTTTATTCTTATAATCATTAAAAATCTGCATCATTTCTTTTTGCAGATTTTTAGAATAATCCTGATACAGCTGATCCTTTTTTCTGAGAATTATTCTGAATTCACCATCACCAACACGGATTAACGCTTTATTATTATCCAAAACATACTTTGGTGTATCCGCTTTGCTCAGAACCTTAATTTTACTTTTTTCCGGTGTAAGTAAAAGTGATATGTGACATATACCAAACCAAATAACTCTTTGATACTTCTTCATTGTTTTACTTATATGATATTATTAAAAAATAAATCATAACCCTTTCATAGTATTTGCGTTTACTTTGATTTTTAAAAACATATTGAAGAAAAGTAAGCATATCAAACTAAGCAATTTATTTTTCATATTGCTGACTCTTCTTAAGCTTTAATTCTCTTTCCGCCTGACTTGGTCTTAAATAAACAGGCATGAGCTCCTTTGCCGATACTCTTTTTTTTGATTTGGCCGCCCTTGAAAGACCTATTGCGTTTTGATAAAGCCTTTCATCATCGGCAATGAAAGCATTGCTGATTTTTAAATTTTCGCAGCAAAGCCTTGCTCCGTCGCCTGCGACAATAACCCTGCCGTAACGCTTAAGCTCATTTTCAAGCTCGCCAAGAGGAATTGCACGGTCATCGCAAAGGCGCGTTATTTCCCCGTTTTCAGCCTTGAACAGCGCATTGTAAAACTGCATTCGCCTTGCGTCCATTACAGCACATATTACAGCATTCTCATTGATAAAATTATATGAAATTGCCTCGAGCGTGGAGACCGGTATGCATGCGATATCATCTTTAAACGCAAGTCCTTTAACCGTTGAAACGCCAATCCTTACTCCCGTAAAAGAGCCGGGACCCGCCGTCACGGCAACGGCATCAAGCTCGTCAAAGCCGTGCCCTTGCATAACACGCTTAATCATCGGCAAAAGAGTTTCGCTGTGAGTAAGCCCCGCATTTATAAATTCACTGCTGATTATTTTATCTGCGTCGGTCAGTGCCGCAGAGGCTGTAACAGCCGATGAATCAACCGATAAAAGCATTATTTCTTCTCAAACTTTCTATGCACCTTAAACTGCCTTTTGTTTTCATCAAGCCTTGTAATCTCAACAATCAAAGCGTCATCAGGCAAAGCGCCGTAAATATTTTCACTCCACTCAACAGCCATATATGCACCGCTTTCAAGATAATCAAAAAAGCCGGTTGAATATAAATCATCCCACCCGTCAACACGGTACATATCAAAATGGCAGAGCGTATTTTCATTCCCTATATAGGTATTGCATATGGCAAATGTCGGCGATGACACATCAGCATCAATGCCAAGCCCCTTTGCAAGCCCAACCGTAAAAGCAGTTTTGCCCATACCGAGCCCGCCGAGATATGCAACAACCGTACCCTTTGGCAGCTTTGCCGCAAGCCTTCTGCCAAGCTCAACGGTTTGCTCATACGAATTTGTAATATAAAAATCGCACTTACTGTCTTTATTATTCATCAGAACAGACCTACTGTATTGCCGTTTTCGTCAATATCAATGCTATAGGCTGCCGGTGATTTTGAAAGACCCGGCATTGTCATAATCGAACCTGTCTGAAGAACAACGAAGCCGGCACCGTTTGAAAGGCTTGCAGATGAAACGGTAATCCTGAAATGTTCAGGTCTGCCAAGTGCTTTCGGATTATCCGAAAGGCTGTACTGCGTTTTAGCCATACATACCGGCATTTTATCTGCCCCGAGAGCAATAAATTCGTCGATACTCTTTTTTGCCTCTTTTGTATAATCAACACCGTCAGCTCCGTAAATTTCCTTAGCAATGGTTTCAACCTTATTATAAAGGGGCGCGTCAATATCATAAAGAAAATTGAAATTATTATCTTTTTCACAGGCATCAACAACCTTTTCGGCAAGCTGCGTTGAGCCTTCACCGCCCTTGGCAAAGCATTTGGTAACCGAGAATTCCACACCCTTACTTTCGCAGAAATCCTTTACAAAATCAATTTCTCTTTGCGTGTCCGCATAAAAATGGTTTATTGCAACCACAACCGCAACCCCGAATTTTTTAAGGTTATCAATGTGCGCGCCAAGGTTTACGCTCCCCTTTTTAAGCGCGTCAATATTTTCCTCGGTAAGCTTTGATTTTTCAACACCGCCGTTATATTTCATTGAGCGCACGGTTGAAACAAGAACTATACAAGATGGCTTAATGCCTGCAAATCGGCATTTGATATCAAGGAATTTTTCAGCACCTAAATCAGAGCCGAAGCCTGCCTCCGTGATACAGTAATCGCCAAGCTTGAGTGCTGTTTTGGTTGCACGGATTGAATTGCAGCCATGAGCAATATTGGCAAACGGACCGCCGTGCATAATAACGGGTGTATTTTCAAGTGTCTGAACAAGATTAGGCTTTATCGCGTCTTTAAGAAGAACGGTCATAGCACCGTCCGCCCTGATGTCACGGCAGTAAACAGGCTTGCCGTCATAGGTATAGGCAACAAGTATATTGCCAAGTCTCCTTTTTAAATCAAATAAATCCTCACTTAAACAGAGTATCGCCATAACCTCGCTTGCAACAGTGATGATAAAATGATCCTCACGGGGGATACCGTTAAGCCTGCCGCCGAGTGAACATACAATATTCCTCAACGCACGGTCGTTCATATCAAGACAGCGCTTAATTTGAACCCTTCTCTGGTCAATGCAAAGCTCATTGCCCTGCTGAATGTGATTGTCAAGCATAGCGCACATCAGATTATTTGCACTTGTTATAGCATGCATATCACCTGTAAAATGAAGGTTGATATCCTCCATGGGAACAACCTGTGAATACCCTCCGCCTGCTGCGCCGCCTTTAATACCGAATACGGGACCGAGTGACGGCTCACGCAGAGCAATAACAGCGTTTTTGCCTATTTTAGCCATACCCTGACCAAGGCCTATTGAAACGGTGGTTTTGCCCTCACCGGCAGGTGTGGGATTAACAGCTGTTACAAGAATAAGCTTACCGTCCTTTTTATTGTTAAGCCTTTTTAAGGCATCATCAGAAAGCTTTGCTTTGTAATGACCGTAAGGCTCAAGCTCCTCATCCTTTATACCGACCGATGCGGCAATCTCATTTATTTTTTTCATTTTTGCCTGACTTGCAATTTCTATATCAGATAACATAAGTATTCTCCTTAACATTAATCAGTAGTTATTATAGCATAATAAAATAAATAATCCAACACTTAATATGCATAATTTTTATGTTGACATTAAATAAATAATGTTATTTAATATAATATATCAGGATTTATATCAGAATTTGCGAGGGAGGTCGATAAATTAATGGAGCAAAAAAGAACAGGCTTTTTTTCAGGCCTTGACTTTGTAACCGCTGCTGCGGCAATGCTTTGTTCCGCTTACGGACTTGCTCTTGTTTACAGTGCTACATATTCCTCACTCACCGACGGTAAAATATTTTCAAGTGATGTAATAAGCATGCTTGTATCGGTTGTCGGCGGACTTGTAATAGCAATAATAGTATCAAATATAGACTATGACATAATATCGAAACTGTGGCCGATTATTGCAGGCGGCTGCGTTCTTTTAATGGTTATAACCTTTTTGTTCGGTGTCGCGCCGCCGGGAAGACCCGATGCAAAATCCTGGCTTGATTTAAAGATATTTTACTTTCAGCCGTCAGAGCTTTTGAAGGTCGGCTTTATTATTTCATTTTCCTATCATCTTGATATTGTCAAAGACCGTATTAACAGAATTAAAACAATAATACCGCTTGTTATTCACGGTGCAGTACCCGTTGCGCTTGTGCTTATAACAGGCGACGCCGGCTCGGCGCTTGTTTTTTTGATTATGTTCATAGGCATGCTTTTTTTTGCAAAGGTGCATATAGGCTATTTCGTTGCCGGAATATGCGCGCTTTCAGTTGCCTTTTCAATAGCGTGGAAAACAGGAATAATCAACGGTATTCAAAGGGAGCGCATAACTGCTCTGTTTTATCCTGATGAGTATGCAGACGCCCTTTATCAGCAGACGAACGCAAAGATTGCCATGGGCAGCGGCGGCTGGACAGGTCAGGGTTATCTGAACGGCACAATGACGCAGAGCACGGAATTTACCGTTCCAGAAAATCAAAACGATATGATTTTATCGGTTGCCGGTGAAGAATTCGGTTACATAGGAACGCTCGCGGTTATTTTGCTGCTGTCAATACTTGTCGTTCGAGTTTTGTTTACAGGACTTCGTGCAAGAGATAATGTCGGCTATCTTATGTGCAGCGGAATATCCGTAATGCTTTTTGCACAGGTATTCATTAATATAGGAATGGAGCTTTCTTTGCTGCCTTGTATAGGAATTACGCTGCCGTTATTTTCGGCAGGCGGTTCATCATCGCTTTGTATATACCTTGCGCTCGGAATTGAATTAAGCGTATATCGTTATTCAAAATCACAAAGCAAATCGCTGTTTTATACAGCATAAAGCAATATCTCAACAGCAATAAATCTGCCGCAGAAATTTGATACTTCTGCGGCATTTTGCGTTTTTCTTTTTTGCTTGGGGCAGTACTGTCGTGCAGCTTTCGCTTAAAGGAAAGCGAAATTCAGTTGCGTTTTTGGAATACTGCCGGCGTGTAAAATTTTTAAATCGGAGCAGCGCTCCATCAAGCTCGCTTGAAATGGGGCCTGCGAAC
>CAZYDW010000055.1:0-4979 GCA_964646445.1 uncultured Bacteroides sp.
ATATTCTTTGGGTGCGTTTGGTGGGAGAGTGATTTCGCTGTGGACTAAATCTTCAGAGAAGGATTGTCAAGTGTGTTTGTAAACTTTTTTGAAAATACATAATGTTCTACCCTGACCAATCATGAATTATATCCATATATACACTATCTGAACCCACAATGTAAAAGCCAGCGAAGGACGCCGTATCTACTATGAGGCTTTATACTCAATATCGAAAACGGGCGTGGTAATCCAAAATTTGAGAAGCTGTATCCCCTTGTCAGGCATTTAATATTTCCACAGATAAAATTTTTTATCCGGGAAGCGTAACTCCACAGCCTAACCTTCAGAAACTCTTTATCATGATTAATGACTGTACGGAGCAAAAAGCGGAAAATCTGCTCCCGACTGTTCGCTATCTTCTTAATCTGATGCGGAAGCAGGACAATTCAAAACAATAAGAAAACCAATAGAATCCTATTGCGATGCTATTGGTTTTCTTATTTGCACCATATCAATTAAAATCACACTCTATATTTAACGCCATTGGAAATCAAGTTTTGAATCACTCTGTTCAGCATATTAGGGTCAGCATAAACGATAACCATCTTATCCGAATCTTCAAAATGCAGAGTGATATTTTTCCCCTCAAAGATAGGATAGTTGGCAAGTATTTGTTCACAAATCATTCCTGCCACATCTACACTTTCCATTTTTGAAGTACAGCCCTGCGACTCAATTACCGATAACTCAAAAAAGTTATTAATCAGCGCATTTAAGTAACAGGTTCGTTCCAGACAGATCTTTATGATTTCTTCCATTTTTTCATCTTCACATTCTTTCTCTGCCAACTGCAAATAGCCGATTACAGAAGTTAGCGGTGTTTTCATATCGTGAGATATGTCCGCTATGGAAGATTTCAGTGCTGCAGAGGAAGCGTTGCTTTTAATGACTGTCTGCTGTATCCGTTCAAGCAGCTCATCTCCGATTATTTCGTTTAATGAGTATGCTAAGGATTGCACGACACAATAAATCACAATCCAGATAATCGCAAAGGTCAGTTCGTTTTTCTCATATAGTTTTTCTTTTCATTTCCTCCTTGTATTAGTTTGGCTGTTTTTTCGCAAGCCAGCCTTTAAATATCCCACCCTGAAAAATTGAAATAATGGTGAAAAAGATATCTGCAAAAATAATAAACACAAATGACGGTATCATGATACGGGTATATCTTTTGCCGAAAAATTTCCCCTTATTAATGGCACTGCCCATTCTTATTATGTAGAAAAACACACCCAGATTCAAAAAAATAATAATAAGTGTTTGTTCAGCAAAATTTTCCAGCGCACTTACAGGCAGAAAATTACCGTTCTGAATACCATTTAGCAGAATATTCAGAAATAATACTCCGATTTGTACAACATATACAATTCGGTAAACATTCAGCATAACTCCGCCGCCGATTCCGATTCCGCCGCCCCATTCCAGATTACTTCTCTCGCAAAAATTTTTAAAGACACGCAATAACGGTTCGCTTTGATTTCCCTCAATGAAGCCATTGTTTGAAATACTGTAAATGGTCAGCCGAATACTGTTTTCTTTGCAGAAAAGCTCCATCTCTTTCAAAAAAGGGAGTACATGCGATGGCACACTGTCCACATATAACGGAAGACAAAATACAACTGTATCTGCATCCGACAATTCATTCAGAATACGTTGATGGTCGCCCCTATTCCGCAACCTTTCAGTTACTTTCTTACCTTTCACAAAAAAACGCTGCAACTCCAGAAAATAAGCGGACGCGTTAAATCTTTTTTTCGGACTGCAATTTATAAATACTGTTTTCATACGAAGTCCCCCAATTCGGAAAAATCATTCAGAAAAATCACTTCCGACTTTTTAAATCCATTATTGATTGAATTTCTTTCTGCCATATAGGTAAAGCTTTCTTTCTCCTGTTCCGTAACGTCACCATACACAATTACCTTGAGTAAATTGTGCTTTCCATAGCGCAGAGTATGGTGCATTTGCCTTCCGCGATAAGTACTAAACGGCGTTGAAATACCAATGCTTCTGTCAAGAACATTTTTAACCGCAGAGCTGTATGTACCGTATAGGTTTTCCGTAATAATGACAAATTCGTCTGCCTGTCCAATCACACGGGCAGACTGCTTCAAACTATCTTTCATAAAACATTCCGCTGGGTGCTTCGTCCAGCAGCCAAAACAGCCCTGACAGGGAGCATATTTCCCATTTGCGTGAATGACCTCATCACATTTCCCGCTAAGCATTTCATGATATTGTATATCCAAATCGTGTAAAATTACTTTCATACTCGTTTTCCTCCTATAATATTTCAATATCCATGCCGCCTGTTTCCTCCTGCACTGCTAATACCGCACCTCTGTATGCCCGTTTCAAATGTGCGGTGACAAGCTTTTCATCATAATACTCTAATGAATTGGTGGCGATAATGCTTGCATAACCATGGGGAAACAAAGCAATCGCCAAAAACACCTCTTTGGTCTATTCCATGTTCATCCCATCGCTTTCTGCATGACAGAAATAAGCGGTTCTAAATCTTCGGAATTCTGATAAGACATATTTTATAGCATTTATTAACTGTTATATCTTATCTCCAAAATGTCTGCAAACCCCTGAAAATGCTAAATTTATAGCTAGTGAGTTTGCCTATAGATTTTCCCTCGTGTTATAGCCTTTTCCCTCATGTTGCAAACTCTCATAAGGGCAAAAATAAGGGTATGTTTGCAGATAATGGAATCGCAGCTATTATTGAACAGGTATTGGTACTACTTCATATTTTTCTGAAACTGCATAAGTTCTTTTGTAAGTTGTTTTGCAGAAAAATAGTTATTTATAATACTGATTATATGGACAAGTATAAATATCACAAGCACACTGAGCATTATTCCTATAATAACTTCGGCTTTTTCCGTGTGGATTATGGGACTTATTATGCAAACACTTGATACTTCTGCTTCTATAACCGCAAGCTGTATAATTTTACGCAGAATTATCTGCTTGTCTGATAACTCTTTTGAAGAGTACATAAGCAGATTCGGAATAACTCCCAGAACTGCAAAAATAAACGGCGAGGCAAATGCGCTATATCCGAATCTAGCGTCAGGGTCAAAAGCTGTACCAAGGATTGCAATTCCAGCTGTAATACAGGTAACAAGAATAAAATATATCATAAGTGACCTGAAAAGTATTTCTTTCATGCTCATAATTTTCCGCCTTTCAGAGCTTTTTTCAGCTCGGGAACGTATTTTCTTGAAACAATAATTTGTTCTCCGTTTTGAAGTACAGCCGTAAATCTGCTGTTCAGCGAGGGTTTTATCGACTTGATTTTCATGAGATTTAACAGCACGGATTTTGATACACGCAGAAAATGCTTTTCCTTTAAAGCTTCCTCCAGCTCATACAGCTTCTGACATGTTTCACATACCTGTTTTTCGCAATAAATGAATACTTTGTTGTCTACTCCTTCAATATAAAACACGTCGGAAACAGGAATTTCATACTGTGCGCCTTCGATAATACCCGTAAGCTGTCCCTGTATGGATTTCACAAAGCGGACAATCTCCGTTATTTCACCGCTTACCTTATGGCAGTAAATTTCCAGCCGTTCCTTTTCATCTTTTTTTATTTGAGAAATATTTATAATCATTTGCAATATACCTGTCGAATATTGAAGGCAATACCTGAAGTTTTCAGAACTTGCTTGTTAAATTTTGATTAATTTTCCGCTGTCTGTGCATTCCAAGGCTCGATATTCGGCTCGCCCTCCCCTTTCAGATAATAATTAAAGTAATTAAGAATGATACTATTGATTTCGGGGATAAATTCGAACGAGTCCACATCGCCTTTCCCCAGCATTTTCGCTAATGCGGGAGCAAAAAGCGGCAGATCCGTGAAATCCATATGCTCCGTTCCATCGAAATGAGCTTCTCTGCCATCAATAGCATTGTCAAGTAAATATGTGTTTACATAGTCTGTTTCTCCATTACCAGCATAAGACGTCCAATGACTTGCGTTATCAAGTGAAAGTATCGGTATCGGATAGGGCTCTGGGTTATAGCCAAGCTTTCCGTCATTAAATGATATTTGTTCGCCGAGCATTGTGCCGTCAATGTCAATCACCGCAGCAATGTCATCGCGCTCTCTACCAAGCTGTACCGCTGCTGCGCCTCCGATAGAATGTCCCATAAGTCCGATTCTTTCTGTGTCTGTCATCTCAAGTGCTCCCAGAATTTCCGCCTTTGCATCCTCAGATTCCGTATACCATGCCGTATCAAGCGAACCTGATTCTTTGGCGGTTTTTATTATATCAAGTACAAAGTTTTCATCAGCCGTACGGATAGACATCCATTCACATATAGTGTTAAAATCATCCTCAGTCTCGGTAAAATCTGAACCATACTGCATATTAACAACACTCTGCACAAACTCAAAATCAACTATAATTGTATTACCCTTTGTGTCCTTTGTAAAGAAAGCGTAATAAGGGTGATCTATGCTTGCTACAACGTAACCGTTACTTGCAAGTTCTGCATACAGTGAAGAATTGCTCTGATAATAGCCGAACGAGCCGTGAGCGAATAATACCAGAGGACAGTTTGCCGCATCGCTCTCTGGGTAGTAGAAGTGAATAGGTATCTCACGGTTAGAACCATCGTTTTCATTCGTTTCAAGTCTGCTGTTGTCGATAAGTATTGCCTGTGTTTCCTTTACCTTATACTGACCGGTTGTTTCAAGTCCGGAATATCCCATGAAAATAAACGTTGGGAAAAGTGCGAAGCCGATAAGGAAAATGCTCATAACCGCTCCTGCGATCACTTTTGCGTTTGTTTTTTCCTTTGCGCTGCCTCTGCGCTTTAAAAAATAAGTGATACCGGACACAACAAGACGTATTCCTAGAATAATGACGCAGCCTGTGAACCTCCACTTCTGTCCCGTCACGGGCAAAAGTATTACCAACA
>CAZYDW010000056.1:0-4672 GCA_964646445.1 uncultured Bacteroides sp.
ACCCGAAAATCTGCGCTGCTTCTGCCATATTCTTACGAATTGACACACTGAAAGGACAACGCTTTTCACATGAACCACAGCTAATACAGTCGCCGCCTTGAGCCTTTAGCATCTTGTAATGTTCACGCACAGTTTCGGGGATTGCTCCCTGCGCTTTTGCGAGATTTAAAAATTTCGTTACTGCTGCTATGTCAATTTCTTTAGGACATGGTGCGCAGTGTCCGCAATACATACAATGTCCCTGCCAATTTATTTTCGGAAATTCAGAAAAAGCCTTCGCATAATCTTTCTCGCTGTCGCTTGCGGTTTCATACGCAACGCTTTTTTCTAATTCGTCAAGACTGTGCGCTCCGACAAAAACTGTTCCGACAGCGGGACGGGTCAGTGCATAGTGAATATACTGATTTGCCGTAAGCGCCATTCCCGCGGGAGAGTGTTCATTTAGCAAATCACCGCCGCCAAACACTTTCATAACCGTTATTCCCACGCCGCGGCTCTGACATTCCTCATACAACCGTTCTCTCTGTGGGTCAAGATTTCTTGTGCGCTCATACTGTCCGTTCTTCCAGACTGAGCATATATGCGACTGTAAAATAAACTTGTCGCGTCTGCCTTTTAATGCTTTTGCGAGATTTTTCCGCAAATCGGGATTTGGCGAATATAAATCCATACAGTTTATACCATATTCAAAACATTTATCCATAAACTGAATTGTAAATTGCTCGTCCTTACCATTAAGCCCTTCACAGCCTAATCCGATTTCACTGACCTTTATTCCTGTTGCTCCCAGTTCTCTGTAATTCATAAATTTGCTCCTTCTTTATATATTTATATAGCCGCATGATGCATCAACATAAGAGATATTTGTGCTTCTTTCGGTGTGGTATAGGTGCATCCGCGTTCATGAGGACTTACGTTTAACAACAATGCTTTCACCTTTTCCTCCTTGACATTTATAGATCTAAGTAGTATAATGTTTTTGTTGCTAATATATATTATACAAGTTAAAGTATACTTTAAGTCAAGTGTTTTTTTAATTTTGGGGAGGAAAAATAAATGATTTACACAGTAGGCGAAGCCGCTAAAATATTAAATGTTGCCCCATCAACAATCCGCTATTATGATAAAGAGGGATTGTTGCCTTTTGTTGAACGGTCAAACGGAGGAATACGAATGTTCACCGATGAGAGCTTCCAATGGCTGTACATTATCGACTGTCTTAAAAAAACAGGAATGCCTATTAAGGATATAAAGGCATTCATTGATATGGCAATGCTGGGGGATGAAACCATAGAACAGCGGCTTGAGCTGTTTAAAAAGCAGCGCGAAGCTGTCAGTATTCAAATTACCGAAATGCAGAAAATGCTTGATATTTTGGATTACAAATGCTGGTACTATGAAACAGCAATAGCAGCGGGTTCAACTTCTGTTCCGAGAAATATGGATATCGACGATGTACCCGAAGACTTGCGAAAAACAAGAGTATATCTCAATACCGTGCATAATGCAGGCTGATAGAAATAATTATCACATTGCGATGTGCGAATGTATAAAAACATCCGCACGCTCAATGTGACATAGAATATATTATGCCAATCCTGTCAGAAATTCAACTGTATCCGGATCATAATGTGAGAAAAACGCACTCTCTGCATCATCCAATGCGGCTATTTGTTTCATATCCACGTCATCAAGAGTAAAATCAAATACATTAAAGTTTTCAATCATTCTTTCCTTGTGCGTTGATTTTGGTATAACAACAACGCCGTTTTGAATAAGAAATCTCAGAATAACCTGCGCCGCTGATTTTTGGTATTTTGCTCCGATTGATTTGAGGATAGCGTTATTAAACATATCTTTTCTGCCCTCGGCAAACGGTCCCCATGACTCAATCTGAACACCGTATTTTTTCATAATCTCTTTTGCCTTAGTCTGCTGATTGAAAGGATGTGTTTCAACCTGATTAACTGCCGGAACAACCTCGTTGAATTGGCACATATCAATTAATCGATCCGGGTAAAAATTCGATACACCTATCGCACGGATTTTACCTTCTTTGTATGCCTCTGTCATTGCTCTGTATGTGCCGTAATAGTCATTGAAAGGTTGATGAATTAACAGCAAATCAATGTAATCTGTCTGCAATTTTTTCAGCGATTCTTCAATAGACACTTTCGCCTTTTCATAGCCTGCGTTTGAAATCCATACCTTGGTAGTTATAAAAAGTTCCTCGCGCGGCACGCCGCATTTGACAATCGCATTACCCACGCCTTCCTCGTTATAGTATGCCTGTGCAGTATCGATTGAACGATAACCGACAGATATAGCATCCAGCACACAGCGTTCGCATTCTGCCGGGTCAACCTGATATACTCCATAACCTAAAACAGGCATTTTTACTCCGTTGTTTAATGTTACATATTCCATTTTCATCTTCTCCTTATTATTTCAATTTTCCATAATCTTCGTCTGATACGGCCTTGCACCATTCAGTTGACGCGCCTTCTGCCGGAACTTCAACCGCAAGATGCTGAAACCACTCGTTAGGAGCTGCACCATGCCAGTGCTTAACTTCGGGTGGAATGTTTACCACATCTCCCGGTTGCAATTCCTGCGCTTCCTTGCCCCATTCCTGATAGTAACCGCGTCCTGCCGTCACAATCAAAATCTGACCGCCCTTGTGATGAATGTGCCAGTTGTTACGGCAGCCCGGCTCAAAGGTTACGTTGCCAATCGGCACACGCTCGGTTGTGAGCATATTAAGGTAGCTCTGACCGACAAAGTATTTTGCAAATGCATCGTTTTTTTCGCCTGTTTTGAATACGCTTAATTCTTTCATTTCAAAATCCTCCTTAAATCCATTCTTTTATTGATTTTTCCGCAGCTTTCACGTTTGCGCCATGAATAGCAAGTCCTCTTTCAACAACAGCGCTATGACACAGCTTTTTAATATCGTTTTCACTTCTTCCCATACCGCTGCCTTCGTGAGTACAGAAAGGCTTTATTGTTTTTTCCGAAAAATCATACTTTTCTAAAAGTGAAAATACAGCTACGGGCATTGTACCCCAATAGTTAGGGTAGCCGAGATAGATGGTGTCATATCCGCTTAAATCGCTCGGATATTCCTTTAATTCAGGTCTTGCCTCACGCTGCAAATCCTTTTTTGCTTCTTCAATGCACTCTGAATAGTCCTCAGAATACGCTGTAACAGGTTCTATTTTAAATATGTCGGCACCTGTCAGCTTTTGTATCATCTCTGCCGCAATTTCTGTGTTTCCCACAGGCAGATTTTTAATAGTGCCGTTTACATAGTTGTTTCCCTTACGAGAAAAATATAAAATTATCGCTGCCATTGTTATCGCTCCTTTTTATGGACCATTTATTAATCATATTATACATCATTTTTTCTTGACAGGGAATCACAAATATGTTAATATAGCATTAACTAAAAGTTTATACAGTGTGAGAGGCGAGTAAAATGTACAATAGTCAATTGGATGTATTTATAGCTGTAGCGGATTGCGGAAGCTTTAATAAGGCGGCAGAAAGATTATTTATCTCCCCGACTGCCGTAATGAAACAAATGAACAGCCTTGAAAAACATATCGGAATACTCCTGATTGAACGTACTGCTCATGGTATTCATCTTACAAAATCGGGGGAACAGTTCTATAAGGATTCAAAGTTTATAATAAACTATTCAAAAAAAGCACTTAGCCGTATAATGCAGAGTGTCAATAACGGAAAATATGTTATAAGAGTCGGAACGTCCGTGCTTAATCCATGTAAAATACTTATGGACTTATGGGGGCAGGTAAACGATATTTATTCTGATTTTAAAATCAATGTTATCCCTTTTGAAGATGACCATAATAATATATTGTCTGTAATAAGCAGTATAGGAAAAAAATTTGATTTCATTGTTGGAGCATGCGACTCTCCACAATGGCTTTCAAGATGCAATTTTCTGAAATTAGGTGAATATAACGAATGTGTTGCTGTTCCAAGAAAGCATGCACTTTCCTCTAAAAAGCAAATAGAAATTGAAGATTTATACGGTGAAAAATTATTTATGGTTGCAAGAGGGATAAGTTCTGCGATTGATAAACTGCATGATGAGCTTGAAAATAATCATCCACAAATACAAATTGACGAAACCTCATATTACGACATTGATGTGTTTAACCGATGTGAGCAAAGCAGAGGTGTTATGCTTACCCTTGATGCATGGGCGGATGTTCACCCGTCGTTTGTTACAATTCCGGTTAATTGGAATTATACTATTCCTTACGGAATTTTATATCCCTTAAACCCATCAGAGGATATAGTTCAGTTTTTGGATGCAATAAAGGAATTTATTCATAGCAAATAGACTATCAAACTATTTATTTTCAAAACTGAACATTTTAATTATTATTAAAGCAAGATTATACCTTTTAATTATTCCATAAAAACAAGGACAGCTTGGGTGCAAAGCGTCCGTGTTTTTGCATTTTATAAACCGCACGCCGCAAAACCCAAAAAATCAAATTTGTTCTGATTGCTCAAAACCGCAGTAAATATGGCTGTTTCCAGTGCGTCTATATTATTAAATTGTATCAGATTTCAAGTCTTTATATCCTTCTGCACTTTCCAAAAAGCGCTGGGCGTGCTTGAAATGTTCTCGCAAACC
>CAZYDW010000057.1:0-4588 GCA_964646445.1 uncultured Bacteroides sp.
TTGGATAATATCCCAAGTAAACATCAGCGTAAAATTCTATATTGGGATATCTTTCAAGCAATATTTTAAAGAATAAATCATCACCTAAATTTTTTCTGAAATAACCTTTTGCCAATACTTTAATTTGTTTCATATTGTCCTCTTGTATAACATATACAGTTTTTTAAATATTTTTGGATTCAAATTAATTAACCTAATACTTAACTTATTTATTTTTGATATATTCAGCTTTAAAAACTCTTTTGAATATTTTTTAATTTCATCACAAATTTCATCATAGCATTGATTGATTAAATCATTATTTTTTGAACGCAATAATTCCCTTAAGCAGCAAAGCAATTCGTTTTGGTATTTAACAATACAAATGCTGTACAGGTCCGTATTTTCAATATCGCTTAATACTTGCTTTGTGTTTTTCCACCTATTAATTATGTTAATTGAAACAGTGTGAAATGCCGAGTCTTCTCTGACAAAATAATTATACAGATTATCCTCTATAAGCTTAACTGAGCTTGAATTTTTCAAAAAATAATAATTAAACAGAAAATCCTCGCCGACCTTTTTTTGAACATCAAATTTAATATTGTTGTCGGTAATAACAGACATTTTATATATTTTTGAGTGTACAGCCTGATAAATAAAGTTTTCCTTTAAATATTTTGTCAACAGCGTATTTGCTTCAAAAACAGTTTGGTCTTTATATACACGACCATTATCAAAAAATTCATCATCCTTAATACATTTAAAATTACATGCAACAATATCAAAATTATCGGTATTTTCCTGCATTAAAACTGTAAAATAATTATTGTTCAAGAAATCATCGCTGTCCACAAACCCGATATATTCGCCTTTTGCGACATCCAACGCAGCATTGCGGGCTGAGGAAACGCCGCCGTTTTCTTTATGTATAACCTTGATTCTGTTATCTTTTTCTGCCCAGGCGTCGCACATTTCGGGGCAGTTGTCGGGCGAGCCGTCGTCAACAAGTATTATTTCAAGATTTTCGTATGTCTGATTGACAATGCTTTCAACACAGCGGTCAAGATATTTTTCAACCTTATATACAGGTACAATTACGCTTATAAGAGGCTTCATATCAATACCTACCTTAAATACTTTATTGCAAATTTATAGCCTTTTGGAAACAGCCAAAGCAAGAGCGTTCTGAGCTTTGTTAATTTTGAATATATCGGGAGCTTGAATATTTCGCTTTTGTGAGACAAAATTCTTGCGCGCATATCTGAAAATCTCTCCATATACTTATCGGCAAGTATCATCTGGCGGATAGTCCTGAAGGATTTCAGCACATCACCCTTAATGCAATGCGGCAGAGTTTCGTCATCAGCAAGAGAAAAAATAATATCCATTACTCTATGTTCATCAAAATTATTTTCGTTAATCTCTTTATTAGTAATTGAGGATTGATTAAAAATATAATGGTATCTGTTGACATCGTGATATACCGTTTTTTTTATATTCTTTGCCGCCATAAAATTAAACAGCGTATCCTCGGCAAATTTGAATTTTGTATCAAATCTGATGCTGCCGATACATTCCCTCCTGAACAGCTTATTGCAAGGGCTTACGGGAAGGATTCCAAATCCCTCGCCTACATCTGCTAAAAGCTGCTTATTATCAACTATTCTAACATCGTAATTGCCTGTACCCCAATCCTCTGTTGAGCCGTCATCAGCTTCTCTGACAATACCGCAGCGGGCGGCGTCCGCACCATATTCAACAATTTCAGACAGCATACATTCATACATATCACCGTCAATATAATCATCCGCGTCAACAAAACCGACATAATCACCCGATGCATTATCAAGTCCTGCATTACGGGCTGAAGCTGCGCCGCCGTTTCCTTTATGTATTACCTTGATTCTGTTGTCTTTTGCTGCCCAATCGTCACAGGTCGCCGGTGTATCATCCGTTGAGCCGTCATCGACAATTATAATCTCTAAATTCTTATAAGTTTGGTTAACAATACTGTTTATACAGTTATTAAAATATTTTCCGGCATTATACACGGGAACAATTACACTGATTAATGATTTCATATAGTACAATCACTTTCTGTATGCCTTAAACCAATGACCTGATATTTGTTTTTCGACAGGAGGGGGCGTCATATAATCACCATAAATCATTGTCAATAAATGATCATACTCTTCAAAAACAGGAGCTTTGAAATTTTCAAAATCCATATATATTATTTTATTATAATATTTTGATTCAATGAAAGGCTTAGCTCCTTCTCCCGTTTGTAACAACATTGCTAAATATTTTCCTTGTTTTTCCTTAGCATTAAGCAAATCAGCTCTTTTAATTATTTGTTTTTTTATTGGATATGTTGATATTAACAACAAAAGTTTGGTTATGTATCTGATGCTGAATGATTTATGGTGCGACAATTTGTGACCCATAATATAGGCAATATTATTAGCTTTCTCTGCCTTTTTCTTTATCTTATCTAACTTTTGCGGGTCATCCTCATTTATATAATCTAATGGAAAAATATCAATATAAATGCCCAGATTTTTCTCAGCTCTCCAACTCTCTATAATTTCCGTGCGTTTATCGGACATCTTTGAAAAGGGATAATAATAGTTTTTTGAATATCTGTAGCTTTTTATTTCATAATCGTTATCCTCATATTTTAAAGACAATAACTTTTCATAATCCTTGCGTTTCATAAAAACATCGATATCATCGTCCCATGGAATAAAGCCTTTGTGCCTGACAGCACCAAGCATTGTTCCAAACGCAAGAGAATATTCCAAATGATTATCCCTGCATATTTTATCAAATCTTTTCAGAATATTAAGTTCAATTTGTTTTAATTCTTCTTTGGACACTTCCTGCTTTATCATCTGTTTTTCCTCCTGATTAAATACTTATATAACTTTGGAGATATGGATAAAATAACTGTTTTAAATTTGTCTAATTTAGAATACATACCTGAAAAAAGAATATCTTTCCTGTATTTCAAAATCTCATCTATCAGATTTTGAGTTTCCTTTGGGAAAGTATCATTTTGAATACAACCGCTTAAAACAACAAAGCAAGAGGAGATTAATCCTTTTATAGCGTAATCTTCAAACTCAGTACCTTTTTGATTTTCCAGTATTATCTCTTTGGAAAATACGGCATCAAAAGCACCAATTGAAAAATTATTGTGCACTGTACTATTTGCATTTTGAAAATAATGATAAAGCTTACTGTCACATTCAACAATGCTGCCGGCTTTTTTAATTGCATAATAATTAAAAATCAAATCCTCGCAGCAAACGAAATTCAGCATTTTAATGTTTTTTAAAATGCTTTTTTTATATAGCTTATTCCACAAAACGCCATATTTATAATCACCTATACAAACAAGCTTTAATGCGTCTGACTGTGAAACAGTTCTTACATTAAATTCGCCGTCGTTCTCGTCATTTATTTGATATCCGCAAACAGATATATCAGCATTATTATCAATAAGATTTTTCAAAAGTACTTCAAACATATTTGACTCAATATAATCATCACTGTCAACGAACCCGATATATTCGCCGCCTGCAATATCAAGCGCTGCATTTCTTGCAGATGACACGCCACCGTTTTCTTTATGAATTACCTTTATACGGCTGTCTTTTTCTGCCCAGGCGTCGCACATTTCGGGGCAGTTGTCGGGCGAGCCGTCGTCAACAAGTATTATTTCAAGATTTTTATAGGTTTGACTAACAATACTTTCAACACAGCGGTCAAGATATTTTTCAACATTATAAACAGGTACAATAACACTGATTAAGGGAAATTTCATTTTTATAATATCTCCAGCAATTCGGTATAAATATATATAAGATTGATTCGTTTTTTTGAAATCATTTTTTTTACAAATTTTTTTCTGATTGGCAGTAATGAATTATCTATTGAGGCAATCTCTTTAACCAAACCGTCACGGCTTAATATGTCTTTAAACAGGCCTTTTTGACACGCCGCGTTTTTTTTGTTCTGTTTGCTTGACTCATTTCTTATAAGAATGTTAAGTAAATAAAACAGATACATGGCAAGCTGATTATTAAGCTTGTATTTTTCATCATAGCCGGCAAAGCAATTCTTCAGCACATAGTAAGGTATTAAAATTGTATCCGCCATTTTTTCATCATAGGCATTGCTCATTGAGGCGCTGTCCTGCCTATAATTATAAAGCGTTTTGCCTATATATGCAAGGCTTTTTGCCGCAAGCAGACAAGGGTATGTGAACGCAGCGTCCTCACCCATTTTGATTTCGGAGGTAAAATTGTAAAGATTTTTTTCAAGAATCTCCTTTTTAAAAAGCTTTGACCAGCAGCAAGGGAAAATCCCAAACTGATAATATGTATCTTTAAAGAGCATTTTAGGGTAAATCTCCTTTTCAAGGGAGGTCTTGTCATAAAACTCTTTTTCAAGGCTTTGATTACTGAAAACCGTTTTATCACTGTAAACACTTTTAAATTCGCAAATCAGCATATCGGGACTGTACTTATTAATTGCCTGTGCAAAATTTTCATACATATCAGGCTCTATCCAATCATCACCGTCAACAAAGCCCACATAA
>CAZYDW010000058.1:0-4276 GCA_964646445.1 uncultured Bacteroides sp.
TCGTTCGCAGGCCCCATTTCAAGCGAGCTTGATGGAGCGCTGCTCCGATTTAAAATAATATTCAGGGATGTTTTAGTGTGAAAAATCACACTAATATGATTATATCACCCTCAAAATTTGACAGTGGCATAATTTTGAGACGGTTAAATTTCCGTTATACGCCTTGTTCGGCTGCAATGAGGCGAATAGGTGATTTTTAATAAACTATTTGCAGCCGGAAAGGCTATGGAATTTATTATGAGTATAAATGAGCTTTACAATGAATGGCTTGAAAAAGCAACTGCCGATACCGACCTCAGAAGCGAGCTTGAGGCAATTAAAGGTAATGATGACGAAATACTTGACCGCTTTTATCGCTGCCTTGAATTCGGAACGGCAGGGCTTCGAGGTGTTATCGGTGCAGGTACAAACAGAATGAACTATTATACTGTTTGTCAGGCTACGCAGGGACTTTCGGATTTTCTGAACAGGCATTTTGAAAATCCGTCAATAGCCATAGGCTATGATTCAAGAATAAAGTCTGAGTATTTTTCGGTTGAAGCGGCAAAGGTTCTTGCGGCAAACGGAATAAAAGTATATATTTATAAGGAGCTTCAGCCGACGCCATGCCTTTCATTTGCAATAAGGCATTTTAAAACCTCAAGCGGTATTATTCTTACGGCATCTCACAATCCTGCAAAATATAACGGCTATAAATGCTATAACTCAAACGGTTACCAGATGACTGATGAGGAAGCAGCCGAAACCTATGAATTTATCAAAAAGGTAGATTATTTTACGGGAATCAAATCAATGGATTTTGATGAGGCTGTCAATAAAGGCATTATAGAGTATATGGGTGATGATGTGATTGATGCCTTTCTTGATGAGGTTATAAAGCAGTGCGTTAATCCCGAAGCGGTAAAATCGGCCGACTTAAAGGTTATATATACGCCGCTTAACGGTACGGGCAACAAGCCTGTCAGAAAAATACTTGACAGAATAGGAGTTAATCAGGTCTATGTAGTGCCTGAACAGGAAATGCCCGACGGAAATTTCCCTACCTGTCCGTTTCCTAATCCCGAAATAAAGCAGGCATTTGAATGTGCGCTTAAAATGGCTGAAAAAATCAAGCCGGATCTTCTTCTTGCAACCGACCCCGACTGCGACAGAGTCGGCATCGCGGTTAAAGACGGCAACGGCGGTTACAAGCTTATGAGCGGCAACGAGGTCGGCGCAATGCTGCTTGACTATCTTCTTTCGCAGAAAAAGAAAAAGGGTTTACTGTCTGAAAGCTCGATAGCGGTTAAATCATTTGTTTCAACAGATCTTGCAGAGGTTATCGCCAAAAAGTACAACTGTACATTTAAAAATCTTCTTACCGGATTTAAATATATAGGTGAGCTTATTACACAGCTTGAGTCGCAGGGCAGGGCCGATGATTTTGTTATGGGCTTTGAAGAAAGCTATGGCTATCTTGCAGGCACTCATGCAAGGGATAAAGACGCCGTTGTTGCGTCAATGCTTATTTGCGAAATGGCTGCATATTACAAATCACAGGGTAAAAGTCTTGCAGAGGTAATGGACGGTCTTTATGATGAGTTCGGCTACTATCTCAACAAGGTCGCAAGCTATACCTTTGAGGGAGCAGCAGGTATGGAGAAAATGGCCGGTATTATGGATACCTTAAGAGCTAATCCGCCTAAGTCGTTTGCAGGTATGAATATTACGGTTACAGATGATTATAAAACCTCTGTTTCAACAAATATTTCAACCGGGGATACAGCTGTTATAGAGCTTCCCAAATCAAATGTTCTTGCATATACACTGACCGACGGCAACAAAATAATAGTTCGCCCTTCGGGTACAGAACCCAAAATTAAGGCATATATAACAGCAATAGGAAAGGATAAAGCAGCAGCACAGGCTATTGCAGATAAGCTTCAGGCAGACGCTGATGAAATTATGAAATAAGAGGTGACAATATGAACAGAAAGTTTGTCAGAATAACTGCAATTATTCTTGCGGCTCTGATGGCAGTCAGCGGACTTGGCGTGGGTATTGCAGGTTTAATAAATTAAAAAAACAGGTATTGTTTTTTAACAATACCGAATAAGTAAGCAATTTGTGTATTTTCATAAAAACTATATCTAAAAACGCTCATGTTTTGTATATGAGCGTTTTTTATATAACTTATCAAAAGCGGTTGTGCGTTGAACAAAGCATTGTGCAGTTGCTAATGTCAGTAGCACTGCCCTTGCTCCACGGGGTAATATGGTCGGCTTGCTGCTCTGTTTCGCCGTTTGGATAGCATTGGAGCATTGGTTATGCTCTCAAACAATAATGTCCCTTTATTACATGAATTGTATAATGGCTTCAATATACAATCCCTTGATGTTAAACGCATGATTAACATTGCATGTTGTTTTTCATTGTCTTAGGAAAACAGTTCGTCAAAAGAAGTATTAAGAATTTCTTTTATCAGTTTAATTTCGTCAGGATATATATGCCGCTGACCCACCTCAATTTTCGCAATAGCACTCCGTGTTATATCGCAACCGTTAATTTGAAGTTTAGCGGATAATTGCTCCTGCGTCATTTTTCTTTCTTCTCTTAATCTTTTTATATTACGACCAAAGCGTTTATCATAATCAGTGTTCATATTGTCTCCAAATCTGCTCCCGTGTAGGTGCAAAAATCTCTTGACATTATTTTACTCTCATGATAGAATATTATTGCACTTATATAGGTGCAAAACAGAAAAAGGGTGATAATGTGGTATCAACACAGAAAATGCACGATTATCTGAAAATTGCTGTAAAAATTGAGGCACAGCTTTATGCGTTGCAAATTTCAAACATAAAAATTCAAAACGAAATAAAGAAACTGCAAAACGCAAAGTATTATGATGATACGGATTGTGCTTTAAACGAGCTTACATATAATCAAGGCGGAGTAAAAGCATATATAAATGATAACTATACTTGTTTTATTAAATCTCTGCTAAAATTAAATGTTCTTAACAGCAAAGCAGTAAGTATTATTGTAATTCTGCTTATGCTTTCTACTGTTCCCAAATTATTGTTTTTCTCATTTATTTTTCCTATCAAGTTATTTGGGAACACAGATGCTCTATCAATTATATCGGGTATTATTGCATCAATTATATTGTTATTATTAATTAACTTGATATTAGAATTTATCCATAAAAGAATAGTTTCATCCATGTTAAAAAAAGAATTTAATTCAAACAGATTTCGTCATAACAGAATGAGAGAGCAGAGCGAGACATTATACGCAAAAAATCAAAACTTGGTAAAAGCATATAATGTTCAACTAAGCGCTGTTAGCGATGAGATTTTTCAGACAAAGAAATTAAGAAATGAATTTTATTCCGAGAAAATTCTCCCTGAAAAATACCGTAATCTTGCCGCTGTTTCTACAATGTATGAGTGGCTTGATACTAAACGGTGTACGGAAATTTACGGACATGGAGGTTTATTTGACACATACGAGTACGATTTACAAATCGGAACTGTCATAAACAATCTTCAAGAAATTAATGCAAAAATGAATATCGTAATTCAAAATCAAAAAATTCTTATTAAAGAAGTAAGAAGAGGTAATGAAATTGCAAGTGAAATATTAGGGCACGTTAAAAGCATTGAAAGCACACAGGAAAGAATAGCAAGCGATGTTTCCGATATAAAAGTAAGCAATGCAATAACTGCAATGAAGACTTCACGAATCGCAACATTACAAGAATATCAATATTACAGAAGCTATTAGGAGGAAATATGGACTATTTTTTATCAGAAAAAACAAACTATATTAATGAAAACAGCAAATTCTTTAAAAAGGGTGATTTGCAGGAGCTTGAAACCATAATTGAAAACTGTGATTATGAAACCTTTCAAACCGTTTTAAATGCGAAATTTAAAAATCCACTGACTTTTACCATAGTTAATATATTATTCGGCAGCATTGGCGTTGACAGGTTTATGCTTGGTGACGTAAAGTTGGGAATAATAAAATTAATAACAAGCGGAGGATTTTTTATTTGGTGGATTGCAGATATATTTACAGCACCAAAAAGAGCGCGAGAGTGGAACATAAATAATTTAAGATGTATAGTAAGCAACGGCTGCGAGAAAACCACAGCCGCAGATAGATGGGAAGAAATCAAAAATAACAAAGAACTGCACAAAGCCGTAATTAAAGGCGTAAAGACAATTTCAAATGCCGCTAAAGATCTTCAAAACGATATGTATTTAGACGAATGAACCAAATATAAAAA
>CAZYDW010000059.1:0-3774 GCA_964646445.1 uncultured Bacteroides sp.
ATCGTTGCTATATTTTTTTACTAAAATGGGTCACATCTATTTACAACGCAGAATCGAGCCTTTATTTTTTTAAAAATCATCTTGACATATTGTTTTTGCTGTGGTAAGATTATTGAGCAATAAATGCAGAGGTATCGAAGCGGTCATAACGAGGCGGTCTTGAAAACCGTTTGTCCGAAAGGGCGCGTGGGTTCGAATCCCACCCTCTGCGCCAAAAGTTCCGAGATTTTGTTTCGGAGCTTTTTATTTTTTCGGAGCTTTTTATTTATTGAAAATAAATAAAAAACAGCGAGTCACAAATGACTTGCTGTTTTTTTGGCGCAGAAGGAGAGACTCGAACTCTCGCGCCGGTTGCCCGACCTACGCCCTTAGCAGGGGCGCCTCGTCACCAACTTGAGTACTTCTGCAAGCTGACGGGTTTAACCTGTCAAGTTTTAATCAACCGATGTAACTCGGTGTGTTTTACTTTAACACAAGATTATCAAAAAGTCAATAGAAAAATAATTATGTTTCAAAAAAGCAAAGGATAAATAATATTTCTGATAACAACATATAATTGTTATGGTGGTTTTATGAAGAAAAAGCTTTACATTTATACACTTGCCGGCTTTGTATTTGTAAGCGTACTCGGCAGCCTTGCTCATTTTTTCTATGAATGGAGCGGTTATAACACTGCCGTCGGTCTTTTCACTGCCGTGAATGAAAGCACTTGGGAACACCTGAAGCTTTTATATTTTCCGTATCTCATATGGACTGTATTTGAATATATTATGCTTGATAAAAAGGAGGGCATATTGCCGTCAAAATGCATAGGTGTAAATGCCGGAATGTTAAGCATTGTCATTTTCTTTTACACATATACAGGCATACTCGGCAAATCAATCGACTTTTTAAATATACTGTCATTCTTTATAGGCAATGCCGCAGCCTTTGCATCAGACTATTTTTTAATAAAACGCAAAAAGCTCGGCAGTGTAATATATGACACAATCGCTGTTGCGGTATTCATAGGTATCGGGGCGGTGTTTGTTTTGTTCACGGCAGCACCGCCGCAAATTGCACTGTTCAAAGACCCGATTAATTTTACCTACGGGATATAAGCCTTGTTACCTCTTTAATGTTTTTACCTACATCATCAACACAGTGAGCATCGGAGCCTGTGGAAAAATTCACCTGAATATTGCCTGCAATGTCAAAAAAGCTTTTGTTAATTCCAAGACCTTTAGAGGTGTTCATTTCAAGCAGCATATTCTTTGATTTTATATTACGGCACAATTTTTCATATGTTTCGCTCAAATCATAATCGGGGTAAAGATTATGGCACATAATAAGATCGGGATGTGCAATTATATCAAACACACCGCTTTTCACAAGCGAATTTTCAAGCTCAAAATAGCGTTTGTAAATTTTATTATAATCCTTGCCCAGCCACTGATATTTACGCTGGTTGAATGTCCAGTTATCAATCCAGTGGACCGAACCGAGCAAATAATCGAAAAAGCCGTCCTTTGTCAGGTCATAGATTAAATCGATATGCTGTTCAAAATAGCATATTTCCAGTCCGAATGATACTTTAAGAGGATAGTTTGCTGCTCTGATTTTATCTGCAAGTCTTTTAAATTCATCAAGGGTATGCGCCGTTTTAGATTTTTCATCAATCCATCTTTTCTGATAAGAATTATACTCCCCTGCCTCCTTGAAGGTCGGATGAAAATCACGAAATCTTATGCTGTGTTCAAGCAGGCAGATTTCATCCAAGCCCATTGCTGCTGCCTTGTTAATGAACCGTTCAATCCATTCAACGGTATAAGGACCGCGCTCAATATGAATATGTAAATCCTTCATAGCTGCACCTGAAAATAAAATCAACAATTCGGGCAGTCCTTCATAAATTTGAAAGGGCTGCCCTTTTGATGCTCTTATTTATTGTATCCCTTTTTAAATCTGTTTTTGCCGCCTTCTCTGAAAGCCTCAATTCCCCCGCTTCTGTCATAAAGCTCTGCCGCCTCAAGACAAATGTCAAGTGAAAGATTAATACATTGCGTGCTGATATTATCATATGTATCAAGTCTTGTATGATAATATGTTTTCGGGTCGTGATTAACGCCGCAAAAACCTACTGCTTCAATGCCGTATCTTGAAAAGCCTTCGGCATCGACAGCACCAGGATATATATCGGTTTCCTTCATTTCAATACCGCAGTTTACGCCTGCCCGGTAAAGCAGCTCGCCTACTGCATTTGAATTTTTCTGTGTGCCTGTGCAGCCTTGAGTATATATTTGAAGCTGTTCGATTTCACGCATTGTATCCATTGAAATAACAACGGTTTCAACATCCGTAAGTTCCTGCCTGTGAGCCTTAGCATAAGCGACAGCACCCCTAAGTCCGGCTTCCTCCGAGCCTGTAAGCAGGCAGCAAACCTCCGTGTTTTCGTAGCGCTTATTATTTTCAGCCATCTCTTTAAGCACAGCCATTGAAATGTAATCGGCAGTAAGATTATCATTAGCGCCGTCAACTACAAGACGCCAGTTGATAAAGAAAAGAATTGCAATGAAAAACGGAATAAGAATAAGCTGTATAATACCCATAACATCCCAAAAGCGTGAAACATATTCGCCGCCCGAAATATCATAAATAACCCAAATAAGGTTAAAAATGCAGATACCTATAAGACCGCCGATTGAGCCGCCCATTACAGGTGCAAGCGATTTAAGACCGCCGTGCAGCGAATAGGTCCACTCATACGCTGCGTCAGTATGACCGCAGAAAATTATACGCCTTTTAACCTCACCTGTCGGCTCTCTCCTTGCAGCAACATTTCTTGAAATCCTTTTCGGAAACAAAAAGTCAACATATTCCCTGTACATAAGAAATTCAATAACAAGACATGATAACGCAAGCCATGTTAAAACCAGTGCGATAACAGCAAGAGCACAGCCGTTGACGGCGCCCCTGTATGTAAGCCAGTAAAATATAACGGAAATAATACCTATTATTCCTGCGGGAATAATCCAGCCCATAAAAGCCGCCGGGTGCAGTTCAAAATCCTCAATTTCAACCTTGTCCGCCCATCTTTCAAGCTCGCTTTTTAAAAATTTTTGCGCTTTGCGCTCACTGTGCGTACCCGGCGCACGCTCTTTAAAATTTTCACACACATAGCGAATTCCGTCAGCCATATATTTATATGTGCTTTCGCTCGCACCATTTGTATATCTCATAAAAACATTACTCCTTAAATTCATTAACTAATATTATACAACACATAGCACAAAGTTGCAAGTTTTTGCTGATTTTAAATTAAAACTTGACAACAAGTCGAAGTTAATATATAATACATTTCGCAGATGTGGCCCGGTAGTTCAGCTGGTTAGAACGCCAGCCTGTCACGCTGGAGGTCGACGGTTCGAGCCCGTTCCGGGTCGCCATCGGGGTGGTTTGCTTATGCTTATTGCCCTTATAATTGCTGATATGGCTCAGGCGGTAGAGCACATCCTTGGTAAGGATGAGGTCGGCGGTTCAAGTCCGCCTATCAGCTCCACTAAAAAATCCCTAAGACTGTGTATTTATGCGGTCTCAGGGACTTTTTTATTAATTTTGTATGCGTTTGCCGTTATGTTACTATCAGAGTAGTTTTATGTAGTTTTACATACCATTCAAAAAGCCCATAAAACAAGGAAAAAGCCTATATAGAATAGTTCTACATAGACTTTTTCCTGTGTGGTTGCGGGGGTAGGACTCGAACCTACGACCTTCGGGTTATGAGCCCGACGAGCT
>CAZYDW010000060.1:0-3297 GCA_964646445.1 uncultured Bacteroides sp.
TCGCAGGAGCTTTCTATTCCTAAAATTTTCATCTGTTTTCCTCAAAAATATAACTTATTCACCGATGTTCCCCGCCTCTTAGGCGGCGGGGTCATTTCAAGCGAGCTTGCCGGAGCGCTCTACGATTCAAAAAAGATTTTCTTTGCTCTTGTCAAAGCACATATTTAATTTATGAAAATACTTTTGTCATAATTAATGCGTTCTCTTTTGGATTTGAATAAAAATTCGGGCGAATGCCTGCATTTTTAAAGCCGGCTTCAGTGTATAGCTTTATGGCAGGGATATTACTTTCACGCACCTCAAGCGTTATGAAATCCATATCGTTTTTCATTTGCTCGTTAATCAGCATTCGGGCTATGCCCTGTCTGCGGTATTCGGGCAAAACGGCAATATTTGTGACATATCCGCCGCCGCTGAAAATTTGCAGTCCCATATACCCTACAACCTTATCATCAATAACCGCAACTGAAAAATGCGAGGTTTCAAGCTCAAGCTGTTTTTCTAAATCCTGTCTGCTCCAAGGGCTGCAAAAGCAGGTATTTTCAACAGCAACAACGCCGTCTATGTGTTCAGGCGATAGTTTTTTGATATTAATCATTTGTTTCATTTGCATGCTCAATGTGCGTCATACCATGTATTTCCTATATTTCCGTCAGCCCTTAAAAGCACTTTCATTTTGCAAGCGTTTTCCATTTCCTGCGTAACGATTGCAAGTGCCTTTTCAGCCTCATTTTCAGGCGCCTCCACTATAAGCTCGTCGTGTACCTGCAAAATAAGATGTGATTCCATATTTTCATCTTTAAGCCTTTTGTCAACCTTAACCATCGCAATTTTGATAATGTCGGCAGCAGTTCCCTGAATAGGCATATTCCGCGCTACTCTTTCTCCGAAAGCACGCATCATATGGTTTGATGATGCAAGCTCAGGCAGATAACGCTTTCTGTGAAAAAGGGTTTCGCTGTAGCCTCTGTCCTTTGCAATATCAATCATATGGTGCATATATTTGTCAACGCCGTTATATGTTGCAAGGTAATTGTCAATATACTGCTTTGCTTCCTTGTTGGAAACACCTATGTCCTTAGCAAGGGAAAATGCGCCTATGCCGTAAACAATTCCGAAATTAACAGCTTTTGCTCTGCTTCTCATTTGAGGCGTTACCATTTCAAGCGGCATATCAAAAACCTGTGATGCGGTTATTGAATGAATGTCCTCGCCGCTGTTGAAAGCATTTATCATGGCTTTATCATCTGCCAGGTCTGAAAGCACACGCAGCTCAATTTGGCTGTAGTCAACATCAACAAGCTTTTTGCCTTTCCCGGCAATGAAGAATTTTCGCATTTCTCTGCCAAGCTCGGTTCTTATAGGTATATTCTGCAGATTCGGCTCAAGCGACGATATTCTGCCGGTTCGTGTTTCAACCTGATTAAACCTTGTGTGAATTCTTCCGTCAGGCTCAATAACCTTTAAAAGTCCGTCGCAATAGGTTGACTTGAGCTTTGAAAGCGAACGGTACTCAAGTATCCGTGATATAACGGGGTGCTCATTTACAAGACCTTCAAGCACCTCGGCATTTGTTGAATAGCCTGTTTTTGTTTTCTTTTTACAAGGCAGGTTCAAATCCTCAAACAATGCTTTGCCGAGCTGCTTTGGCGAATTAATGTTAAATTCATATCCTACGCTGTCATAAATAAGCGAGGTAAGCTCGTTTATCCTTTTACCGAGTTCCTTGCCGAATTTTTCAATACCTGACTTATCGACCTCAAAACCGGCATATTCCATTTTTGCCAGCACTGCTGAAAGCGGAAGCTCTATATCTGCCAGAAGCGAGCTTTCGTCAGCCTCCTTTATGAGTGCATCTGTTTTGTCGAACAGCGGCTTGATTGCTGCGGCAAGCGAAACAGTCATATCCTTCTCACCGAGAGAATTAAAATATTCCGGTACATTTATGCCGTATTCAAGGCATAAATGCTCAAGGCTGTAATTGCTGTCGCTCGGTCTCAAAAGATAAGCCGAAAGCATTAAATCGCCCTTAATATTCTTAAGCTCTGTATTGTACTTGCAGGCAAGGCGATGCAGCTCTTTTGTGTTATATGAATATTTTTCGGCGCTTTCATCTTCAAAAAAGCTGCGGATAAAATATGAATATTCGGGCGTTTCAGACGGCATAACAATGACTTCGTCACCGAATGAAAAGTACAAATCGGTTATGCTGCCGTCTATTATATTCGGGTAAAAATAAGCCTTTGTATTGTGAAGCCTTTTCAGAAGATAATCCGCGTCAACACAGGTCAGCCGGCTGATTTTCCTTTTTGTATTGCCGTCATTTTCAGCTTTTGCAGATGCAGCGCTCGGGTCAAGCCCGAACTTCGGAATAAGCGAAAAAAGCTCAAGTCTTACAAACTGTTTGACCGCCTGCTGATTATTTACATTTGAGGGTATATAGCTTTCCATGTTAAGGTCAATCGGGGCTTGTGTGCTGATTTCACCGAGCTTTAATGAAAGATATGCGTTATCCTTGTCCTTTTCAAGCTTTGCTTTGACGCCGGGCTTAATATCAATTTCGTCAAGGTGTTCATAGATAAAATCAATGCTGTGAAAACGGGATATAAGGTCAAGTGCGGTTTTTGCCCCTATTCCCGAAACGCCCGGTATATTATCGCTGCTGTCGCCCTGGAGCGCTTTAACCTGAATGAGCTCGTGCGCGGTAACGCCGTATTCATCCATAATTGCAGCCTCGTCATATATATCGGTAACAGGCTGACCTGCCTTTGTTCTTGCAAGCAATACCTTTACTCCGCCGTGGGCAAGCTGCAGCGAGTCCCTGTCGCCTGTGGCGATATAACATTCATCGCCGCTTTTCCTGCATACTGCGGCAAGGGTGCCGAGTATGTCATCTGCCTCCCAGCCCTCATGCTCAAGAGTTTTAATACCTAATGAGTGTAAAAGCTCTTTAAGAACCGGCATCTGCGCACGAAGCTCATCGGGCATACCGTGTCTGCCTGCTTTATAGGCATCATACATACTGTGCCTGAAGGTGGGTGCGTGAACATCAAAGGCAACAGCGATAGCGTCGGGGGAGCAGATATCCTCAAGCTTGAGCATAATATTGAGAAATCCGTATATCGCATTGGTATATTCGCCGCTTTTTGTTGTAAGAAGCTTTATTCCGTAAAATGCACGGTTTACTATGCTGTTTCCGTCTATAACAAGTAATTTCATATGCACACCTCGAAATCAATAATTAAATATAACCTATTCGCCGATGTCCCCCGCCTCTTAGGCGGCGGGGTCCATTTC
>CAZYDW010000061.1:0-2992 GCA_964646445.1 uncultured Bacteroides sp.
TGCCATGTATGCCACACCTCCAATCTTAAGCCGACAGCTTCAGAATCTGCACCGCCTCCGGCAGAATCAGCTTGCCGTCCACACGCTCCTTCGCCACATATCCGATCATGCCGTTGCCCGCGAACAGCTCGTTGAGCTGCTTGAAAGAGCGGCTGCCGCGATTTTCGCGAACCCCGTAAGCGTGTATTTCCAATCGGGCGGCAAGCTGAAAATAACGGACAGCAGCCCCTTTGCCTTGAATGACAAGCGGCGGTCTTTAAGGTGCATATTTGACATAACGGTAAAATTTCCCGTTCGCTCAACTCTGAAAACCGTTGACATAACAATACCTCTTTTCTCAAATTGATTTTGGCAATAAAAAAAGCCGATTACTTTTTTACGGTAATCGGCTTATGTGAATATTCGGCTTGAATTACGCTGTTCAATAAGGGGCTTGCCCCGTCATTTAACGTGGCAAGGCGCGGCTTTGCCGCGCTCTGTTCAGTGGGGGATTGTATCCCCCACTGAACAGGAATGTCACCCGCCGCACGACGCGGCGTGTTTTCACCCAAGGGCGCAGCACGGACGCTGCGCCCTTGGGTGAAAACGTGGACGCCTTAGAGGCGGGGTAACATCTTGCCTAAGTTACAAGCCTGTCTGTGATACCCTTGATGATGTCGTAATCCTCATCACGAACGGCAAGGAGTATCGCCTTGACGTATTTCGCAAGCGCGGCGGTTTCCGCTTCCGAAAGGATAAGCGGCTCACAGCTTGCGAGGGTGTCCTCCTTTTCGGGAACTTTCTCAATCGCTGACGGCTCGGAGATCTCTGCGCTCTCGGTTATTTCCTCGTCCTCGTCAACGGGCGGGGGAGCGACCTTTCAGGCTCCTTCTTTTTCAGCCTACATTTTTCTTCAGCATTTTCCGGAAATATAGGCATTGTTTCGATTTCATAGTACTTGTTCCTGAAAACTGTTGTTTGTTGATATAACCGTTCAACCAAAGGCTTTCCTCTTTTTGCAAGATCAAGAAAGCTTTTATCCATACCCGAATAATTATTAAGAGTTACAAGTGCATGAACGAGTTTATTTCTCTCTTTACACCAACCCTTTATGTTACCAAGAAGCTGATTATCAAAATTATCTGTACCGGCATACTTAAGTTTTCTCAATCGTTTTAGGCAGTCTATTTTGGTGATAATACCAACTTTATGGTTTTCAAAACAGTTTCTCTTAGAACAATTAGCAGATATCTTTTCGAGTGTCCGTGTGATCCTGCTCTCAAAACAAGCATAACAAAGCCAACAAGCTTCAATGCTTTGTTTCTTCTTTATGGCAGCATCTATTCGTTTAAGTACATCATCATGCATTTCTGCCATTTTAAGACGGTCTTCGTATGAGTCTAATGCTCTCATTCTTCCACCCCTATAGGCTCAACATCATCTAATGTATCGGCTTCAAACATATCATTGATTCGAGTGATTGAGTCCTTATCCAGTTTTGTTCCGGAACTTCTGGCTTCCTTGATATAGTCTCTACCCATATTGTTTATTAACTTTTCAATAAATTCATCTGTATCATCATATGTGCTGTACTCTTCATCAGAAAGATCTGATACGGAGCAAAAACACTCCCATTCACGGTCTTCATCATCATATGTATACAGCCAATAGCTGCTAACATTAGCTCCATAACTATTTGCTCCACTTATATACAAAACAAGGTGAGGAGTAGTTTCTCCGTCATATTCATGTTCATTATAATATGCTTCTCTCAAAGAAAAAGAGGATGGGTCTTTAAGGTATTCAGCCGAATATGCACTGCGTTCAGCTGCAATGCTCTCTATTTTAACCAATTCTTTTTCATCGTCCTTTGCTTTTTCATATGCCTTTTGATAGTCACCTTGTGCGCAAAGATCTTCTACAGAAACAAAAATTTTGGGAGCAAAAAAAAGCACCTGCACCAATAAGAACAACAGCAGCTGTTGCAATAACGATAGGGACAACGATTTTCTTTTTATTCTTCTTAGTCTGCTTCTCATTAAACTGAGCAATCGCAGAACCTACCCCTGCATCAACAGCCAATCCAACCTTCTGACCACATTTAGGGCAAAATTCCTGTCCCTCAGCAAGCTCCGCACCGCACTTGGCACACATATTCTTATCAGGAGCGTTTTTAGGTGTTCCGCACTTAGGGCAGAAATCCTGTCCGTCTCCCAATGCGGCACCACACTTCTTGCAGACATCGATAGGGTTAGTTCCCTGAGCCACATAATGCTGTTCAGAACAGCCGAATGTAGTACAGCCCTTGTTCTCGTCCCAACAAGCTTTGTGATGAGGGGTTGCACAAGAAGGGCATACAGTCACCTCATCGTCAGCGGTAATCGCAGTTTTGCAGAACGGGCAAATCTTTCCAACCCATTTTTCCATACCTCTACATCCACAATATAGTATAGTTATATTTGAAGCACTTTTCGCAAAATTATTGATTTGGCGAAATAAAGTTCGAACCAAATTGCACAGCAATCAACATTCGACTTTTATCTATTTTATTATACCAGATTCTTCGCTGAATGTCAACCTGATTTTCAAAAAAATACAAAATTTCATCACTTTATGATAAGATTTATAAAAAAGGTTTTATTGGAGGTATAAAGAATGAGCAAGGGAACAACCTATCAACGCAAGGACGGGCGCTGGGAGTGCCGTATATCTATGGGGAAAGCAGAGAACGGAAAGCGCATTTTCCGTTCGTTTTATGGAAAATCACGGGAAGAATCAGAATATAAGGCAATGAGTCAGGAACCTCATTTGGGTTTTTGACCGAGAAATTTTGTATAATTTAACAAACTTTAAGGCTAAAATTCGCTGAATTAAACAAAAAAAGCGGAGAGTTTTGGTCGAAAACCCTCCGCAAAGGACATATGGACATAATTTGTCCACTGTCCTCAAACAGATATTTAAGGCAACACCGCGCAAAGACCGCGCTCCGCGCTTTGCCGCCTAGGTCGCTTGG
>CAZYDW010000062.1:0-2926 GCA_964646445.1 uncultured Bacteroides sp.
AGAATTTGGCGATATCCACCATGCAGGTGTCCTCGTCCATTACGATAAGTCCGCCGGAGCCCATCATACAGCCGAGAGCAATGAGATTGTCATAGTCAATTTCCGTATCAATAAGCGCAGCGGGAATACATCCGCCTGAAGGGCCGCCTGTCTGAGCTGCCTTGAATTTTTTACCGTTTGGAATGCCGCCTCCGATATCCTCAATGATTTCACGAAGCGTAGTACCCATGGGAACCTCAACAAGACCTGTATGAGTAATATTGCCGCCCAGGGCAAATACCTTTGTACCTTTTGATTTTTCAGTACCCATTGATGCAAACCAGTCGGCGCCGTTAAGAATAATCTGAGCAATGTTTGCAAAGGTTTCAACATTATTTTCAACAGTAGGGGAGTTGTATAAGCCTTTGACCGCGGGATAGGGCGGACGGGGATGAGGCTCGCCTCTGTTGCCTTCGATAGACGCCATAAGCGCGGTTTCCTCACCGCATACAAACGCGCCTGCACCGAGACGGATTTCAATATCAAAGTCAAAGCCCGAATTAAAAATGTTTTTACCTAAAAGTCCCTTTTCTCTTGCCTGACTTATTGCAATAGCCAAACGCTTAACGGCAATAGGATATTCGGCACGAACATAAACAAAGCCCTTTGTTGCACCGATAGCATAACCGCAAATAGCCATAGCCTCGATGATTGAATGAGGATCGCCCTCAAGAACGGAGCGGTCCATAAACGCACCGGGGTCACCCTCGTCGGCGTTACAAACAACATATTTTTGAGGCGCTTTATTAGGCGCTGTCAGCGACCATTTAACACCGGTCGGGAAGCCGCCGCCGCCTCTGCCTCTGAGACCTGAATCCTTGACGCATCGGATAACCTCGTCAGGGGTCATACCTGTCAAAGCCTTTGCAAGTGCCTGATAACCGTCCTGCGCTATGTAGTCGTTAATGTTTTCAGGGTCAATAACACCGCAGTTGCGAAGAGCCACACGGTGCTGTGTTCTGAAAAAAGCGGTTTCTTTAAGCTTAACATATTTTGGATTGTCGGGTTTGATTTTACCTGTATCCGAATATACGAGCCTTTCAACAATATGCCCTTTGAGCAGGTGGCTTTCAACAATTTCCTCAACATCCTCAACAGATACACGGCTGTAGAAGGTGCCGTCCGGATAAATGATAACAACGGGACCGAGAGCGCAAAGGCCGAAGCAGCCCGTCTGAACTAATTTAATTTCTTTTTCAAGGCCGTATTCCTTGATGCATCTTTTAAATTCTTCCTGTATTTTTACACTGCCCGAAGAGGTACAGCCTGTACCTCCGCAGACCATTACATTTGTACGAAACATTGCTTACTCCTCCTCGCTGCTGTTGTAAATGTATTTTTCAAGAGGCTTGCCTTTCATAATATGCTGCTCAACAATCTGCTTCGCAATTTCTTTTGTAACATCAGCATATATTGTCAGATCTCTGCCGTCATAAAGCTTAACAACGGGGTTGTGACCGGAAATGGCTGCCTTTGCCTTTTGCATAACGCGAACCTTGTCGTTAAGGTTGTTTTGCTCAACGAGGTTTACAAGCTCGTGAAGAATATCTCTTGCTCCGGCAACAATACCGCTGTTTCCCATTCCGACAACAAGTAAAAATTCTTTTTCATCAGTACGAATGTTTACATCATTTCTGTATTTATCTCTGATAGCATTTAATTCATCAACCGTTATCATAAAATTCACACGCCTTTCTGCCCGATATGTTAAACGGGCTTTTATATATAATTAATACCTTTAAATCAGTCATCCTGATATTTTTTAAGGATTGAGTCGATATCGTCAGCGGTAAGCCTTCCGTAAACCTCGTCATTTACAGTAAGCACCGGTCCAAGTCCGCAGGCGCCGATACAGCGGCAGGCGGTAAGTGAATATTTACCGTCGGGTGTGCATTCGTCAACATCAATGCCGAGCTTTTCCGTAAGCTTGTCAACAAGTGACTGCGCCCCCTTAACATAGCAGGCAGTGCCGAGACATACGGAAATATTGTATTTGCCCTTTGGAGAAAGTGAAAACTGAGCATAAAATGTGGCAATGCCATATACCTTTTCAAGCGGTACATCCATACCCTCGGCTATCATGTTCTGGACCTCCATAGGCAAATAGCCGTAAACATCCTGCGCCTCCTGCATAACTGCCATCAATCGGCTTTTGTCATGCTTGTTGGCATTGATAATTTCTTTTAATTTTTCCTCCTGCTCGGGAGTACCGTTAAAAGGAATTTTGCTGATTTTTTTCTTCATAATCAAGCCCCCTTAAGTTATTAATACTAACTGCAATATAATATCACATTTTAAATTTTTTTGGAATACCTTTTTTTAAATTTCGATAATATTTTGTCAATCTCAACAATTATTAATGCTCTGATTAATTAATATTATAACTTATTGCCGATGCAGTTTCCTCTTTAGCTGACAGCATCACCTGAAAGACGGAGTATTATTTTAATGCCGATAAAAGCTCAAGCGGTCTTTTCGCGATAATTTAAATTCAATATTTAATTAAGCTTTATGCTTACCGGCAAAAAATTATCCGAGATTAGCATTTTTGTTAATCTCGGATTTTTCCTGTCAATAATATTTTTAAATCCAAACAATATCCTTTTAATTCAAATATCAAGCGCTTTTCTTAAAAATGCATTAAGCTTGGCGCTTTTGGGACTGCCGAAAATTTCTTCGGGTGTGCCGTATTCCTCAATAATACCGTCAGCCATAAATATTACCTTGTCTGCAACATTTCGAGCAAATTCCATTTCATGGGTAACGACAATCATTGTACTGTTCCCCGTTTTAAGTGAGCGTATAACATTCAAAACCTCACCGGTAAGCTCGGGGTCAAGCGCCGAGGTCGGCTCATCAAAACAAAGCACATCCGGGTTTAGCATAA
>CAZYDW010000063.1:0-2807 GCA_964646445.1 uncultured Bacteroides sp.
TTATAATAAATGTCATAGCCTTCCCACCCCAACATTTGACATTGAACCAAAAATAAACTCCCATAAATTTTTATGGGAGCTATTATTTTTTATTCAATTTTATTTTTTGAACTTAGTGCATTGGACTTAACCTCAACAATGATTATCTATAATACACTAATCAGCCCATCGGACCGTACCTCACAGTTATATTGTATAAATGACCAACTATATGTCATAATTATCAGCAGGACGATAATTTAATAATATCATAATTATTTAATTATTGTTATTTAATTTTCGCACTCGAAGTAAGAGCCAATCCTGCTAAATAACTTTTTTATTTGCTTATAAAGCTTGTATTCGTCACTTTGTTTTTCCGTTAAACAAACGCTGTCAATACAAATATCCGTTATTATTATTGGATTACTTTGCGAGTGCTTGTCTGGCCCGGTTCTAAATCCATTGGACAAGCCTCCTTTCATATATTGAACAAGTGTTTTCTCTTAACCTTTAACTACATCCTAAAGGTTATCTCCTTTGTTCATCTAAATAATATCATATCATTTGTGCTTTGTCAATAGTTTTTTTTAACATTTTTTAATTTTTTTATTATTTTTTCATAAAAGCTTTTTTACAATTAATTACTATTGACGAATGATTAACAAAAATATATAATATATCTAAGTTAATGAAAGGTGCGTGTATAATATGTCAGCCGATGAAGAATACTATGAACCGGATATTTTAAGCGTCAGTGATGACAACGGCAATGAAATACTTTTTGAGCTGCTTGAAAGGTATGAAACAGATGATAATGTTTATGTTGCAATAACCCGTTATTATGAAACCGATGAAGAAATTATTGACGGAGATTACGAGGTAATTATACTCAAGGTTGAAAATGACAACGGCGAGGAATACCTTGTTGAGATTGATGACGAGCTTGAATATGAGCAGGTTTCCGATATACTTATGGCGATGGTTGAGAAAAAGTATGATGTTGAATATTTTGAACCGGAGCAATAATATACTTTAAACGTTACATATATAACATTTAAAAAAGGCTGCGCCCAAGCATCAATATTTATCAAGCGCGCAGCCCTCGATTAAAGTCTGCCCTTCTCGATAACCTGTGGTCAAAATAACCCGAACACAAACACAAAGGGATTTATCTTCCATGAAACAGGAATGCAGACCTCCCTTTTCCACAGGATGCTGGGAGCACAAAGTGATTGGAGTAAAACCCACCTGCTTATTAGGCAGGTTATTACAGACCGCAGGCGGCTGGGCGGATTTTTAAGGGACTGTTGATTAATCAACAGCCCCTCGTTTTTTACATAATAACAAGAAAGTAAAGCAGCACAATTATTCCGAGAAATATTCTGTACCACCCGAAAACTTTAAAATCGTGTTTCTTTATAAAGCTCATCAGCCATTTTATACATATAAGCGATACTGCAAACGCAACAGCCATTCCGAGCAGTAATGCCATTAGCTCGCCCGCAGTAAAGGCAAATCCGAATTTTATCAGCTTAAGCGCACTTGCGCCAAGCATAGTCGGAACCGCAAGAAAAAATGTAAATTCAGCTGCTGCCGTTCTTGACACGCCGATTAAAAGCGCTCCTATTATAGTGGCACCCGAACGCGATGTGCCGGGAATCATTGAAAGCACCTGAAATAAACCGATTATAAATGCGGTCTTGTATGTAATATCATCAAGAGCTTTAATTTTTGGAGTTCGCTTTATGTTGCGTTTTTCAATAACGATAAACGCTATACCGTATATGATAAGCATAATTGCTATTGACACTGCGCTGCCGAAATGAGCCTCAAGGAAATCATCAAAAAGCAAGCCCAAAACGGCTGAAGGAATACAGGCGGCGACAACCTTAAGCCACATATTTATAATATCTGTTTTTACCATAGGCTGTGACTTATCCTTAAACTGAAACGGCCACATCTTTTTCCAAAACATAACAACAACGGCAATGATTGCGCCAAGCTGAATGACAACAAAAAACATTTCCTTGAAGCTTTCGCTGAAATCAAGTGTAATAAATTCGTCAACCAAAAGCATATGACCCGTGCTGCTGATTGGCAGCCATTCCGTTATTCCCTCAACAATACCGAGAAATATTATTTTAAGTAATTCAATAATATTCATAAATTTGCTCCTTAATGTAAATATATGCGATTAAGAAAAGCATATTTACAAAGAATAAAATAAGTGCAGTAAATGCTTATTCAAATAAAACCCACTAACAATTTGAAGTGAACCCCCAAAGATTAGACACATTTGGAGGCGCATATCACAATGTAGTGGGTTTTATTATTTTAAACGGGATGTACCTTTGTTTCAATATTATCATGTTTACCGTCAAGGCCGTATTTTTTGTCACGGCGCTTTTCAAAAAACTTAATGGCAACCTGACCGAATTGAGCATAGGAAAGAATATCCTCCTCCTGCTCATAAAACTCCTTAATCTCGTCTTTAAAGCTGTCGATAGTATCGGTAATCAAATCTGCCGGACGACAGTCGATAATATCGTCATCGCCGACAATTTTCTTCCTGAATTCAGGGTCAATGTCGCACGGTGTTTTACCGTATTTGCCGGCAACCAAATCCTTAAATTCCTTTGTTACCATTTTATATCTTTCACCGAGAATTATATTAAATACTGACTGTGTGCCGACAATTTGTGAGGTTGGTGTAACAAGCGGCGGATAACCCGAATCCTTACGAACACGCGGTACCTCGTTAAGCACTTCCTCAAGCTTATCAGCCTTACCTGCCTGCTTAAGCTGTGAAACAAGATTTGAAAGCA
>CAZYDW010000064.1:0-2532 GCA_964646445.1 uncultured Bacteroides sp.
ACTGAAATTCTGAAATGTCCCCCGCCGCCTAAGAGGCGGGGGACATCGGCGAATAGGTTATATCTGAATTATCTCGTTAAACACTGCCGTCATTTTTTTGCTGATATTCAAATCAGTATGAAGCGAACCGAAATACCAGTGCATATAATCAACATTATGCATAATTTCCTGAAGATAGGTATTGAGCGGAGTTATCAAAATATCCTTGTTTGTTCTTTGCTTAAGTATTTCCTTTGCAATTGTCGGTGCTTCATAGGTAAGGATATAATTAATATTTCTTTCACTGTCGTTAAGATTTTCAACACCGTTTTTAAGCTCCTCGGCATTGGGGAGTTCAGCTTCCCACCAGCTTTTACCCTCGCTTCGCATATGCGCGTCCTCGCTTTCGCCGCCGCCCATTACAAAAAATGTCTTGCCTTCAAAGGTAAACACTTCGCCTCTCATAAGATGAAAAATATTATCCGCAATTTTATGAGCGTTACCGCCCTTCCATCTGTAAGGAGTATATGAATTTAAAACATCAAAATTTTCATGAGCCCCGTCAACAAAGCAAATTGTGTATTTGCGTTTTTTCAGCCAGTCCATTTTCTTTTTTTCCTGCTCGTCATCAGGGTCCCAGATAAATCCGAAATCGCCGCATACTATTAAAATATCCTTTTCCCCGAGCTTTGAAAGCTTGGGATTTTTAAAGCCGGAAAGGTCGCCGTGAGTATCACCTGTTAAATAAATCATAAATTTCTCCAAAAAATATAAATAAGCTCTTTAAAATAACCGATAAAAATGATAATATACTATATATAATATATTTTTAACACAAAGGTGTCAAGTAATGAAAAAAACACTTTCTTATATTTTATCGGTTATTATGGTAATATGCGCGGTATTTTCCGCCCCTCTGTCAAGCTGCTTCGCCGCAACCTATGAGCCTGACAAAACGATTTATGCACAGGCGTATATGCTGATTAATCTTGACGATGAAAGCTATCCCGTTGTTGCCGAAAAGAATCCCGATGAAAGGCTCTATCCCGCATCACTCACAAAAATTGTAACTGCAATGGTTGTTCTTAATAATGTAAAGGATTTGAACGCAAAAACAAAAATGAGCCAATCGGCATTTGATGCAACACTCGGAACAGGAGCGCAGGTTGCAGGCATTGAGGTTGGCGAAGAATTAACAATTGATATGCTTTTACAGCTTACATTGGTGTATTCCGCATGCGATGCCTGTCAAATATTGGCAGAATATGTCGCCGGAAATACAACCGCATTTGTATCAATGATGAATGAGTGGGTAAAAAGTCTCGGCTGTAAGGATACCAATTTTGTAAATCCCGACGGTCTGCATGATGATAATCACTATTCCACAGCAAGGGATATGTCAACAATAACACTTGCCGCTCTTAAAAACAGCGATTTCGTTAAGTATTCAACACAAACGCAGGTCAGCTATAACGGTATGATTTTAAACCACACCAACCTGATGCTGCTGCCCGGATATGTTTCCTACTATTATGAGTATGCACAGGGTATCAAAACCGGTTCAACCGATGAAGCTGAATACTGCGTAATAACCAAGGCGTCAAAAAACGGCTACAATTATCTTGCTGTTGTTATGAAATCGCCGAGGCAGGCAATCAACGGCGAATCATACGAATCAAAGTGTTCGTTTATAGATGCAAAGTCATTGTTTGAATGGGCTTTTGACAGTCTTAAATATACCACACTGATAAATGAAAGCGAGGTCATAAGTGAAATACCCGTTGAAAACGGAAAAGACGCTGACAGTGTCCAGCTTGTAGCGAAGGAAAATATAAATGTAATTGTTCCTGCCGGGCTTGATAAATCTGCCGTTATTTATGATATAGTTGAAAGTCCTGAGTTCCTTAACGCTCCCGTTACAAAGGGTCAGTCGGTATGTAAAGCCAATGTGATTTACGGCGATATGGTTATAGCGACAGTGGAGCTTGTGGCAGCAAACGATGTCGAGCTTTCAACATTTTTAAAGGTTATTAATGCAATAAAAGCATTTTTCGGCTCAACCGCCGTAAAGATAATAATTGTTACAGCGGTTTTGCTTGTGCTTATATATATATTCCTGTTTATAAGCAATCAGCGGAAAAAGCAAAAACGCAGACAAAAGAAAATTGAAAGAGTGCAGCAAATGGAAAAAGATTCCCCGGATGATTTTCTTCCGCCGCCGCAAAGAAGAAATTAAAAGCAAATAAAAATCAGCCCTTCAACGCGGGGCTGATTTTTTATACAAACGGATGCCCGACAGTAATTATCAGATTAATCGAGTTATCGGCATCGGCGAGGAGCTTCTGTTTGCGTCCATGCACCTCACCTCCCTCCGTTAAAAACGGGCATAAAAATACCCGGATTACTCCGGGCATTGTTTTTCTTGCAAAAAACAGAAAGAGCCGATTGCTCGACTCTCTCAAAAAAAATGAATTCAGTTTTGCGATAATATCAGTCCGGCAGGCTGGAAGCTATCTCCCCAAATTCTCCCAATCTATTCTTTCTCTTTTATAA
>CAZYDW010000065.1:0-2460 GCA_964646445.1 uncultured Bacteroides sp.
TGAATGAATGAACCCGTTCAGATAACATTAGACCTATACACAGGAATTTCCGAACGGCTAGAGGATAAAACCGTTTCCGATAATATAAAACCGTTTTCCATAGCGCCGCAAATTACATATGACTTTAAGGGGCTTTTTTCCGCAACCTGTAATTTTGAGGAAAGACATAACAATAATTCAATGGCTATATTGGGGGATTGTTTGTCAGTGTTAAAAAGCATGAAAAGTAGTTCTGTTAATTTAATATTTGCCGATGCCCCCTATAACATCGGTAAAAATTTCGGAAACAATAGTGATAAATGGGATAGTGTTCAAGCATATGTTGATTGGTGCAAAGAATGGATTGATGAATGCTTACGCGTTCTCCGTGATGATGGAACAATGTATTTTATGACAGCAACTCAACATATGCCGTATTTAGATGTTTATGTTTCCGAAAACTATAATGTTCTTTGCCGTATAGTCTGGACATATGATAGCTCAGGCGTTCAAAGCAAAAAAATGTACGGCTCTCTGTATGAACCTATTTTGATGATAAATAAGAACGCAAAAGCAAAGTATGTTTTTAACCATGAAGATATTCTTGTTGAAGCAAAGACAGGGGCAAGACGTAAACTTATAGATTATAGGAAAAACCCGCCGCAACCGTATAACAGCGAAAAAGTCCCCGGTAATGTATGGGAATTTAGCCGCGTCCGTTTCAAGATGGACGAATACGAAAATCATCCAACCCAAAAGCCGGAATCTCTACTTGAAAGAATAATAAAGGCTTCATCAAATGCGGGTGATGTGGTATTAGACCCGTTTTCTGGTTCCTTTACTACATCTGCCGTTGCTGTAAAGTTGGGCAGGATTGCTGTGGGTATTGATATGAATGAAGAATATTTTGAAATAGGATTGCGCCGTACAGGTATTACTACAGAATACAAGGGCAAGATTTTAGTCAAAGAGAAAGCGCGTAAGACGAATGCAAAATCAAAATATGTGAGAGGATAGCGGATAATGAAGATTACTGAAGATTTTATAAAGGAAATTCTCATTGAAGATTATCCTGTAGAGTATCAGGCAATATATGACAATAGCTTGTTATTACAATATCTTGACAAGAAAATGAAAGCTGTTCACGGTGACAGCAAGACGCGCCGTAGTCTTGCAAATATATATGCTATCTATTCCATTTTGTATTTTTACCAGTATGATTTCTTTAATCAGCCTGATAAATATAGGAATTTTGGCGGATATGACTATATGCGCCTATTTAATTACTATCGTGGGCTTTATGGCGGTAGTAAATTGCAAAATCATGCGCTTAATTCTCGCGTGAACGGCGAATTTAGAAACAAGTTTCCGAATGTTTCAAATGATTTAATAATCATCGACAATGGAAAGTATCTGCTTCATATTGATTATCTTTATGTTGACAAAAAAGATATTAGTAAAACATGCTGCAAAGTAATAGAAAAATATGTTGAATTGCTCATGACTAAAGACCACGCCTTGCTGAATGTCCTACAGCACATGAAAAAACTTACGGATTATTCAGAAAAGAAAAAGCAGATTAACGACTTGCTAACAGAGGATGCAGAAGCGCGTATCTTTGAAATTATTAGTTATGCTATTTTGAAAAACCATTATAGCAATATCAAAGTTTATTTCGGGTATAGCCTTGATACAATCAAAGAAGAAGAATTACAGCTTTTCAAAACTGGGCGGACAAATGCTAATGACGGTGGAATTGATTTTGTTATGCGCCCGGTTGGACGGTTTTTTCAAGTTACGGAAGTTAATAACTATGATAAGTATTTGCTTGATATTGATAAAGTGATGCACTTCCCTATCACTTTTGTTATTAAGACATGTTCTTCAAAAGAGCAGGTATTAAAGGAACTTGACAATTATATCGACGAACGCGCGAACGGAATGCGCGTGATTGAAGAAAGATACCGGACGGCGATTGAAGAAATAATTACAATCAATGAATTGCAACAATGGACATATGACCTTGACGACAAGGACATTGACGGAATTATCAGGGATATAGATATTTACTACAAACTTGAAATGAACATGGATTTATCAGAAGATGAATGAAAGGCGGCGGTTATGTCTGATAAGGTCAAAGAACAAATACTTGCTATTCGTGACACGGGCTTGACAAATATGTTTGACTTGCCTGTTGTTCAGAGGTTGGCGTTTGAGCGGGATTATTACGAATTAGTCAACTTCATAGAGGAAAATAAAACAGGATATTGTAATTTTATTATGACGGGTGAAATGCCCGCATAACAAAAAGCGGGCAGGATATTTTATTCCTTGAGACTCTCCCAAAGATTGTGTAAACCTCCGTCAAGGTGTAGAATAGTGACACCAGGATGGAGGTTTCAATTATGGCAAGAAAAAATCGAACACCGGAAGAAAAGGAACGGCGGGCAAAGATCCGCGAACTGCTGCAAGCGGCAG
>CAZYDW010000066.1:0-2228 GCA_964646445.1 uncultured Bacteroides sp.
ATTCTGAAATGGACCCCGCCGCCTAAGAGGCGGGGGACATCGGCGAATAGGTTATTTTTTTAATGTTATTACATTCCAGCTAAACGGCTTAAGGCGCACCTCAAGTAAATTATTGTCAATACGCGGCAGTTCATTGTTGTGCGGCTTTACCGGCTGATTTTCAAACCCGTTCACCGCGTTTTTATCACAGCCGTCCATTGAAATAAATCTGTCGGGCATAAAGCCGTCAAAATCCATAAGGCTGACATTAAGTACAACATCCTCGTCAAGCGACTTATTGACACAGAAAAGTGCCATACTTTCATTTTCCTCGTCATAGGTGGCAATCGTTTCAATATAAGGCACATCGGTAAAACGCTTTGTATCATGCTTAGGGCATTTAACGATTGGATTAAGCGCCGCTCCTCTGCCGAAATTACTCATATGCTTAAAGGGATAAAAAACAGTTTGCCTGAATACGCCGCCGCCTGTTTGTGTAAATATGGGTGCTATAACATTGACAAGCTGTGCAAGGCAGGCAATTTTAATCCTGTCGCAATGGCGAAGCAGAGTTATGAGCATTGAGCCAACAAGCAGTGCATCCTCAAAATTATATATATCCTCAAGCCTCGCGGGCGCAACAGACCACCTTTCATAAGGAACATTATCCGAATGATACCAAACATTCCATTCATCAAAGGAAAGGTTTACTGTTTTATTTGAACGCTTTTTTGCCTTAATATAATCGCAAACACAAAGAACGGTATGTATAAACTCCTCAAGCTCAAGAGTCTGTGCAAGAAAGGATTCGGTGTCATTGTCGTGATTACCGTAATACTGATGAAGCGAAACATAATCTATACTGTCATATGCAATATCAAGGGAAACCGCTTCCCATTCTCCGAAGGTTTTTGAATTTCTGCTTGACGAGCCGCAAAGCACAGTCTCAATACTGCTGTCAGTCCATTTCATCATTTTTGACGCTTCAAGGGCAGTTCTGCCATATTGCGCGGCGGTTTTGGCGCCCATTTGCCATGCGCCGTCCATCTCGTTTCCAAGGCACCACAGCTTTATGCCCCAAGGTTCACCGTAACCGTGAGATATTCTTAAATCAGACCATGCTGAGCCGCTTTTGTGATTTGTATATTCAACAAGATTTCGTGCTTCATCTGCTCCCCTTGTGCCGAGATTAACCGCCATCATACATTCGGTATTTGCTTTTTTGCACCATTTCATAAATTCGTTTGTTCCAAAATAGTTAGGTTCGGTTGTACCCCAGGCAAGGTCAAGGCGTTTAGGTCTTTTATCAACGGGACCTACACCGTCCTCCCAGTTGTAGCCCGAAACAAAATTGCCGCCCGGATAACGCACAATGGGGACATTAAGTTCTTTTACAAGATTAATTACATCAGTCCTGAAGCCGTCATCATCAGCAGTAATATGACCGGGCTCATAAATTCCGCCATATACCGCTCTTCCGAGATGTTCAATAAACGAGCCGTATATTCTTTTGTCGATTTCGCCTGTTTTAAATTCCTTGGAAAGTATAATTTCAGCCTTCATATATTACCTCCGTCAAAGCGGTTTAAATGCATCCGCACCGTGCTTGCATATCGGGCATATAAAATCCTCCGGCAATTCATCGCCCTCATAAACATAACCGCATATTTCACATACAAAGCCTTTTTTCTTTTCCTGCGGCTTAGGCTTAATACGGTCAAAATAATATTGGTATGTTACCGACGGCTCGTCACTGATTACCTCTGCCTCATTAACCCCGGCAATAAAAAGTGTATGTGTGCCGCAATCAATAGTTTCTGTAACCTTTGCGCTGATAAATGCATTTGTATAGCTTGACAGATAGACAATGCCGTTCTGACTTCTTGGAAGTGCATCGCCCATAATTTTTTCAGTATCCCTGCCGCTTTGAAAGCCATAGTGCTTAATCACCTCAAACGGTACGCTTTCAGTCAGAACAGAAACATTGAATTTGCCGGTTGATAAAATCATATCGTGAGTGAGATTATTTTTATTTACCGTTATGGATATTTGATACGGACTTTCCGTAAGCTGCGCCGCAGTGTTGATAATACAGCCGTTGTCTTTACCGCTGTCATTTGCGGTCAGGACAAACAAGCCGTAGCTTAATTTGAATGAAGATGCTTTCTCAATCATTAATATTTATTACTCCTTATTTTTTAAATCGGAGCAGCGCTCCATCAAGCTCGCTTGAAATGGGGCCTGCGAAC
>CAZYDW010000067.1:0-2181 GCA_964646445.1 uncultured Bacteroides sp.
GAAATTTGAATATTTCCCCGCTGATATTGTGGACGCGCTGGCAAGTGTAGCAAGCGAAACAGACCCGGAAATTTTAGAAAATGCAACGGGCGCAATATACGATTTGAAAGCAATTTGCGAAAATCCATACAATAGCGATTATTACAAGGATTTATATAGATTGCTTGAAAAGGTAACGGACAAAATCGAAAATAACAGGAGGTAAAAACAATGTTGAATTACAATGATACCATGAAACAGCTTGCAGAATACAAGCGTTTACAGGAAGAAACAAGCGCAATTATTGAGGGCTTGCAAGATGAATTGAAAGAGTACATGAAACGGAACAATCTTGAAATTTTGACGGGCAACGAACATAAAGCAACATTCAAGCCGGTTTCAAGCTCAAGGATTGATACAACGGCATTAAAAAAGGAATTGCCCGTAATAGCCGCAAAATATACCCGTACAACAACAGCAAGCCGCTTTACATTCGTATAATAGGAGGTAAAAAAAGAATTGTTTGTATTATGTATTTTGGTTTTACCGTTTGTTATTTTTTCCGAACTATTGAAACGAAACAAGTAAATATTTAACAAAGCCCCGGCGGGTTTACCCGTTCGGGGTTTTATTTATGCGCTGTTTCTATGCTGTACAGCTTGAAAAGAAAAGCCGCTGTAAAGCGTTTAAAGGCGTTTTAAGCGGGTTTTTGCGTTTCAATGTGGATTTTTATCCATGTTGAGCGGAAAACGCCCGTAAAAGGCAAAATAAACGCTTTAGGGGGTATGCCCGGGGGGATATGAACCGCCGCCCAGCCGCCGAGGAAGTGCCGTAAATATCCGAGAAAAATAAAAAGACTTTAGTATTTACTAAAGTTTGTGTATAAGTTATATATATATAGACACTTATAAGAATAATTTACACATAATTTTAGCATTTACTAAAATAACTCAAAAGAAATTTCTATCTGAAAATAGCTTTTCCTATTGACATATAGATTTTTCTATGGTATAATAGTTCAAAAGGAGGTAAACAGTATGACAGAAAAAGACGTTATAAGAAAAGTAATGGCACTTCGGGGATGGAAACAGCCCAGACTTGCCGCAGAAGCCGGTTTTGCAAGCCAATCCAATATCACGGGAATGTTGAACAACAATAAGAATGGTATTCGCATTGACAACTTGTATAGGATGCTGAACGCAATGGGCTGTGAGATAGTGGTACGGGATAAAATGGGTAGTAAGCAGGAATGGGTCATTGATATGAGGAGTGAACCTATTTTCCCAATGCCGCAGGATTTAGACGCTCTGCTTTCTGATGAATAGGTGGTGATAACATGACAGCGATTGAAATAGTTGAAACAGTTATGGGAGTAACAGGCACCAGCATGAAAGAATTGGTGGAGTATGCTGATTTGGGAAGTATGTCAAATGTCATGCAGATGTTGAATAGGTCTGATTTAAAAGTCGGTACATTTGTAAAAATGCTTGAAACAATGGGATTTCAGTTGATAGCACAAAGTACAGAAAATGACGAGGAATTTATTATTGATTATGATGAGGGATAAGTATGCAATTTAGTTTAGACCAGCGGAGATATAGATTAAATATGTCGTGTCGGCAATTATGGGAAGAATGTAATCGCAGAGGGCGAACTGTCAGCTATGATATGGTACGCAAAGTAATTAACCAATCCGGCGAAGTTTTATATCATACAGAAAAAAAGATTGTCGATACACTCGCTGAAATTGAAATGGAGCGAGGTATGACAGATATAGAATTTTAGGAGGTGTCATTATGGTTTACGGATATGCTCGTGTTTCGACCAAAGGGCAAGCCCGTGACGGAAACAGCCTTGAAGCGCAGATTACCGCCCTTGAAAAAGCTGGTGCAGATAAAATCTATTTCGATTCTTTCACTGGAACAAAAATAGACCGCCCGGAGTTTGACAAATTGAAAAGTGTGCTTCGTGACGGTGATACGCTGATTGTTACGAAGCTTGACCGATTTGCGAGAACAGCGAGACAAGGTATGGAATTAGTGGAGGACTTAATTAGCAAAGGCATTACTGTAAATATCCTCAACATGGGAATTATGAACGATTCTCCAACAGGTACGCTTATAAGAAACGTCATGTTTTGTTTTGCTCAGTTTGAACGTGACATGATTGTTGAGCGCACGCAGGAGGGAAAAGCGATTGCCA
>CAZYDW010000068.1:0-2136 GCA_964646445.1 uncultured Bacteroides sp.
ATTTAACGATCCGAAACAGCTGCTGGAGAACCCGGAAAAAATTGATTTGTGCTTTTTAGACGTTGAAATGGAGGGCTTCAACGGGATTGAAACCGCTGAGTTCTTGCACAAGAAAACCCCCGGCTGTTTAATATTTTTCGTTACTAATCATGAATGTTATATGGACGATGCTATGAACAAGCACGCTTTTCGTTTTTGGACAAAGCCGATGGATGACAGGCGACTTTGCTACGGAATTGAGTCAGCGATAAAGGAACTGCGATCAAGGAAAAAATTTTTGAAAATAACGGTAAATAAAAAACCGGTTAATATCTTGCAAAAGAATATTATTTTTGCCTGCACGGAAAACCGGGTTACAAAAATCGTAACCGTGGACGGAGAAATTGAGACAAAGGATTTATTCAAAAACGTAAAGCAGCAGCTCACTCTCGATTGCTTTTGCGAGGTTCACGCAAGCTATTACATAAATATGAATTATGTTACTGGTTATACCCCGTCAACAGTCACCTGCCGTCACAGTGACAAAAGCTACAATATCATGATGTCAAAAAGGAAAGCGGCCGCTTTCCTCAAAAATTTTGCAAAGTGGTCGGGAGGTACAGTATGAGAATAGATGCGGGTTTGATTTTGGGCATTTCCCTTGAATGCTTGCTGATGATATATTACGCGAGTACGACGTTTTATCCGAAGTACAGCTATGTCAAAAGTGCAGCTTTGACCGTAGCAGGTTATTTCTGCTTGTTTTGGGTAAACAGCGCAGGATATGCTGCCTTATCCATAGTGGCTTTTTTCATGGTGAACTATCTGATTTTTGTTTTATCTTATGAGGTTGACTGTAAGGAAGCGATATACAGCAGCCTGATACTTAATTTGTTATCAATTGTTGGAGAGTATTTGGTGTTGATATTGATTTTGAATAAAAAATATTCTTTCAGCACTCCATTGATGCTGACCCCGAATGAATCTATGGCATTGACAGCGCTCAGCAAATTTATATTTTTTATATGCCTAATTCTTGTAAAAAGAATACGTAAGAAAAAGGTGGATTGCAGCGATGATAACTCTATGATTTTAATTTTTGTGCCGATATTGACAACGGCATGCTTAACTGTAATGATGTATACCTACAGCGGCAACGAAAGAACCTTTGGGCTTATATGCATGAGTATGCTTTTTATAAATATCGTTGTTTTTGCTGTCAACGAAATTATTCGGGTAAAAAACCGTAATCTGCGCCTTTTGAGAGAGGAAAATAACAGGAACAAGCTGCGAGCAATGAAATATAGTCTGGAGTCGGAACAATATGAAAATATTCGCATAATGAAGCACGACTTTCAAAAGCAGCTGAATATCATTTCGGAAATGGTGGGCAAGGATAACCGGCAGGCCGAGGATTTTATTAAGGGTATAGAGAACAAATATATGGAAAGTCGATATGAGAAATATACCGATAATACGGTGCTGAATATTCTGCTTCACCAAAAAGTACGGGAATGTAAAGAAAAAGGGATAGAGATACATATTTATTCTTCTTATTTGAGTTTTGACTTTATTTCCGATACAGACACGGCAGCTATATTCGCTAATATGCTTGACAACGCTATTGAAGCCTGTGATAAGTCATCGGAAAGAAAAATTTATTTGAATTTATATTCTACAAACGGGGTTTTCCCCTCAGTTAAAATAGAAAACAGCTCCGATGTGGCTCCAAAAATACTGAACGGAGCTTTAGCCACGCAAAAGCAGCAAAAAAGCTCCCACGGTATCGGAATGAAAAGCATACAAAGGGCAGCAAAAAATTACAACGGAACGGTGGAATGGTTTTACGATAATGAACGTAAAATTTTCCGAACCGTGGTTGTATTCGGTTGCTGATTTTCCCACTTTGTAAGGTTAATCGCCCGTTTTGTCAAAAGGTATTGCATTTTTAAGGACAAAATGATAAACTCACAGTAGAAGCTTAAGATACTCTTAGGCAAAAAAATATGTTAGGAGAGAAAAAATGAACAGACAAAATTTCAAGGGAAAAGTTTTTAATGCAATCTTTAAGGCACTTCCGATATTGACATTGGCGGCTGTGGTAATCAACGCCAATTCGGTTGCCAGTCCCACAAATGGCCAGCCCGTACCGCCGAG
>CAZYDW010000069.1:0-2108 GCA_964646445.1 uncultured Bacteroides sp.
GCAATCAAACATCTATCTGCTTAACAATTTGGGGGTTTAATGAAATGGCAACCGCCCCTGCCAAAATAACGGACACTGCTTTTGCAGTGCCCGTTATTTTTGTATCCTGAAAATTAAAATGCATTTGCTTTTGTTGTTTGCCGTTTTCTTCAGGGCATACTGGGGGCAACATAATCAGATTTCTCAATAAATAAAAACACTATTGCGTTTGAACTGCGAACCGCAGGTCTTGCAAATAGCTCGCACATTTCCCAATTAAGCAAATCAGCATAGAATTTTTGCAGCTTTTTCTCATCATCACAGTCAACCATTATATTTCCTAAAATTACTTCATTTTCCATATTTAACTCCCGCTGAAATTCTGAAGCGGACCCGCCGCATATGAGGCGGGGGACATCGGCGAATATGTTATAAATTTTCCTCGTAATAATCAGATTTTTGAATAATCATCTATATAATATTCAATCGGTACACCAATATCAATACCGTCTGTCATCTGTTTTGCAGGACTGAAAAGATGCTTTGCCCTGCTATAAAGAGGAAGTAAGAACTTCTCTTCCTGCATATTTCTTTTAACAAGTCCTTCTTTTGCAAGATCGATGATTTTTGTCAACAGCTTTGAAAGAGCATTGCTGTCAACAAAGTTGGGTAAGCCTCGGTGATTAAATATTTCCCTAAGCTCAGATGGAGTGTATCCATGGTTATATATAACTGTATCTTTGTTCAGCAATTTGCTTAATTGTGAAACGTTTTCAATTAATCCTGCATGAAATGCTGCAAGGGCAAAAATTTCTCTGACAGGCTGTGTGCATCCGCTCCTGAATTCAATGGTTCCTCTGAAGGTTAAATCCTCTAATTTGAATGAACGAAGATAGTCTAAATCTTTAATTTCAGGTTTAAAAATGATTTTTTTATATCTACCGTCTTCAAAGTATTCACCTTCTATAGATTCGCTGTTGAAGTATTCATACAGTGGGACAGGGGAGAAATTAATATATTTTTTATTTCTCTCTACGCAATACATGCTCATATTTGCAATGTATTCAACAAGCTCGTCAATGCTTGAAAGTTCTTCATTAAACATATCAACATTGCGAGGATTAAGACCGTGCAGACTTTTTTTCCAAAGATAGTCTCGACTGCAAAGCAAATCCCCTAATGGCGAATTTGCAAATAATTGCGATTTTAACGGTTCTAATTTTGAAAAGGTGTTTATAACTTCAACAACATTGCCTTCTTCAACATCAAGCTGTACCTGTGATGCACAGGAGAATAAGCCAAAATTAGGATAATTATGGAATTCAAAGTTGTTATATTTTTTGTATGATGAAAGATGATGAAAAAGCATTCTGTATCTTTCACTCGCAATAGGCTCATTTTTATTGTATTCACGATACGGATTAATTCCCATTCCTGTTAATGTGTGATTACGCGGTAAGAGAAAGCTCTGAATAAAGGTGTAATACTTTTCAAATCTTTCGTTAAGCACATTCAAGTTGCTTTCAGTGCCAAATGATAACTCAAGCGTGTTGTAGCTGCAGTCATAAGAAAGTCCGTCACCGTTTTCGCTTGAGAGAGCAGAATAAATATTGCCGTTATCGTCTTTGTGAAACTCATTAAAATCGAAATGCCTGCAAAATGCATCTGTAAGCTTATGAACACTGTCAAAGTCTACAGCCTGCTTATCCAAATTTACAATAGGCAGTTCAAATTCCACACCAACATAATTCTTTCTTTTCCTTTTCGTTGGTTCAATATATTTTTGATAAATTGCGTTTTTGATTTCTTGATTATCCATTAGTATTCTCTCTATAAGTTAAAGTTAGAATTTTCATTGATAAATTGAATAGACTCGATGTATTCATTGTGATGATTTTTACCGCTGTATTTTAATTTGCCGTTTTGATAAATATGCAAGGTACACATCGGCACATTATGCCATAGCTCATTGCCAAGCGGAGTAGTAGCAAACATTGTGCTGTTACTGTCATCCTTGTAATACAGGGTGTTTTTCATATTTGTATGAACATATAAAAGCTCACCATCTGTTATCAAAAGATTTAGCTTGTTTCTGCGAGAAATGGTGTTGATAATGCTTTCAATTATTT
>CAZYDW010000070.1:0-1980 GCA_964646445.1 uncultured Bacteroides sp.
CTTTAGTTTACAGCAATCCTTTATGGAGTAATACGGTTTACAATTCTTTAAAAGAAGTTGAACCAAATAACAATATTACATTTAATGAAATCAGAAAATGTATGGCAAGAGGTTTTACCTGGCATATGCCGAATGAGAATTTTAGCAATTTGATTGGCGATGAATGGTGGGATTTTATGAACAATAAAATTGCTAACGATTATATCAGTCTTGGGGCAAATAGTGACAAAGCAGCAAAAGCAGCAGCTCTTGTCCGTGAAAACATAAAGAAAATTGAAAATTATACTCTTTATCCCGATACGATTAAAGCCCTTGAAAAATCCATAAAAAAGGGATACAAAAATGCCATATTATCAAATAACTATCCGGATTTAATTGAGGTATTAGATAAGTTAAATATAACAAAATATTTTGATAACATTATTGTTTCTGCTAATTATGGTTTCGACAAGCCCAGAAAAGAATTATTCAATATTGCTAAATCTCTGTATCCTGACGAAAAGTACATAATGGTCGGAGACAGTGTCAGTGCTGATATTATAGGTGGAAATAACGCAGGTATGAAAACTGTATTGGTACATAAAGGATATAATAGCAATGCGGATTATTGTTGTGATGATTTAATGAGCATATTTGAAAACTTAAATAAAATATTGAAAAGTCAGAATATTGTCGATTGATTTATATTGAAAAGTTGCTTGTATTTAAAGTAATTAACAGTTGAAATATATTTGCTTTTATGCAATAATGTAGTTAACAGTTAATCACTTATTCGGAGGAAACCAATGTAAAAAGTATCATTATCAAATAACCGTACCTTGAAAATTTAAGAGAGGAGTATTTTATGAATGATACTTTTATGCCTTATTTAAGGCAAGGTGATACCATCGGTATTTTTTCGCCATCAAATCCCATAACCTGTGATGCACCTTATGCTGCATTGAAGGCTGAAAGATACTTGACAGAAAAAGGCTTTATTGTAAAAAAAGGCAGATGCTATGGTAAATCGGAGTCTGCTTATCGCTCAGAAACGATAAAGGAAAGAGCAAATGAACTTAATGAATTGATTTATGATAACGATGTTAAGTGCATTATGGCATCAGCAGGCGGATATGTATCCGATTCAATATTGCCATACATAGACTACGAATACTTAATGGAGCATCCTAAAATTATAGTAGGTCTTTCAGATGTTACATCCGTTTTGCTTGCTGTTTATGAGAAATGTGGATTCCCTGTATTCTATGGACCGAATTATATAACCTCGCTTGCCCATAATGCATACTATTCTGATTTTGCATTTTATTCGTTTTTGAATGCCGTAAACAATAGGGAAACTTATACGATTGACCATCCCGAATTTTTCACAAATGAGAATACGGATTGGTATAAGTCGGATAAAGATTTTGATAAGCAGATTGCAAATGAAAAGCTTTTACCCAACAAGCTGATAACAGTTAAATCGGGGATTGGCGAGGGCAGATTGATAGGCGGTAATTTTGACAATTTCAATTTGCTTTATGATACTGAATATTGCCCTGATGTAAAAGACGGAGATATTCTGTTTTTAGAGGAACTCGGCGCAGAGGCGGATTTCTGTGAGAGAATATTCAGCTCGTTATACCTAAAAGGCGTATTTAATAAAATCGGCGGTCTGATTCTCGGTAAGTTCAAGAATTATGATGATATCGAAAGCGGTAAAAGCCATATCGACATTCTGCTTGAAATAGTAAAGGAGCCTTCTTTTCCTGTTTTAGCAGATTTTGATTGCGGTCATACATTGCCTATCAATACAATGCCTATTGGCAAACAAGTAATATTAGATGCCGATAATCAATTGGTAACCGTTCTCTGATAAAAGCTCTTAAAACGGCGGGGGCTATTTCAACGTTTGGTTGGAATAGCCCCTTTTCTATTGCAATAACTTGGCGGTTTTATTGCCATTTGTCCTTGCCTGCGTAAGACACGGTAAAGCCCTGT
>CAZYDW010000071.1:0-1780 GCA_964646445.1 uncultured Bacteroides sp.
CAACAAAGTCAACAGAGGTTCGCACATTTACTCAGCAGTTACAAAAAAGTAACTGCCTAATAAAAAAGTACGTACTTGTTTTTGCAAAAAACGCATTGTAAAATAAGGTTACAGAGATAAAAATGCTCTGAATAATCTTATAGGAGGTCATTGTTATGTCATTATCAAATGTAGCGGCTTGGAATGATAGAAAGGCGGCGTCAGCCTGCGGAAGCGCTTGCGGCGCGTCAGATGAGCCAAAGGAAGCTCCGTCGGCTTGCGGCGCGTCAGACGAACCCAAAAAGGAAACTCCGTCAGCGTGCGGAAGCGCTTGCGGCGCAAGCGGCAAATAATCAGCTTTTGATAGCGTTCCCGATCTTACGCACATTGGGAGCGCTTTCAAAATTTTAACGAAAGGTATGTTTTATTATGAAACCGTATTTTGCATTTCAATGGCATATTACAGATTACTGTGACCAACGGTGCAAGCATTGTTATATATTTTCAGAGGGAAAATGCAAAGAACTTTTGCATATGCCTTTAGATAATATGAAAAAGGTTATTGCCAATTGCGAGAATATGTGCGAGCGGCTTGGACGGACACCGTATTTCTATATCACAGGCGGCGACCCGATTTTACACCCCGATTTTTGGGCTTTAACGGATATTATAAAATCAAAGGGATATAAATTCACAATTATGGGTAATCCTTTCCGCTTGAATGATGATGTTTGCAGACGGTTAAAGGATTGCGGCTGTGAAAAGTATCAGTTATCCATTGACGGAATGAGAGAAACACACGATATGTTACGCAAGAAAGGCTCTTTTGACAGCACAATAAAAGCAATAAAGCACATCAGGAACGCGGGGATTAAATGCGCGATTATGTCTACGGTTTCCGATGTTAATATAAAGGAAATGCCCGAAGTTGTTGACTTAGTTGTGGAAAACGAGGCTGATATTTTCGCTTTCGGACGCTATTGTCCTACGGGCGGGGAAAAGAAAATTGCGATAAAACCGCTTGAATACAGAGATTTTTTAGACGCCTTATGGAAAAAGTATGAGCAATACAGGGCGAGGGGCGTTAAAACATATTTTAATCCGAAAGACCATTTATGGACTTTATATCTGTACGAAAAAGGTATATTTAAAATTCCCGAAAAAGCGGATAAAAATATGGTTTATGACGGCTGTCATTGCGGTATATCTCATATGACGATTTTGCCTAACGGCGATGTGTACGCTTGCCGGCGATTTGAAAGTAAGATCGGAAATGTGTTTGAGGAAAATTTAAGAGATATATTTATCGACAAAGAGGAATTATATCGTGATTTTGATAAATTTGAAAAATGTTCAAAATGCGAACTGCGCGGCTTTTGCCGCGGCTGTCCCGCGGTTGCGTATGGTACAACGGGCAGTTTCTACGGAACAGACCCGCAGTGTTGGAAAAACATTTGAATAAAATTGCCCATCTCGCTATTTTTTGCTCAGGACGGTACACTCGTACAGCACCCTCGCCGCAAAACGGCAATCTGAACAATTTTCTTTCAAACGTGGAGGTTGAATAATATGGAACTGTTAGATATAATAAAGAAAAGGCGCTCAATCCGCAAATATACGGATAAGCAGATAAGCCGCGATAATTTAGAAAAAATACTTGAAGCTGGCGCGTTTGCGCCAAATGCGGGCGGCGGTCAGCGCAGTATGCTTGTAGGTATAAGAAACAAGAAATTGACAACAAAAATCGGCATTATGAATTTATCCGGATTTGACCGCGGTAATCTCATAGGCTCTTATGTTT
>CAZYDW010000072.1:0-1631 GCA_964646445.1 uncultured Bacteroides sp.
ATAATTTTTCCACCCCTCATATTTATTATACTACTTTTTTCGGAATTGTCAACCGATTTATCATCGAAATGCCGCCCTATGGCGTTATAAAATTCCTCGTCCGTCATAAGGCGGTGTGAAACGTAACAACGGCAGTTGCAATCCTCAGTCGCGATGCCCGATGTACCGGGACATTTACAGGGCGCACCGCTGCTTAATGTAAATTCCTCGTCCTGCAGTATCGTTACTCCGTCCATTTCAACGTGGTTTGCCTCGTCCGTGCCGATAACAGCGTCCACCATACCCGAATAACACGTTTTATACGCGCTTTCCATTGTTGGGAGAAATAGCCGTTGATGAAAAGAGTAATGAGATTACAGCGGTGCCGGAATTGTTAGACCTGATAGATGTCGAAGGAGCAATCGTAACGGCAGACGCAATGAGCTGTCAGAAGAAAACAGTTCAAAAAATCACAGAGGAAAAAGCTGATTATGTTATTGGTTTGAAGCAAAATCAGCCGGCTTTATATCAGGATACGAAAGATTATTTTGATGAATTCGTTGGAGAGATTCCATCGAAAATTACATATGATAAAGAGCATGGCAGAATTGAAAAACGAGAATATCGGTTGCTTACCGACATCAAATGGCTTGAGCGGAGAAAAGAATGGCACGGCTTAAAGGCGCTTGGGATGGCAAAATCTATGATTACGGACAAAAATGAAACACGGGAGTTTACGAGATATTTCATAACATCATTGACGAATATAGATGAATTTGCCTATGCGGTGCGGAAGCATTGGGCAATTGAAAATCAGCTTCATTGGTACCCTGACGTTATTTTTAGGGAAGACGCGGCAAGAGCAAGAAAAGATTGATGTTCAAGGCTGCTTTGGAGCCGGATTTGTTCTTGAAAATTTTATTCGCTCCTAGAAAGTAAATGCTGTTGCCCTGGGAATATTCCTCCTTTCGATTGACATTTGTTGCTTTTAATGATATGATATAAAGGAATAGCAACAAGTTTTGAAGGGGCATCTTACTATTCCCTAATGTGTTTTGCGGCAAATTTACTATACCGCTACGGTTAATGGTTTACCGCCGGCACTCGGTCTGCAGGGAAACGGTCACGCCTTTTGTGCCGCATTTAACACATGCAACCGATACAAAGCCTTTACAGGCAAAATTGGAGGTGGTCTTATTGCCAAACTTTTGAAATTGCCTGCTCCACATATAATAAGGCTAACGTATTGAGTTACATATTGTTGATATGTCACAGAATAGAGGTGTGATTTTTGGATATATTGTATAAATACTGGATTTACTTTGGAAAAGCGGACTTTCAGAAACTGAGTTCTGTAAACAAGCAGGGATTAATCGTTCTGCGGTTACAGATTGGAAAAAGGGGAAAACAAAATCTTATATGCGTCATATACCAAAAATCGCCGAAGTTCTTGGTGTTTCAGAAGAGTATTTACTTGCCGCTGATAGCACCCCAACACAAACTCAAAGAGACGAATTTTCAGAACTGTTGCAAGACTGTTCCCCCGCTGAGCAGGAGCAGGTTAAACAATATATCAAATTTATAAAATCACAAAGGAAAAAATCATAAATTAACGAGATTTGCCTATGTACTTTTGCGTTATTATATGATAT